>NZ_JBSHAW010000022.1:0-149802 GCF_053611685.1 Streptomyces sp. NPDC054786 | reverse complement strand
ATACCTACCACCAGGGCCGCGCGATGCTCACCGAGGAACTGGGCCTGGACCCGGGCAGGGAACTACGCGACCTGGCGCAGGCAATCCTGACCGACAGCCCCAGCCTGGCACTGGCTGAGCAACCCGAACCGCGTGGCGTCGTGGCAACGCAAGTCCCTCAGCCGGTGCAAGAGCGTGGTGCCGATCCCGACCTCGTCGTCACCCCGAGGCAACTGCCCGCCGACATCGGCGATTTCGTAGCCGACGACACGATCGTCTCAGCGGTCTGCGACGCCGTCACCGAGGGCCAGGGAAAAGGGCCGCTGAACGTGACGTTGGTGCTTGGCAGGCCCGGTGTCGGCAAAAGCACGTTGGCCACGCACGTGGCGCACCGACTGGCAACCGAGTACTTCCCGGACGGGCAGCTCTACTGCGACCTGCGAGGGCCGGGCGGACAACCGGTGGAGCTGGCTCAGGCGTTGGGCCGGTTCCTCCGAGCGCTGGGCATACCTGGCGAGGCCATCCCCGATGCGCTTGACGAGCGCGCGGAGATGTATCGCAGTCTGCTGGCCGGTCGCCGGATCCTGGTGTTGCTGGACGACGCGGTGAGCGAGTCGCAGGTGACGGCCCTGCTGCCCGGAACCGGCAGCAGCGGCGTGCTGGTCACCAGCCGCAGCCAGCTCACGGCATTGCCGGGCACACGCCGGTTCGACCTGGAGCCGCTGAACCAGGAACAGGCCATCCAACTGCTTGGACGGATCATTGGGGGGCGTCGGATCGAGGGTGAGGTGGACGCAGCGCGGGTCCTCATACGTTTCGTGGGCGGTCTGCCGCTCGCGCTGCGTATCATCGGCGCGCGTCTGGCGGCGCGCCCGCACTGGTCATTGACCTCCATGTGGCACCGGCTGGAGAACGAGCACCGCCGGTTGGACGAGCTGGCACACGGCGAGCTGTCGATCCGGGCAAGTCTTTCACTCAGCTATGACGGTCTGGCGGCGGCCGACCGTCGCCTGTTGTGCCTGCTCAGCCTGGCCGAGGGGGCGGAGATTCCGAGCTGGCTGGGTGCCGCCCTTATCGACGACCGCACGCCGCACCCCGCTGACCTGCTGGAACCGCTCATCGACATGCGGCTCCTCGACATCACCGCCATGGACCAGGGCGGGGAGTTGCGAGGTGGACTCTCGCAGATCGTAAGGATGTTGGCCCACGAAAGGCTGGCTGCGGAGATTCCCGAAGCGGATCGTGTCGGGGCGGTGCGGCGTATGGTCGGTGGCTGGATGGCGCTCGCGGAGCGGGCGCACAAGGAGATCTACGGCGGTGCGTACACCATCGTGGCGGGCCGGGGCGAACGGTGGCATCCGCCGGAGGACCTCGTCCGGCGGTGCCTCCGCGACCCGCTCGGGTGGCTGGAGAGCGAGCAGACCAACCTGTTGAACGCGGTCGAGTTGGCGGCCCGGTACGGGCTGGACGAGTTGTGCTGGGAGCTGGCCACCACTTTGGTGACGCTCTTCGAGGCCCGTGGCTACCCCGACCTCTGGCAGCGCACACATCAGGTAGCGCTGACCGCGGTACAGGAGGCCGGCAACGAACGGGGCCAGGCAGCCGTACTCGGCTCGTTGGGGACCCTGCACCTCTACCGGGGCGAGCATGAAGCAGCCGGCCCCTACCTCAGCACCGCTCTGGAGATGTTCGAGCGGGTTGGTGAGGTGCGTGGCCAGGCACTGTGCCTGCGTGACCTGGCGCGCATCGAACGGCACCAGGGCGACGACGACGGGGCGCTGGCCCTCTACGAGAGCGCCGAGCGTCACTTCGTGCGGGTGCACGACGTCATCGGCCGTGCATACGTGCTCGGCGAGATGGCGCACATCACGATGCGGCGAGCAGACTTCACGCGAAGCCGTTCATACCTCGACGAGGCCCTCGGGATCTGCCGGTCAGCCGGCTTCGACCGGGGCCAAGCCCTCGTGCTGCGGCGGCTGGGCCAGATGCTGATGTACCAGCAGCAGTACGAGACGGCGGAGCGGACCCTGCTCGAAGTCCTCGCCATGGTCAGGGCGCGCGGCGACCTGGTCGGAGAAGGCTATGTGCTGCACGACCTCGGCCGGGTCAATGTCGATCTGCGTCGCCTGGAACAAGCCCTCCAGTACTACTCGCAAGCAGCCAGAATCCGCGAACGGATCCTCGACCACAGCGGAGCCGCTGCCGTACGAGCCGACATCGTTGCCATCCTGGGCAAGCCCGTGACATCGGTCAGCTGACACCAGGAGACATGCCGGCCGGTCACGTCCACGGCGTGTTGTCGGCGGGTGGGCCGTCGGCAGGCGTCACGGCGACCGGGCCCTGCTCCACGCCGTGCTGATGTCCTACAGCGCCCAGGATCAGCACGACGACGGCCCCCGCGGCAGCCGGCAGCTTCTTGATGGCCATTCAGTTCTCCTCCCTTCGCCACCCGTTACGCAATCTGTCCGGGCGTTGCTGGAACCAGCGTGGGCCAGATGCCCATCGCGGCCGCATGCCCGCGCTATCACCGTCTTATCCCGGCCCCGTCCCGCCGTGGATGCGCCGTGATGCCGGGCCGATAGGGCGACACCGGAGATTGGGTCCTGCCGACCTCGGCGCCCCTTCAGGGGACGGCCTCAAGGAGTGGTCCGAATGACCGTAGTGACCCGGGACGTGGTGACGCCCGCCGCGTTCGGCGTCCCGGAAACCGAATCGCAGCGCAGCACAAAGACTCCCTCGACAGCAGCGGTAGACCTTGTCAGGGAGTTCCCACGGAAGAGGAAGGAACCGGTGCGTGCGCACCAGGGCCTCTCCTTGACCGTGGCTCAGGGGAAGGTGCACGGCCGATGACGATGGACGCGGAGTTCTACTCCCGGGTGGCCGAGCGGTTCGGCGGCTACTTGAGCGATGCGCGGAGCACCGACGTATTCCCCGACGGCCGTCCCGACGCCGTCTTCGATGAACTGGCGACCGCACTGGGAGCGCCGCACGCCCGACTGCTGGATGTCGGCTGCGCCGACGGGCGTAGTTTGTTGCGCATCTCTCGTACGTACGGCGCCGTAACCGGGATAGATCTGTCGACGTCGATGCTGGAATGCGCCGCGCGGTATCGAGCGGAGGCAGGTCTGTCGCACGTCACGTTTGAACTGTGCGACGCGGCCCACACGGGGCTGCCCGATGGGTACGCCGATGTGGTCACTTCCCGCCGCGGTCCGCTGATGGCCCGTGAATTCGAGCGGGTGCTGCGCCCCGGTGGGGTCGTGATGTACATGGGGATCGGGGAGCAGGACGCGCGCGAGCTGAAGGAAGCGTTCGGTCGCGGCCAGGACTTCGGCAGCTGGAACGGCAGGCCCTTGTCGGAGGGGATTGCTCAAGAACTGTCCGATGCAGGCTTCGTTGTGACAAGAAACCAGGCGTTCCGGTTCGAGGAGTTCTACCACTCGGCGGGCGATCTGGACACTTTTCTGCACCAAGTGCCGATCGTCGAGAACTACGATTCCGCGGCGGACAAAGAGGTGTTCGATCGATATGTCGCCGCGGTGACCGACGATCAGGGCGTCCGGCTGAGTCGGCATTGGTTCATAGTGCAGGCGCAGAAGCCGGCGGCCGTCGACCCGTCCCACTCATAGGAAACGGTGCGCCATGGAGCAGGATCTCGTAGTGAACGAAATCTTCGGTCCGACCATCCAGGGCGAGGGTCGGTCCCTGGGACGCAGGTGCGCGTTCCTGCGACTCGGCGGGTGCAACCTGTCGTGCTCGTGGTGCGATACGCCATACACGTGGGACTGGACCGGAGCCGCTGAGAGCGGGGTCGCCCACGATCCGCGTAAGGAGCTGCACCGCCGCCCGGTCGAAGAGGTCGTCGCAGAATTGCTCGGATTCGACACCGAGCTGATCGTGATCTCCGGCGGTGAGCCCCTGGGTCAGCAAGAGCGACTGATTCCGCTGGTGGCAGAACTGACCGGACGCGGTAAAGAGATCGAGATCGAGACCAACGGGACGCACGCCGCGCACCCCGAACTCATCGCCGCCGGCGTCAGGTTCAACGTCTCGCCGAAGCTGTCGCACTCGGGCGACCCCCTGCAGCGCAGGATCGTCCCTGCCGCACTCACCAGTCTTTCGGCACTTCCGGGAAGCACGTTCAAGTTCGTCTGCCAGAACACCGGCGATCTCGACGAAGTGGCCCAGCTGGTTGCCACCTTCGAACTGCCCTCGGTATGGATCATGCCGATCGGGCGTACCGCCGACGATGTCACAAAACACATGAGCGAGTTGGCCGACGCGGTGGTGAAGCGCGGCTGGAACCTGACAACCAGACTGCACACCTTGTTGTGGGACGAAAAACGCGGCGTGTGAGCAACAGCACACGCAAAGGAGAAGGGAACTCGGATCGATGGCTTTTCGAATCACGAAGAAATTTGAATTCTCGGCCAGTCATCAGCTCGCCGGCCTTGCTCCTGAACATCAGTGTGCCCGGATGCACGGGCACAACTATGTGATCGAGTTGGAGCTCGGAGCCGACGATACGGATCTGTTGCCCGTGGGCTTCGTTCGAGACTACGGAGAACTGTCCGCATTCAAGGTCTGGCTCGACAATCATCTTGATCATCGGCATCTGAACGATGTGATGGACGAAAACCCGACGGCTGAGAATATGGCAGCCTGGGTTTACAAGACATGGTCAGTGGAGTTCCCCGAGTTGACCTGCGTGCGTATCTCAGAAACCCCCAAGACTTGGGCCGAGTACCGGCCGTGAGGTCAGTAACGCCGAAGCCCGAACGAAAGGTGACCGCATGTCGGTGACAGAATTGGACCTCGATGGTGACCCGTCAGCGCCGAGGACGACCGAGGATCCACTGGTCGAGATCGCCCGCCGACTGCTGGAGGAGATCGGCGAGGACCCGAATCGCGACGGACTGCGCGACACACCTGCGCGGTTCGCCCGCTGGTGGCGAGAGTTCATCAACTACGACCCGGGTTCGCTGGGCACTCTTTTCGAGTCCATCGGCACGAGCCAGCTCGTAGTCGTCTCGGACATTCAGGTCTGGTCGCTGTGCGAGCACCACCTCCTGCCGTTCAACTGCTCCGTGACGATCGCGTACCGCCCGACGGGGCAACTGCTCGGCCTGTCGAAGTTTGCCAGGGTCGCCCATCAGTACGCGCACAAGCTGCAGGTCCAGGAGCGCCTCGTGGACCAGATCGCGCTCGAGATCAGCACCCTGAGCGGCACCCCGGACGTCGCGGTCATAGCGAAGGGCGAGCACCTTTGCATGTCGATGCGCGGCATCAAGGCTGCCGCGCAGATGACATCGACCGCATATCGCGGGGAGTTCAGCACGGACCCCGGGCTCCGGGGCGAGCTGTTCGACTTGCTCCGGGCGTGACGAGCATCCGACTCAGACAGCGAAAGCAGTGAGCGATCCAGGTGGTGCGGCGACGGGATCGCACGGTTCGGGAGCGCTGCAGGGCTATCGCGAATTCATGGCCCTGCCAGGTGCCCGCGGGACCGTCGTCGCGGTCTCACTGCTGTCGAAGTACCCCGCCGCTCCGGTCCGGTCGACATGAAAGGACAACGATGAACGAAAATGGCTCCTCGACGCCTGCGGGAGCGGCTCGCCTGCTCCCCGAGCTGGACGCCGACCGGCTGGTGGCCGACCTCATGACTGCGCGCGACCACCTGTGGGATGAGCAGAGCTCGTACGAGAACGGGCGAGTGTCCAGGTGGGCCGAGCAGGACTGGCGCTGCCTCCCGGTGCGCAGCCCCGGTGGTGACAAGACACGTACCGACGCGGGGGGCGCCGGCAGCGCGGAGTTCGCCGACACCGAGTGGCTGGACCACATGCCGTACGTGCGGGAGGTCCTGCGCTCGATTCCCGGACCCCTCTACGCGGCCCGATTCTTGGATCTTGGACCCGGCGTCATCGGATACCTCCATTCCGATTCCAAGTTCGCCCCGGACTGGGGTGTGGCCCGGCTGCACATCCCGGTCATCACCCACGAGGAAGCCTCGCTGGACCTCGACGGAGAGATCTATCGCTGGCAGCCCGGTGAGTTCTGGTTCGGCGACTTCAGCCGCAAGCACCAGATCCAGAACCTCGGTCCCGAGCATCGGGTGCATCTCGTCGTGGACGTGCTCGTCACACCGGAGCTCGCACAGCTGTTCCCGGCTGACTGGGCCGACTACTTCAACGGCTCGGATGTGCTCTACAACCGTCCGGCCGTGGCCACGACCGACCGAGAGCGGGAAGCTGCGCGGTGTTCGTTCGACGCGCCGGCGCACCTGCTGGAGGTGGAGGAGTTCGGGTCGCTCACCGGCCCGCAGCCGCAGGCCACCTTCAGCATCGTCGACACCGGCACGGGCCTTGCCATTCGATCTCCCCAGGAGCACCTCTTCCCGCTGGTGGCCCTCGGTGGACACGAGTACCGCTTGGTCGGGTGGAGCGAGGAGCGAACCGTCACCACGAGGCTGGACGGTCCGCGGCCCGAAGTCGAACTGACCTACCGCAAAGGCAACCAAGCGACCCGGCTGCTCGTCCCGGCCACGCCGGCGCCGTGACGGACGCCCTCACGGCCGCCGCTGTTTCGGTGCACAGCACACCGCTGCCGTGATCCATACGTACTGATCCTCCCTCCATTTCCGTTTGCCGGAAGGCGACGCATGCCGAAAACTGTCGCAATCGTGTCCGGCGGCCTGGACTCGGTCACCATGGCCTACCACCTCCAGGCGCAAGGACACACACTCCACCTGCTGTCCGTGAACTACGGCCAGCGTCATCTCGTCGAGCACGAGTTCGCCGCGAAGGCGGCTCGGTCGCTCGGGGTGCCGCACGACGTCGTCGATCTCAGCCCCGTCGGCAAGCTCCTGAGCGGCTCCTCACTCACCGACCCGACCGTCGACGTGCCGGATCACAAGAGTGGGTCGTCCGGCGAGAGCCCGAACGTCGTACCCAACCGCAATGCCCTTCTGCTGTCCGTCGCCTTCGCGGTCGCCGTCGCCGAGAAGGCGGAAGCGGTGGCCGTCGGGGTGGTCGACGACCTGCAGGCCGCGCCCGACAGCAATTCCGCGTTCATCGATTCCTTCCTCGCCATGGAGCGGATCGCGACCCGCGGATACGCGCACCCTGACCTGACCCTGACAGCGCCGCTGGTCAGGCTGCGCAAGAGCGACGTGGTGTCGCTCGGTGAGGAACTCGGCGTCCCCTGGACCGAGACCTGGAGCTGCTTTCGTGGCGACGCGCTGCAGTGCGGACGGTGCGCCGCCTGCAGGGAGCGGCAGGAAGCGTTCCGGGACGCCGGCGTGACCGACCCGACGACCTACCAGACCAGCCATTCGAAGGAGCTGCCATGACCGACCCCGTTCCCGTGCTCGACCTGCGTGACGCCGCCGGTTCGGAAGAAGCCCGGGCAGAGTTCCTGAACCGATTGCGCGAGGCCATCCACGAGGTCGGCTTCTTCCAGCTCGTCGGCCACGGTGTCGAGGACGCCGACGACATGCTGGAGCTGTCCCGCCGGTTCTTCGCCCTGCCCGAGGCCGATCGGCTCGCGCTGAACATCCTCGACTCGCCGCTGTTCCGCGGCTACTCCGAACTCGGCCGCGAACACACCAAGGGTATTCCCGACCAGCGCCAGCAGCTGGACATCGGGCCGGAGCAGCCCGCGAGGACGTCCGCGCCCGGCGATCCCGCCTACCGGTGCCTGATCGGCCCGAACGAGTGGCCCGAGGCGATGCCCGAGCTGCGCCCGGCCATCGAGTCATGGATCGCCCGGCTGACCGATCTGTCACATCAACTGCTACGGCTGATGCTCGAGTCGCTCGACGCCCCCGCCGGGTTCCTGGACGATGTGGTCGATCCGGATCCGCAGATCCACCTCAAACTCCTGCACTACCCCGGTCCCGCGCAGGCGGACGAGAACGCGGGCTCCGGCCAGGGGACCGGCATCCACAACGACCTCGGGCTGCTCACCCTGCTCGTCCAGGACGACAACGGCGGCCTCCAGGTCGCGGTCGACGACGACCAGTTCGCCGACGTGCCGGTGATCCCGGGGGCGTTCGTGGTCAACCTGGGAGAGCTGCTGGAGGTGGCGACGAGGGGCTACGTGCGTGCCACCCTCCACCGGGTGATCCGGCCCGCCCCGGGCGTCAACCGCTACTCCATTCCCTTCTTCTACAACCCTCGGCTGGACGCCACGATGCAGCCACTGCCCAGCCCCTATGTCGAGGGTGCCGGCGGAGTCATCGACGTCGCCGGCAACCCGTTGTTCGCCCTCTACGGCGACAACGTCATGAAGGGGCTGATCCGCTCCTTCCCCGACATCGTTGCCCGACACCACCCGACCCTGGCCGCGGTAGCCGGGTCCAGGAGTTCCTGACACCGGGCGGCCGAGCACATCCACACCGCCCGGCCCGGGTGCTCGGGCCTGGCGGTGGCGTCGCCGGCCGGTCTGACGGGGACCGAACGAACATGAGGCAGGGCGAATTTCATGAGAATCAACCTTCTCGGGCCGCTCCAGGCCTACGGGGACGATGACCGCGTCGACATGGCGCCGGCCGCCCAGAAAGTACGTCAGACACTGGCAATGCTCGTGCTGAACGCGGGCCGGGTGGTGCCCTTCGAGCAACTCATGGACGAGCTGTGGAACGACAACCCGCCGGCCAGCGCGCACACCGCGCTGCAGACGTATGTGTACCAGCTCAGGAAGCGGTTCTCCCTCGGCAATCCGAGGAGTGGCGGCGCGGTACGGGCGGCCGGGCCGCTGCTGGGCACGGTCGACGGCGGCTACCAGCTGTCGCTGCCCGCCGACCACGTGGACGTCTTCCGGTGCGAGCCGTTGCTCGCCCGTGCCCGAGCGGAGTTCGGTGACGAGGACTTCGCCCGGGCCCGTGACACGGCCGCCGCGGCGCTGCAGCTGTGGCGGGACGACGCCCTGGTGGACGTACGCAAGGGGCCCACGCTGAAGGCCGAGGCGGTCCGCCTGAAGGAGTTGCGTACCAGCGCACACCACCTGCGGATCGAATCCGACCTGCACCTCGGCCGGCACCACGAGGTGCTCGGCGAACTCACCTCGATGGCCGGGCGGGAACCGACGGACGAGCGGGCCCAGGGCAATCTGATGACGGCTCTCTACCGCATGGACCGGCGGGCGGAGGCGCTCCAGGTCTACCGGCGGGCACGCGAGCGGATCGCCACCGAGCTGGGTCTCGACCCTTCGCCCCAACTCCAGGCCCTGCACACGGCCGTGCTCACGTCGGACGAGGCGCTGCTGCGTCCCGCCGGGCGGCTCACGGCCGTGACCGCCACCACGCGGGCGCCCTGCCATCTGCCCGCCCCGCGCGAGCGTCTGACCGGACGCGCCAACCAGCTGGCACGCCTCACCGCGGTGCTGGCCGGCCGGGCGCGGGAGGACCGGCCGCTCGTGATCGTGGGGGGCGCCCCCGGCACGGGGAAGAGCGAGCTGTGCCTGCACGCCGCGCATCAGGTGAGCGGTCACTACCCGGACGGACGGCTCTACGCGCGTCTCCGTGACAGTGCCGGCCGGCGGGTGCGGCCCGCCGAGATCCTCCGCTCGTTCCTGCGTGGACTCGGCGCGACGGAGGAGCAGTTGCGACTGGGCACGACCGACCTGAGTCTGCTGTTCCGTACCTGGACCGCCGACCTCCGCGTCCTGGTGGTGCTCGACGACGTGTGCGACGTACGGGACTTGACGCCGCTGCTGCCGTCCGGCGTCGGCTGCGGCGTGGTGATCGGCAGCCGTCGGCGGCTGTTCGTGTCCTCGTCGGCGGTCCACGTCGAACTGGCCGGACTGCCCTTCGACGACTGTCTGCACCTGCTGGCATCCTCCGTGCCGAGACACCGGATCACCATGGACCCGGAGGGGCTGCGACGGCTGGCCCGGTTGTGCCGGGGGCTGCCGGGCGTGCTCTTCGCGGTCGCCTCGCAGTTGCGCCGCCGCCCGCACTGGACGGCCCGGCAGGCCACTGCCTGGGTCCTCGCGTCCGGGGGCGCCGACAGCGATCTGCCGGGCGTGCGGGCCGGATTCGACCGGACGCTCGCGACGCTGCCCGCCGAGTTACTGCCCCTGGCGTACGCGCTGTTGTCTCCCGGCGTCCCCGATCGGCTCACGCCGGCGCTTGTAGCAGCGGCCCTGGGGATCAGCGACCAGCAGGCCGAGGACCTGCTGGAGGAGCTGGCGGAGAGCTACCTGCTGCGCGCGCAGCACCCGTGCGTGAACGGCCGGTTCTCCTACGAATGGGAGCCTGGGATACGCCCGTTCGCGGCGCGGCCGACCAGCGCGCCGGTCATGTGCTCCGCCTGACGGTCACGGCTCCAGTACCACCTCGCCCGTCGTCACCCCGCGTCTCCAGCGCGTGGTGCGCGGCGGCCGCTTCAGCGAATCGAGGCCGAATGCCAGGCTCAGAAACGAAGCTTTCCTCAGTGGAAACACCGTAGCGTGAGAATCTTTGTCAGCAGCGTCCGCAAAGGCTTGGAAGAGGAGCGTGACTCTCTTTCCGCGGGCTGATCAGCGCGCTGGGCCACCCCCCCCGGTGCAGTTCGAGGAATTCACACGAAGCGTGGAGACGTACGCCACCGGTACGTTCCGCGGCTCCGTTGCCCGGACCCGCCCACGCAGCCGAACCTTGGAGAACCGCCATGTCAAAACGCCCGAAGCTCGTCCTCGTCGGTCAGCTGTCCATGTACCCCTGGGTGTTCGAAGCCGCCAAGCGCGCCGACATCGACTTGATCCTCGTCCCCAGGGGGGACGACACGGAGGAGTCCGCCGGGCGGGCCGCCGCGGTGGTCGAGTTGCTGCCGCTGGACATCGAAGGAGACCCGGAAGCCGCGCTGTCCGCGCTCGCCGACCGTTACCGGCGGGAGCCCTTCGACGGGATCATGGCGGGCAACGAGCAGGCCGTGCCGTTCGTGGCGCGCGCCGCCGGGGAGTTGGGCCTCACCGGCCTGACCGAGGAAGCGGCGACCGTGGTGCGCGACAAGCGCAGCATGCGCCATCACCTGCTGGAGGCGGGTCTGAGCGCGCCCGGCTTCGTGGTCATCGAGGATCCGGACGGCTGGACCGACGCGCTGACCTTGCGGTTCCCCGTCGTGATCAAGCCAGTGAACGGGCACTCCAGCTTCGGTGTGATCCGTGTGGATGACAAGGACAGCCTCGAGCAGGCCGTGGCCCGCACCTGGAAGCTCGTCGAAGCCCACCTGGGCGCCGACGACGGATTGGCCGCGGAAGCCGGCGTGCTGGTCGAGGAGTACCTGGACGGTCCGGAGATCTCCGCCGAATCCCTCGTGTACCACGGGCAGGTACGGGTCTGTGCCATCAGCTGGAAAGGGGAGCTGACGGGGCCCTACTTCCAGGAGACCACGTTGCGGGCCCCCGCCCAACTGCCCGCCGAGATACTCGCTGCGGTCGAGGCGGAGGTGATCGGTGCCCACCACGCCTTCGGTGTCACGGAAGGCACCACGCACACCGAACTGCGGCTGGTCGGCGGGGTGCGCCCGGTGCTGCTGGAGATGGGCGCGCGCATCGGCGGCGGGGGCTACATGGCCCACCTCGCCCACGTCAGCAGCGGGATCGACGTGGCCGCCGACGCGCTGCGCATCCACCTCGGCCGGGAACCGCTGTGCTGGCGTGCGGAGCCGGTGCCGGCCGGTCACGTGGCGGCCTATCAAGTGCCGGTCGGAAGCGGCGGACGGATCAAGCATGTACACGGCCTGGACTCGGTGCGTACCGACCCGCGGGTGGACTACGTGGTTCAGACCATGGGCCCCGGCGCACTGTTGCACCCCTACCCGGACTTCTCCGGATATCCCGTGATCGTGCTCTCCCGCCACGGGTCGGACGCCGAGGCCGAGTCGTACCGCGACCACCTCGCCCGGACGCTGTACGTCGAGTACGAGGAGCAGGGTTGAGCACGCGCCATCGCACTTGAGTCGCGGTTGAGCCGCCTCGACCGATCCCGTGCCACACTCGGCGCATGCTTACAGGCATGCTGATAAATCCCTGCTCGAACGGGCAAAGGAAATCCGCAAGGGCCTCTCGGGAACCCCACTGATTACCCTGGCGGACGAGCAGTGCGACATCGTCGCCGAGCTGGAATTCCGCAATCCCGCCGGAAGCAGCAAAGACCGCTCGCCACTGTGGATTCCGGAACAGGCGATCGGTCGCGGGGAGGTAGCGCACGACCCCAGGGTGGTCGAGTCGTCGTCCGGCAATTTTGCGTTGACCCTGGCTTTCTACGGTGAAGAATCGACCGTCCCGAATGCAGGAACTGCTGGTCGAGCTCGACTCGGTCAATCAGCCCGGCCAGTACGCCAATCCGGACGCCCGGGACGCGCATTACCGATTCACCTCGGGCGAGTTGAGCGCGCGGGCCGGCCCGCTGTGCCGCACTCCGCTGAACTGCTCGGGCCGTGACTTTATCCACCGCACCAGCCGCCTCATCCGCTACGGCGAGCAGCATGACCTGAACGGTTACGTGGTGGGGGTGACCTTCGTGACCCGGCGGGTCCGGGGGCTTTGAGCCGCTGGCATTCTCCCAACCCCGGCTCCGTGAGAGCAGTGGTGTACAAGTGAAAGAGAGAGAACAGATGCAGCAGAGCAAGATGCGGCTGAGCGGACAGCAGGCCGATCCGGAATTCTTCCGCTTCGAGGAGCGCGGCGAACTCGACTACGAGCTCGTTCTGGACGTCCTTCACGGCCGCAGGCTGGGAGTGATCTTCCGGGACGTCATACCACCGGCGGCGCGCAAGGACCTGACCGAACGATTCTGGGCCAGCCCCGCCCGACAGCATCGCGAGGGCGAGCCCTCGCACTTCGTCGGCGCCTACCACTGGAACAAGGATGTCGATACCTATCTCGACGAGTCCGCCGTGGTCGCCGAGCACGTCGGGCGGGTGATCGACGCCCCGGACTCGCCCTGGCACGTGTTCCGCCAGGGCGTGGACGAGGCCCTGCGGAAGGAGGGCGCGTCCCTGCGGGTGGCCCGGATGAACGGCCGCTCGGCGTGCGCCGCGCTGATCCGCGCGTGGGACAAGGAGGGCGACTTCTCCCTCGACCCGCACGAGGACGAAGCGCAGTGCAAGGACCCGCGACAAGACGGCTTCGAGATCCAACGGGTCCTGGACCACCAGATCTGCGCGGTAAACATGTGCACCGAACACACCGCCGGCGGACGGCTGGTGATGTGGAACATCCGCCCCGACGACGCGACCCGGCGCTCGCTCGGCATCGAGCTGACGGGGCTGCCCTACCAGGCCGAGGCCCTGGCGGACTTCGAGGAACTGCGCCTGGACATCCGTGAGGGTGACGTCTACGCCTTCAACGGTGCTTTTGTGCACGCGGTGGACGCCAACGCCGGCAACCGCACGACGGTGTCCTTCATCATGGGGTTCACCGATCCCCAGACGGTCGTGAGTTGGACCTGAAGCCGACCGGACCGGCGGCGTGACCGACCGCCGCAGACGTCCAGGGCCCGCCTCTCCCCGAGCGTTCGCCGACTCCGTGCGAGTCCGTCGATGCCCCGACGCGGGAGGCAGGCCCTGGTAACGTGCCCGGTTCCAGGAGCGGGGTCTCGGGCGAGTCTGACCACCATCAGGGCGAAGCAGCGCATCGCCCGTCCCGCCTTCGCGTGCGTCATCGAGGGCGAGTTCCCGTCCATGGGCGGGTCGGCCCTGGAGGCTTCGCTCGCCCAGGCCATGGTGGACGAGCTGCACCACACGCTGATGCACCTCAACGCCCACGCGATGTCCGGCATCTCGCTGACCGACACCGTGCTGCCGCACCGCATATCGCGCAGTGGCACGAGGAACTGCGGGCCACCTGCCCTGTCCGCGTGCAGCTCGGACCCTGCATCGGCGCCGCGAAGACGTCCTGGACTACTTCGAGCACCGAGCATCCAACGGATTTACCGAAGCCATCAACGGCCACCTCGAAGCGCTGCGCCGCAACGCCCCCGGCTTCCGCAGCATGATCTACCGGATCCGGCAGCTGCTGCACTGCGGGCAGCTCGCGCTCCAGATCCGGAAGAGTCGGCAGACTCCTTTTGCTGCGGCGGTAGTTGGCCTCAGCAGTACGGCTTCCAGAGCTCGCAATCCAGGGCGTCGGAAATCGCGGGCGAGGAGTCGCGCAGGCCGGCGAGCAGGGCGCGGTTGTGCTCGCGGATCTCCTCGTCGTACCCGGCCAGCGGACTGTCCTCGGACAGGTCCAGCAGCCACAGCGGCCGGAGCGTCGCGCCGCGCAGTGCCTTTCCTTCCGCGGTCCCGGCGCCCGCGTGCAGCCAGCGCACTCCCGGGAGCCGCGCCGCCATGTAGTAGGTGATGTTGAAGTACTCGGCTGCCGAGACGAGTTGGTCGTGGTCGAGGCCGTGCGCCCGCAGGTACACGATGTCACCACAACGGTAGTACAGGCAGAAGCCGACGGGCGGTTCGCCGGGGCGCGAACACAGCGCCACTTCGGCGCGCGAACCGGCGAGTTCACCCTGCTTGCGGAAGGACTCGGCCATCGGGGCCACGTCGACAGTTCTGCCGTAGCGCAGTAGCGAACGGGCCAGCAGCCGGGCGACGTCCTGCCAGGACTCGGCGAGCGTCCGGTGCTCCACCTCGTATCCGGCCTTCTCGAACTTCCGTATCTCGCTGCGGATACTGCGGGCCCGGCGCGACGACAGCGATTCCAGCCAGGCGGGGTAGCCGCCGGGCGGGATCTCGATCCAGGCGTCGGTCGTCAGCGCGACCGGGGCGGTCAGCACCCCCGCCGCGCGCAGCGCCCCCACGTCCTCGGTGGTCAGGTACATCGCCACACGGGCGATCTTTGACTCCTCGTGCAGGGGTGAGCGCAGCGCGCGGACCGCGTCGAGCACCTCGGCGGCGGCCTCGGTCCGATCGGTTCCCTCACCGGTCAGCAGGTGCGCCAGGTAGCCGCGGCGCTGGCCGATGAGCAGGCCGCCCGGCTCGGGCGCCGGCAGGCCGCGCGCGGCAAGCAGGTCGTGCCACCGCATGCCTGGGGTGGGCTCGTCGGTCACCGCCGCCACGGGGATCGCGGCCCGGCCGCCGCCCGGTGTCGCCACGTGCAGTCCGCCGGAGACCGACCCGGGGTCGAGAGCGCACACCCGCAGCCACAGCGCCGACGAGTAGAACCTGCCGTCGGCGAGCCGGTCCCACTCGGTGTCCCCGAGCCCGCCGATGGCGTCGGTGAAAGTGTCCGTCGTGGCGGTCATGGCGCCTCCCATAGTCTCGGCCTGATCGTGCCCGCGAGTTCGCTGCGTGATCGGACGCTGAGTGTGCCGAACATCTTGCGTAGGTGATAAATGGCCGTGTACGGACTCGCCGCGGGCGCCATGGCCGCATCGGTTCGGGCGGTGGCTCCAGGAATGGCTCTTTCCGGTTCCTGACGGGCCCTCCGCCAAAAGCAGGCAACTGATGCCGCCTTCCCCCATCGACAGGATGCGTTCCATGGGCGTTCGCCACTCTTGCGGCATGACCGGAAGTCAGCGTTCCACCATGGCTGCAGAACTATTCTTTTTCGGGTGTTCAAGCATTCTAGTCTTAACACGGATACTCAGTGTCCACAGGGGTCGTTGTCCGAGAATTGAGCCACAATTGAGTCGCACCGGCGACCGGGGTGAAACAGTGACCCCTGCGGGCCGAGGGTCCAGTCATCATCGAGCAGGAGCGGAGACTTCATGTCGGCGGAGCGGGTAACGGCCCAGTACAACGAGGAGTTCCGTATACCGGGCAGCGAATTGCCCACGGTCGCCCAGCACGTCAAGGACTTCCCGACGCTCACATCTTGGCACAGCGAGCCTTTGGCCAGGCCCCTCTTCGTCGCCGAGCGTGAGATTCGTGAGTTCGCCGATGACCTGCAGCACCTCGGCGAAACACTCTTTTCCTTGCCGGACCGGATGTTCGGCGGCGATCTGGAAGCATTCCGGTCGGTGCTCGGCATCAGCGACGACCGCTGGGAAGCGATACGGCAGTTCGGTGACCTGCTGCCGCCCTACTTTGGCCGGGCCGACATGTACCACGACGGCACCTCATTCAAACTTCTTGAGTTCAATCTGGGGAGCGAGTCCGGCGCCTGGGGCGTCGCGGGTGAAATCTCCCGGGCGACGATGGAGGTCGACGCCTTCGCCGGCTTCGCGCGCCGGAACCGGCTCGGTTACGTGGATCCCGCTCGCGCCGCGGTGGAGGTGCTGCGCCGCTTCGGCGCCCAGGTGGCACCCGGGCGCGAGCCGGTGGTGGCCATGCTGGAATGGCGTGGCGGTCTGAAGGACTACGGCGAGCAATGGCTCAACTTCCAGTCCGCATTGCGTTCGGCGGGCCTGGACATCCTGGTGGCCGAGGTCTCCGACGTGCACGAACGCGGCGAGGCGCTCTACCTCGGGGACACGAAGATCGACGTGGTCTACCGCGCCTTCGTCCCGGACCAGATCGCCGAGGAACCCGACGGCTGGGACCTGGTCGCGCCTCTGCTGCGTGCGCACCGGGCGGGCGGGACGCTGCTGTGGACCCCGCTTTCCAGCAACATGTTCGCCAACAAGGCCTGTATGGCGCTGCTTTCGGACCCGGCGCGGCGGCGCAACCTCAGCGAGGACGAGTGCCGGCTCATCGACCGGGTGCTGCCCTGGACCCGACTGATCAACACTGACGCGCTCAAGACCGACACCGACCTCGTCGACGAATGCCTGGAGCGGCGCGAGCAGTTGATCCTGAAGGTCAACGCGCGCGGCGGCGGAGCCGGCGTCGTGGTGGGCTGGGAGACGGACGACGCCACGTGGCGGCGGGCTCTGGAGAACTCTGCCGCCGAAGGATGTGTCGTACAAGAGCGAGTGATCCCCCGGCCTGAGCTTGTGGTGGACCCGGTATCCGGGGAAACCGAGGAATGGCATGCGGCCTATGGCCTGTTCTACACCCCGCATGGTTGGGCAGGGGCATGGGCCAAGACGGTGCCGGCCGGTTCGGGCAGTGTCATCGGCATCATGGCGCATGCCAAGGCGCGCAGCGCAGCCGTCTTCCACCAGAGCGAGCTGCCCGTCTGGGGCGAAGTGCCTGCCAGTGCAGCGAAGTAAAGAGAAGTCATGATGCCGCAGCATTCCCCCGCGCCTTCGGCGTGGCGGCGGATTCAGACGGCCTGGGGCCTGCCGGACCTCGCGGGAAAAGGCCGATTCGTCACGGCCAATCTGATCGACAGCCTGGGAAACGGGTTGGTGATGGCGTTCACCGTCGTCTTCTTCGTGAAGACGACGTCGCTGTCACTGGTCGCCGTCGGCGCCGCGCTGACCATCGGCCAGCTGCTCGTCCTGCCCGTTCCGCTCTTTATCGGGCGCCTGTTGGACACATATGGTCCGCGCACCGTGGTCGCTGCGGGTAACTGGATTTCGGCGGCCGGATTCATCGGTTTCCTGTTCTCGCACGCGGCCTGGCAGATCGTGCTGTGGCAGTTCGTGGTGCAACTGGGTGCCACCGCCTTCTGGATGGGCAACAGTCCGCTCATCGTGCTGGTCGCCCGGGGCGTCGAGCGGGCCCGCTGGTTCGGCTTCGTCCGTGCCCTGCGCAATGTCGGCGTCGGTTTCGGCGGCGCCGCGTCCGCGGTGGCCCTGAGCATCGGAACCGTCGCCGGGCTGCAGGCGGTCATGGTGATCAACGTGGTGACCTTCGCCGTCGCAGGCTGGCTCATGATCACCTTGCGGGGCGCGGACACGAGCGAGGCGGCCGGCGCCGGGCCCGCGGAGCCGAAGCCCGCCGAGTCGGAGCAGGCGGCGGGCGAAACCACCGGACAACCCTCGGGCGGCTATCGCACCGTGCTGAAGGACACTCGGTATCTGCGGCTGGTCGCGACGAACATCTCCTTCGTCTTCGCCTCCACGGTGATCTCGGTGCTGCTCGCCGTCTACGCGGTGGACAACCTCGATGTCGGCGCCTGGATCGTCGGCGTGGTCGTCGTGCTGAACGCGGTCATGGTCGCGCTGCTCCAGACGCTCGCCAGCCGGTGGATCGAGGCCCGCAGGCCGGTGACGGTGCTGGTGCTGGCCCTGCTGTTCAACGCGGCGGCGTTCGTCGTCTTCGGCACGCTGCTCGTGCTGCCCGGTTGGGCGGTGATCGCCGGGCTGCTGATCGCGATGGTGCTCTACACCGTGGCCGAGATGCTCAGCTCGCCGCCGACCAGCGAACTGAGCGTGGTGATGGCGCCCGAGCATCTGCGGGGCCGCTATCTGGGCGTCTACCAGCTGTCCTGGTCGATCGGCGGTGCCCTCGCCCCGGCGCTGCTCACAGCGCTGTTGGAGGGCGGTGCGGCGCTGCCCTGGGTGTTCCTCACCGCGATCAGCGTGCTGGCCGTACCGCTCGTGATCGGGCTCGACCGGCGGCCCGCGGCCACGAGCGAGGCCGCACCGGCCGGGGACATCGCCCCCGTGCAGCAGCTCGACGGCGACCCCGTCGGCTGAGCCTGCCCGCGCTTGTTGAGCGCGCACCGCGCGCACCGCGCTCAACGCCGACCGCCGCCCGGCAGCACACCGGGCGGCGGTCGGCGTTTCCCGTGTTCGCCATGCGTCAGCCCGCGGCCCTGCGGCCCCATGCCGTCCCGGCCGGCACCAGCGCGCCGCCCGCGAGGCCGAGCGCGCCGAGCCGTTCGCGGCCGAGCGCGCCGAGCCGTTCGCGGCCGAGCGCGATGCCGGCCGCGGCGGCCCACAGCGGTTTCCGTGCCGAGCAGCAGGCTGACCCGGGACGGGGACGGACGGCGCACGGCCCACCTCTGCACGAAGAACGCGCTTCGCGAGGGAAGTCGTCAGCGATCCGGCGTACTCGACGAGCAGTTGCCGCGCGCCGCGCAGTCCCGCCGCCTTGCCTCCGCCGTGCTCCGTACGCGGACGACGGCGCAGCCGCGGTTCATGAACGCCTACGCCGATGCGTGACTCGACGGAGACGGATAGGCGTCGACCAGGTCGACGCTTGTGCCGTTGGTGCTGCTCATCGCTGTGTGTCCGCCTCCAGGGCCTCGGCGAGGCCCGCGACGGTGGGGTTTCGGAAGACCAGGACCGGCGGGACCCGGCGCCCGAGTCGCTCGCCGAGCCGGCCCGCGACCGTGGTGATGGTCAACGAGGTGCCGCCGACGTCGAAGAAGTCGTCCTGTGGCCCGAAGTCTTCCTCGACGCCCAGGCACTCCCGCCACACTTCGGCGACGAGCAGCTGCTGCTTGGTGACGGCCCGGCGGGTGGCGGGAGCCGGGGCGGGCACCGGGCGTGGGTCGGGCAGTGCGTCCCGGTCGACCTTGCCGTTCGGGGTGAGGGGGAGCTCGTCGATCACGGTGTAGCTCTGCGGCAGCATGTACGGCGGCAGTTGCTCCGCCAGGTGGGCGCGCAGTTCCGCCGGGTCCGGGGCGGGGCGGTCGGGGTGCTCGGGGATCAGGTAGGCCGACAGCTGGTCCACGCCGGTGCGGGTGCGGCGCACGGCCACCACGCAGTCGGCGAGGGTGGGGTGGCTCTGGAGTGCGGACTCGATCTCGCCGAGCTCGATGCGGAAGCCGCGCACCTTGACCTGGTGGTCGTTGCGGCCCAGGAAGACCAGATTTCCGTCGGGCAGCAGCCGGACCACGTCGCCCGTGGCGTACATACGGGCGCCGGGCTCCGCGGCGTACGGGTCGGGCAGGTACGCCCCGGCCGTGCGGGCCGGCCTGCCGAGATAGCCACGGCCGACCGCGCTGCCGCCGACGTACAGCTCGCCGCGACAGCCCGGGGCGACCGGGCGCAGCTGCGGGTCCAGCACGTAGAGGTGCGCGTTGTCGGTCGCCCGGCCGAACGGGACGCTCGGGCGATGGCTGTGCCGGTCGAGCAGCTCCTCGGTGATCGGGCAGAACGCCGAGGTGACGGTCGCTTCGGTGGGCCCGTACTCGTTGAAGACCTGGCATCCCGGCGCGGTGGAGGACAGGATGCGGCGGGCCACATCGTGCGGCACGGCCTCGGCGCCGGTGAACACCAGGCGTACGGAGGCGAGTCGCGGAGCGGGATCCGTACCGGACTCCAGCAGGATCCGCATCTGCGAGGGCGTCGCGTTGAGCGTGGTGATGCCGCGCTCGGCGACCTCTCGCAGGAACTCCTCGGGGTCGTAGGCGGCGGTGGGGCTCGCCAGGTGCAGTTCGGCGCCGGACACCAGGCACTGGAAGATCTCCCAGACCGAGTTGTCGAACGCCACCGAGTGGTTGAGCAGGGCCCGGTCCCGCCCGGTGAGCCGGCCCAGCCGCTGGTTCCACTCCAGGAACCCGGTGATGTTGGCGTGGGTGATCGCGACGCCCTTGGGGTTGCCGGTCGAGCCGGACGTGTAGATCACGTAGGCGAGGTGGTGCGGTTGTGCCTCCTCGGCCGGCCCGGGGTCCGCCCCGGGTTCCTGGTCCACCGTCACGAGCCGCACACCGTCGCCGAACAGGGCCGAGGTGGGGTGCCCCGGGTCCGCGACGACCAGGCGTACGCCCGAGTCGGCCAGCAGGTACTGCAGCCGGTCCGTCGGGTAGCCGGGGTCGAGCGGGACGTAGGCGCCGCCCGCCTTCAGCACGCCCAGCAGGGCGACCACCAGCTCCACCGAGCGTTCCAGGCAGACGCCGACCAGGCTTTCGGGGCGCACGCCCCCGGCTCGCAGCTCCCGGGACAGGGCCGAGGCCCGCGCGTCGGTCTCGGCGAACGTCAGCGACCGGCCGTCGCCCACGACGCAGATCGCGTCCGGGGTGGTCCGCACCTGGCGGTCCCACAGGCGGACCAGGGTGGTCGGCTCGGGCAGCGGCTCGGTCCGGTCGCCGAGGGAGAGGGCGCGCAGCTCATCGGCCGAGACGATCTCCAGCTCGGACAGCTGGGCCGTGGCGCCGGACACCATCTGCTCGATCACCCGCAGGAAGTGCCGGCCGAGGTCCCGGACGAAGTCCGCGTCGAACAGGTCGGTGGCGTACTCGACGGAGATGCTGAGGTCACCGGTCCCGGCGGCGTGGTCCGTCACGTCGAGGGCGAGGTCGAAGCGGGCGGTGCCGAGCCGTCCCTCCAGCTCCTTGCGGTCGTACAGCTCGGTGAGGTGACCGGCCCCCGGCTCCTCGTGCAGGGCGAACAGCACCTGGAAGAGCGGGTTGCGGCTCAGGTCGCGCTCCGGGCTCAGCTCCGCCACCAGCTTCTCGAAGGGCAGCTCCTGGTGCGCGTACGCCTGCCGCGCGACCTCGCGGACCCGGCCCAGCAGCTCGCGCCAGGTCGGGTCGCCGGACAGGTCGGTGCGCAGGACGATGGTGTTCACGAAGTAGCCGACCACATCGTCCAGTTCGGGGCGCGGCCGGCCGCCCGCCAGGGTGCCGACGGCGACATCGCTCTCGTCGGCGTACCGGCCGAGCAGCACCTGCAACGGGGCCAGCAGGCCCATGAACAGGGTGATGCCCTCGGCCCGGCACAGCGCGCGCAGCCGGTGTGCCAAGTCGGCAGGGACGCACAGCAGTTCGCGGCGGCCGCGGTGGCTCGCGACGGCCGGCCGGGGTCGGCTGGTCGGCAGCTCCAGGGCGGGCACGCCGGACAGCCGGGTGCGCCAGTGGTCGAGCAGCCGCGCCAGCTCGGCGCCGGTGAGTCGCTCGCGCTGCCAGGCCGCGTAGTCGGCGTACGTCACGGGCAGCGGCGCCGGGGCGGGGCGGCGGCCGGCGGCGAGCTCCGTGTAGAGCTCGCCCAGTTCCCGCACCAACAGGTCCACCGATGCGCCGTCACACGCTATGTGATGAATCGTCAGCAACGTGATGTCACGGCTCGGGGTGCGCAGCACGTCCGCGCGCAGCAGCGGTGGGCGGTCGAGGGCGAAGGGGGCACGGATGCGCTCGGTCATCAGCGCGTCCAGGTCCTCCTCGGCGACCTCGGTGCAGCGCAGCGACACCGGTCCCGGCTCGCGCAGTTCGGGGCGGACCCGGCCGTCGACGGCGGCGAGGGCCGTGCGCAGCACCGGGTGCCGGTGCAGCAGCGCGGACAGGCAGTCCTCCAGCAGCGTCAGGTCGACGCGCCCGCCGGGCAGGCCCAGGGCGACCGGCAGGTGGTAGGCGGGCACTGCGCCGTTCAGCTGCTCGAAGAACCAGATCCGCTCCTGGCCGAAGGAGAGTTCGGCGGTCGCGGCCGCGGGGATCGGCTCGTCGTCCGAGGGCGCCACGCCGTCCAGGGCGGCGGCGAGCGTGGCGGGTGTCGGATGGGCGAAGACCGACTGGGCGTCGACCGGCACGCCGAGTTCCGCACGCAGCCGGGCCACGACCCGTACCGCGGTGAGCGACTGGCCGCCCAGGCCGAAGAAGTCGTCGTACGGGGACACCTCGTCGAGCCCGAGCACCTCGGCCCACACGCGGCGCACCGCCGCGGTGTGCGGCGGCAGCGGGGCGTCGTCGGGCATCGGCCCGCTCGCCCGGACCGGGCCGTGCGGGATCCGCCGCACGGCGCCGCGGTCGGCCTTGCCCGCGGGGGTGCGGGGCAGGGCGTCGAGCACTGCGTAGCCCTGCGCCACCATATGGGCGGGCAGCCGCTGCGCGAGGTGGTCACGGACCTGGCGGGGCAGGTCCTCGGATACGTCCCGCGCGTCGTGCGCGGGCACGAGGTACGCCACCAACTGGTCGCCGCCGGCTGCCTCGCGGTCCACGACCACCACCGCGTCCGTGACGAGGGGGTGGCTGCGCACACAGGCCTCGATCTCACCGAGCTCGATGCGGAAGCCGCGCACCTTGACCTGGTGGTCGTTGCGTCCCAGCACCTCCAGCAGGCCGTCGGCGGACCACCGGGCGAGGTCGCCGGTCCGGTACAGGCGCCCGGAGTCGTCCCCGAACGGGTCGGGCACGAACCGGTCGGCGGTCAGCGCGGGCCGGTTGAGGTAGCCGCGCGCCACGCCCGCGCCGCCGATCCACAGCTCGCCGGTGACTCCTGGGCCGGCCTCCCGCCCACCCTCGTCGACGACGTGCAGCCGGGTGTTGGACAGGGCCGTGCCGACCGTGACCCGGTCGGCCACGGCGTCGATGCGGGCGGCGGTGGCCCACACCGTCGCCTCGGTCGGCCCGTACAGGTTCCACAGGGTGCCGCCGGTGGCGAGCAGGTCGCGGGCCAGCTGCGGATCGAGCGGCTCACCGCCCGACAGCAGTACCCGGCCGTGCCCGTCCGTCCAGCCGGACGCCAGCAGCATCCGCCAGGTGGTCGGCGTCGCCTGGACGACGCTCACCCCCGCCTCCGCGATGGTGGCGGCCAGCAGCTCGGGGTCGGTGTTGGCGGCGCGCGGGGCCATCACCACCGTCGCTCCCCGGGTCAGCGGCAGGAACAGTTCCAGTATCGAGATGTCGAACGACAGTGGGGTCAGCGCGAGGACCCGGTCGTCCGCCCCGAGGCCGGGGCGTTCGGCCACACTCCGCAGGAACGAGGCGATCGCCGCGTGGTCGACGGCCACGCCCTTGGGCAGGCCGGTCGAACCGGAGGTGTAGAGGACGTAAGCCAGGTGGTGCGGGTGTACCACCGGGGCCACATGTGCGGCAGGTTCCGCGGGGAGGTCCTCGACCAGCAGGACGTCGGCCACGCCGGACGCCAGGGCCTGCCCGCGGTGATCCGCGTCGCACAGCCACAGCCCGGCCCTCGAGTCGGTGGTCATGTGCCGCAGCCGGTCGGTCGGGTAGCTCGGGTCGAGGGGCAGGTACGCGGCGCCCGACTTCAGGATGCCGAGCAGGGCCACGACCATCTCGACCGAGCGGCCGAGACAGACGCCGACCAGGTCCTCCGGTCCGATGCCGCGTGCCTGCAGCTCGGCGGCGAGTGCCGTGGCCCGGCGGTCCACGTCGGCGTAGGTGGCGCGGTGTGCTCCCGCGACGACGGCGACCGCGTCGGGTGTCGCGGCTGCCTGCTGCTCCCACAGTGCGACCAGGGTGGTCGGCGCCATGAACGATCCTTTCTCAGCCCCGTGCGGGGAAGGTGCGCGTGATCGTCTCTGCCAGCTGTCGTTCCGCGCCGCGCACATACAGGTGGGGGGCACCCGGGAACAGGTGCAGTTCGAAGTCGGCCGAGGTGTGCTTGCGCCAGTCGGCGAGCTCCGTCCCGTCGACGCTGTCGTCGTCCGCGCCGGCCAGGACGGTCAGGGGACAGGGCAGGGGTGCCTCGGCCCGGGGCGTGTACGTCTCGCACAGCGTCAGGTCCGCGCGCAGCAGCGGCAGCAGCAGCTCCTGCAACTCGGCAGCCACACCGTCGAATTCGGCTGTGGCGAGCAGCTTGTCGTCCGGCAGCGTGTGCCGCGGGTCGCGGTCCGGCAGGCCGGGGGCGCGCATGCCCGACAGGAAAAGGCGGTCGGGTAGGCGGGTGCCGAGTGCACGTAGCCGCCGGGCCGCTTCGAAGGCGATCAGGGAGCCCATGCTGTGCCCGAAGAAGGCGTACGGCAGGTCCGTGTGGTCCGCGATGAGCGGCGCGAGCGCGGCCACGGCCTCGTCCAGGGACGTCAGGGCCGGTTCGGCGAACCGGGTCTCCCGGCCGGGCAACCGGACCGTACAGACTTCGACGGTGTCCGGCAGGTACGCCGCCAGCCGGTAGGCGGAGGCGCCGGCTCCGGCGTGCGGAAAGACGAACAGGCGCCGCTGCGCGGTGAGTTCACGGCTGCCGAGCCCGCGCAGCCAGGCCGCTGCGAGGTCAGCGGCCGTCATCGTGACGCTCGCACGGAGCGCGGGGTCAGGTCGGTCCACACCTGATCGATGTGGTCCAGGCACTCCTGGCGGGTGCCCTGCCGGCCGGTGGCGGTCCAGCCGGCGGGCAGGGCACGTTCGGCGAACCAGACCGAGTACTGCTCCTCGTGGTTCACCACGACGACGTACCGGTCCTCGGCGGGGCGCGGGGCGGGTGAGGCGCTCATGCGTCAGACCCCCACCCCGGTGAAGAAGTCGCTCTCGCGGCGGCCCCGGCCCGCGGCGACGACCCGGTCGTGCACCCACTTGCCGACGGCGAGGTCGAGTACGCCGAGTCCGAACGGCGAGAAGATCGCCGGGCGTCCGTGGTCCCGGCGCAGCCGCTCGCGCAGCAGGTCGCCGAGGGTGCCGTCGACGAAGTCCCGGTTGCCGGTGCGCTGTTCGGTCAGGTGCAGCGAGGTGCGCTCGCGTACGGCGTGGTCGACGTCGTCGGTGAAGTTCTGGGCGGCGAGGATCATCTCGGGGGCGAGGTCGCGCAGGGACAGGTGCAGGACCACCGGGTTGTGGGCCAGCAGCCGGGGGTCGTGCAGGTGCGGTTCGCCGGCCACGGTGGTCAGCACCACCAGGTCGCAGTCGGTGAACGCGTCCTCCACCGTGTCGGCGACCACGATCTCGGCCTCGGTGTGCTCGGCCATGACGACGCCGAAGCGGCTCGCCGCCGCCGGGTCGAGGTCGAAGAGCCGGAAGCCGTCGATCTCCCAGTCGAGATCACGCAGGAACCGCCATACGTGCTGGGCGATCAGACCCGTGCCCACGATGCCGACTCGGCGGGCACGGCGCGCGCCGAGCAGCGTCTGCGCGCCGAGCACCGCGGAGGCCGCGGTCCGCGTCGCCGAGACGATCGAGGACTCCATGCAGGCGAACGGGTAGCCGGTGACACAGTCGTTGAGGATCAGCGTGGCCGAGGCGCGGGGGATTCCGTGCTGCGTGTTGTCCGGAAAACTGGCGATCCACTTGTTGCCGGCGACCTCGAACTCGCCGCCCAGGTAGGCGGGCAGGGAGATGATGCGCGACCGGTTCTGGTGCGGGAAGCGCAGGAACGAGCTGTGCGGGTTCGAGCTCTGTCCGGCGTCGTGCGCGAGGTAGGCGGCACGGACGACCTCGATGAGCTCCGGACGGTGACGGTCCGTCTCGGCGGCGATGTCGCCCGCGCCGATCACGGTCATGGGCGGTGGGGCCAGGGTGGACACGGGTGGTTCTCCTTCAGCTGACGGACAGAGCTTCGACGCCGGCGGGCTGTACCTCTTCCGCGCGCAGCTGCTGGACCCACGTGGGGTCGTAGACGGTCTGGGCGTAGGCATGGCCGCGGTCGGCGGCGATGAAGGCGACCCGGGGACGGTGTGCGCCGGGACGGTGCCGAGCGAAGTAGTCCTGGACGGCCGCAAAGGTGCTGCCGGTCGAACCTCCGGCGTACAAGCCGTACTTGGCGACCAGGGCGCCGCAGGCCTCGACGGCGCGCACTTCGGAGACGATCTCGACCTGGTCGATCAGCGCCTGACCGCACAGCGGCGGCACGATGCTGGAGCCGATGCCGGGGATCCGCCGCTTCTTCGGCGAGCCACCGAAGATCACCGAGCCTTCGGTGTCAACAGCGACGACCACGCAGCCCGGGTACGTTTCCTTCACCCGGTGGGAGAGCCCGGCGATCGTGCCGCCCGTGCCCACGCCGACGAAGAGGTAGTCGAGCGGACCGGCCTGCGCGATCAACTCGTGTGCGGTGAAGCGGTAATGCGCGTCGCGGGCATCCGGATTGGCGTACTGGTTGGGCCAATAGGCCGAGTCGAGTTCGACCAGCAGTTCCTGCACCCGTGACAGCCGGGTCTTCAGGTAGCTGCCCGCCGCATCACGGACGGCAACCTTCTCCACCCGCCCGCACAGCAGCCGGAGTTGGGCCTCGGTGGCCTCGTTGCAGTTCGGATCGATGACCGGGACGAACGAAATGCCGAGCATTCGGCAGTAGAAAGCCAGGGCCAGCGCGAAATTGCCGGAGGACGACTCGACCACCGTGGTGTCGTGCGCTATCTCCCCGCGACCGATTGCCTGTTCCAAAATCCACAGTGCCGAACGGTCTTTGGTACTTCCGGCGGGATTGCAGAATTCCAGCTTGGCGACGATGTCGCACCGCTCGTCCGCCAGGGGAATCAGCGGGGTTCCCGTGAGACCCCTGCGGATTTGCTTTGTCCGTTCGATCAGCAATTGATCAGCACGCCTGTGGAGCATGCGCCGAGTGTGGCACGGGGTCGATCGAGGTGGCTCAATCGCGACTCAAGTGCGGTGCGACAAAAGCCTGTCGGGGATAAGAGAGGGGCTGTTCAACCGTTCAACCGTCCACTACGGACGGTTGGACTGCCTTTCGGCATCAGTCGGCGGAGCTGGGCAGACAGCCGCGCCGCACCGTCTGCACGCCTGCCTGGAAGCGGCTTCTTGCTTCGAGGACGGTGAGTAACTGGGCCTCCTGGTACACGGCTGCGTCCTTGCCGGCAGTACCTGATCCGCCCAGCTCGGTAGCATGCCACGCATGGCCATCAAACTTGAGAACGTCGGCATCGCTGTTCGCGACCTCGAAGCAACGATCTCCTTTTTCACCGACCTCGGCCTCACGGTCGTCGGCCGTGACACGGTCAGTGGTGAGTGGACCGACACCGCCGTCGGCCTTGATGGCAATCACGCCAACATTGCGATGCTCCAGACGCCAGACGGTCACGGTCGCCTTGAGCTCTTCGAGTACATCCACCCCGAAGCGATCGAGTCGAAGCCCACTCTTCCCAACGAGATTGGCATGCATCGCGTCGCCTTCTCGGTCGACGACATCGATGAAGCCCTTGAGGTAGCCGCAAAGCACGGTTGCCGTCCGCTTCGCGGTGTGGCGACCTATGAGGACGTCTACAAGCTCACGTACCTCCGCGGTCCCAGCGGCATCCTTGTGATGCTCGCCGAGGAGCTGAAGAAGAACTGACGGCCGATCGGGTCAATCAGCCTCGCGCCTACACGAGGCGAGCCTCCGTGACGGAAGCCCCGGGCCATACACGATCCCGGCAAGGTCCTCCTGGACGTCGCCCTGGCGGTCGCGCTCGGCGGTGACTGCCTCGCGGATGTCGCGATGGAAACGGCTGACCCCGGGCGCTCGCCGGAGGCCGGGCCGACGCCGGGGCGGCGAAAAGTTGGTGTGCGGGGCCGACGGAACCGGGTAATCTCCTTGTCATGTTCTTCCAGACGCCGATTTACGAGTGAGAGCGTGACGGGCCCCTGCTGACGTCCTTTGACGTCGCCGCCCGCCCCCCACCGATGAATCCGTAGATCACTCCACATCATTACCGGGAGAACCCGTGACCGTGAGCAAGAACATCAACAACCCCGTGGGCATGGGCGGCGGCCAGCGCAAGAAGCTGTCCCGCGCCGAACGGCAGAACAACGGCCCGCACCGCAACCTCGACCGCCAGGGTGCAGCCGACCAGAAGGCGGAGCTGGTGCGCAAGATGCGCGAGAAGACAGGCGCAGCTGAGGGCACCGGGCAGGCGGGCGACGACGCCGCACAGAGCTGACGCACTGCCGCCGCAGGGCGGCACCGCACGGGGCAGGGCCCGGACCGCGACGCGCGGTCCGGGCTCTGCTGCCGTACCGGGCTCTGCTGCTGTACCGGGCGCGGCCGGTCCCGCTCAGCTCTCGGCCGACCACCGGGGCGGCCGCAGATTCAGCAGCCCCGTGACCGCCACCACCCCGAGCTGCACCGGCAGCGTCACCACCAGCGCGTTCCCCGTGCGCAGCCCGGGCGACACCGCAGCCAGGTGCGGGCGTGGTCGGTTGCTGATCAGAGTCGCGCCGATACCGATCCGGGCCCCAGGGCTGTAACCGTGCACTTCAACTCCGGTTACGGGACGACCCTTAGCCAAGGCCGACATCATCCCGCCGCGCCCCAGGGGGCGAAGCAGTGGCGGTGGCAGGCGGCGCCAAAGGATGGTTTTCACGTGCTGCGGCACACCTGTGCCTCGATCATGCTGGAGGCAGGGGAGCCCGTGGTGACTTCGGCGCGGTGGCTCGGTCACTCCTCGCCGACTGTCACGCTCGGTTACTATGCCCACTTTATGCCGGAGGCAGGGAGTAAGGGGCGCACGGCCATCGACGGGCTGCTCGGAGGGGACGGGGGAGCGGCGTGTCAGTCGAAACTCCCCAGATTCTCCCCAGGGTTGGTCGCCACGGTTCCCTGGGTTGCACCTGAATGAGGTTGGCTGTGGATCGTAAGGTAAGAGAGTCCTGGAGCCTTGGATAATGCTTAATGAAGTCGTGGCGACCCGCTATGTCACGCCCTTGCGTGAGGGTGGATCGCTCCCGGGGATCGTCGAGGCCGACGACCTCGGTACCTACATCATGAAATTCACCGGTGCCGGGCAGGGGCGGAAGACGCTCGTTGCCGAGGTCATCTGCGGAGAACTGGGTCGGCGGCTCGGGCTGCGGGTGCCGGATCTGGTGCAGATGCAGCTCGATCCCGTCATCGGGCTGGGCGAGCCGGACCAGGAGGTCCAGGAGCTGCTCAAGGCCAGCGGTGGGCTCAATCTGGGCATGGACTACCTCCCCGGATCGCTGGGCTTCGATCCGCTCGCCTTCGAGGTGAGTGCCCGCGAGGCGGGCCGTGTGGTGTGGTTCGACGCGCTGATCAACAACGTCGACCGTTCCTGGCGCAATCCCAATCTGCTGGTCTGGCACGGCGAACTGTGGCTGATCGACCATGGCGCGGCGATGATCTGGCACCACAACTGGCCGAGTGCGGAGAAGGCTTCGGTCCGGCCGTACAACGCTTCCGACCATGTGCTGGCCACCTTCGGGCCGGATATCGCGGCGGCGGCCGAGGAGTTCGCGCCACGGGTCACCGAGGAGCTGCTGACCGGGATCGCGGCCGATGTGCCGGACGAATGGCTGGCCGACGAGCCCGGCTTCGACTCCCCGGACGCGCTGCGCCAGGCGTATGTCAGCACCCTGCTGGCCCGCGCCCGGACGATCAGCGATCAGATCACTCTTGGGGAGCCCACCGAGGACAAGCCCTCGCAGGCGCCGGAATGGCTGGCCGCCAGGCTGGTACGGAGGGCAGTGAAATGACCGGTCTGCACAACGGGCGCGATGTTTTCGAGTACGCCCTGCTGAAGGTCGTACCCCGGGTCGAGCGCGGCGAGATGATCAATGCCGGTGTGGTCGTGTACTGCCACGCCCGGCGCTTCGTCGAGGCCAGGACCTATCTGGACGAGAGCCGGCTGCTGGCCCTGGATCCCACGACCGACGTGGCCGGCGTGCGGGCCGCGCTCGGTGCCGTCGAGGGCATCTGCCAGGGCGGCGAGCGGGCCGGACAGGCGGCGGGGGAGGACGCGGGACGCCGTTTCCGCTGGCTGATGGCGCCGCGCAGCACCATCGTCCAGCCGGGACCGGTGCATATCGGCCTGACCGTCGACCCCGCCGCCGAGGCCGAACGGCTGCTGGAGTTGCTGGTGCGCTGAGGTTCCGCGGGAGCGCCGTTCGGAGCGTCCGGTCCGCCTGGGGGCGGTCCGGGCGCTCTGTGGTGGGACGCGATCACGCCGGGCTCCGGCCCGCCTCGCCGGTGAGGTGGGCAACGGCGCAGTGGTGGGACGTTGACAGCGCGTTGCCGGGCTTCTAGCGTCAGCCCTGCTCAGGCTACTAAGCGGTTGCTCACCCACGGGATCGGTGCGGCGGACCGCTTGTCGAGGTTTCGAGGGTGAGGAGAACCCGCATGTCCACCACCGAGCAGCGCGTTGCCATCGTGACGGGCGCGGCCCGCGGTATCGGCGCGGCCACCGCCGTCCGCCTGGCCGCCGAGGGCCGTGCCGTCGCCGTACTCGACCTCGACGAGGCGGCCTGCAAGGACACCGTCGAGAAGATCACCAAGGCCGGGGGCAAGGCCATCGCGGTCGGCTGTGACGTCTCCGACGCCGAGCAGGTCGACGCGGCGGTCGCACGCGTCGCGTCCGAGCTCGGTGCGCCGACGGTCCTCGTCAACAACGCCGGTGTGCTCCGCGACAACCTCCTGTTCAAGATGAGCGAGCTCGACTGGGACACGGTCATGAACGTGCATCTGCGCGGTGCGTTCCTGGTGTCCCGCGCCTGCCAGAAGCACATGGTGGACGCCAAGTTCGGCCGGATCGTGAACCTCTCCTCCAGCTCGGCGCTCGGCAACCGCGGCCAGGTCAACTACTCGGCGGCCAAGGCCGGTCTGCAGGGTTTCACCAAGACCCTCGCCATCGAGCTCGGCAAGTTCGGCGTCACCGCCAATGCCGTCGCCCCCGGCTTCATCGTCACTGACATGACCGCCTCCACCGCCGAGCGCGTCGGCATGGGCTTCGAGGAGTTCCAGGCCGCGGCCGCCACCCAGATCCCGGTGCAGCGCGTCGGCCGCCCCGAGGACATCGCCAACGCCATCGCGTTCTTCACCGGTGAGGCGGCCGGCTTCGTTTCCGGCCAGGTCATGTACGTCGCCGGCGGCCCGCTCAACTGACCGCCCCACCGACTCCAGGAGTAAAGAACATGACCGAGCAGGACAGCGGGCTCCCCGAGCTCACCGGCAAGGTGGCGCTGATCACCGGCGGCAGCCGCGGCATCGGCTACGGCATCGCCGAGGCACTGGTGGCCCGCGGCGACCGGGTCGTCATCACCGGCCGCAACGAGGACTCGCTCAAGGAGGCCGCCGAGAAGCTGGGCGCCGACCGGGTGATCGGCGTCGCCGGCAAGGCGCATGACGAGGCCCACCAGGCCGTCACCGTCGAGCGCGCGATGGAGACCTTCGGCCGCATCGACTACCTCGTCAACAACGCCGGAACGAACCCGGTGTTCGGCCCCATCGCCGACCTCGACCTGGGTGTCGCGCGCAAGGTGTTCGAGACCAATGTCGTCTCGGCACTGGGCTTTGCGCAGCGCACCTGGCACGCCTGGCAGAAGGACAACGGCGGCGCGATCGTCAACATCGCCTCGATCGCCGGCCTCAACGCCTCGCCCTTCGTCGGTGCGTACGGGATCAGCAAGGCTGCCATGGTGAACCTGACGCTGCAGCTGGCCCACGAGTTCGCGCCCGGTGTGCGGGTCAACTCCATCGCACCCGCGGTGGTCAAGACCAAGTTCGCGGCGGCGCTGTACGAGAACCGCGAGGAGGAGGCGGCGGCCGGCTACCCGATGGCGCGGCTCGGCGTCCCGGAGGACATCGGCGGGCCCGCGGCCTTCCTGCTGTCCGACGCCGCGGACTGGATCACGGGCCAGACGCTCGTCGTGGACGGCGGGCTGTTCCTCAACGCCGGGGTCTGACGGCGCCGGGCGGGGCCCCAGGGCCTTGCCTTGGTGTGCGCTCCAAGAGGCAGAGTCCGTGGTGCCGGTCCTCCCCAGGGCCGGCACCACGCGCGTCAGCGGACCTGCCAGGGAGACATGCCATGCACTACCGCACGCTCGGCGGTGATCAAGGGCCCCGCATCAGCGCCGTCTGCCTCGGGACGCTGCCCTTCGGCACCACCGTCGACGCACCGACCTCGTTCGCCGTACTGGACCGCTTCGCCGAAGCCGGCGGCACCTTCGTCGACACCGCGAACCACTACGCCTGCTGGGTCCCCGGCGCGAGCGGCGACGAGAGCGAGCTGCTGGTCGGCCGCTGGCTGCGCAGCCGGGGCGCGGCCGGCCGCACGGTCCTGGCCACCAAGGTGGGCGCCCGCCCGGACCCGGCGCGGGGCGCCGTGTGGCCCGCCAATGCCGAAGGCCTGGGCGCCGGGGCCGTACGCGCCGGGATCGAGGGCAGCCTGCGCCGCCTGGGCACCGACCGGGTGGATCTCTACTACGCGCACCTCGACGACCGCGCCGTCCGGCTGGACGACACCGTCGAGGCGCTGGCCGGCCTCGTACGGGACGGCACCGTGGGCACCCTCGGGGCCAGCAATTACCGGACCTGGCGGCTCGCCGGGGCCCGGCAGACCGCTGCCGGGCGCGGACTGCCCGGCTTCCGCGCCGTACAACAGCGGCACACCTATCTGCGGCCACGCCGCGGCCTGCCCCAGGACCTACAGGTGGAGACCGACGAGGAGCTCCTCGACTACGCGGCGGCGCACCCCGATCTGACGCCGGTCGGCTATGGGACGCTGATGGCAGGTGCCTACTCCCGTGCGGACCGGCCGCTGCCGGAGCGCTACGACCATCCCGGCTCGGTGGCGCGGCTGCGGGTGCTGGCGGAGGTCGCGGCGGAGTGCGGGGCCACCGTGAACCAGGTGGTGCTCGCCTGGCTGATGGGCGGGCCGGTGCCGGTCGTGCCGGTGCTCGGTGTGAGTTCCGTGGCGCAGCTGGACGAAAGCCTGGCGGCGCTCGACCTGCGGCTGGACCCCGTCCAGCGGGCCCGGCTCGACACCGCCTGAGGCGGGCCGGCCGCCGGGTCAGGGCCGGGCCCTCGGCCCGCGGACGGCGTTGTCAGTGGTCGCCGGTAGGTTCTGTGAGTGAGAACGCAACGCACACCGGAGGTTGTTGACGTGGTGACCGACATGCTGCCCGAGTCCTGGCGCGGGGTCCTCGGTGAGGAGTTGGAGAAGCCCTATTTCAAGGAGCTCACCGACTTCGTCGAGCAGGAGCGGGCCGACGGGCCGGTCTATCCGCCCCGCGAGCAGGTCTTCGCGGCGCTGGAGGCGACGCCTTACGACCAGGTGAAGGTGCTCGTCCTGGGCCAGGACCCGTACCACGGTGCCGGCCAGGGCCACGGCCTGTGCTTCTCCGTGCAGCCCGGCGTCAAGACACCGCCGTCGCTGCGGAACATCTACAAGGAGATGAAGGAGGAGCTGGGCCACCCGATTCCGGACAACGGCTATCTGATGCCCTGGGCCCAGCAGGGTGTGCTGCTGCTGAACGCCGTCCTCACGGTCCGCGAGGCCGAGGCCAATTCGCACAAGGGCAAGGGATGGGAGAAGGTCACCGACGCGGTGATCCGTGCCGTGGCCTCCCGGCCCGACCCGGCGGTCTTCGTGCTGTGGGGGAATTACGCCAAGAAGAAGCTGCCGCTGATCGACGAGGAGCGGCATGCGGTGGTGCAGGGCGCGCACCCCTCCCCGCTGTCGGCGAAGAAGTTCTTCGGCTCCCACCCCTTCACCCAGATCAACGCGGCGGTCGCCGCACAGGGCCATGCCCCGATCGACTGGCGCATCCCTGACCTGGGCTGAGCCGGCGGGCCCGCTCGGCTGACCGGCGGAGCGCCCCCACCACCCGGTGCGTCGCGCACACCGCGCGCAGGTCCCGTCCGGCGGTTAGCGTCGAGGGAGCGGCAGTGGCCGTGGTGAGCGAAAACGGAGTGCGCGGTGGTGGACAAGCGGCGGGAGGCGACGTCCGAGGACGGGGTGCTGACCCGGATCGGCCAGGCGATCATGTTGCATCGCGCCGGCGACCGGGAAGAGGCACGCAACCGTCTCTCGGCGCTGTGGCACGAGATCGGGCCGCAGGGAGACGCCTTCCACCGCTGCACTCTCGCCCACTACATGGCCGACACCCAGGACGACCCCAGGGATGAACTCGACTGGGACCTCAGGGCCCTGGAGGCGGCCGAGGGCTTCGTCACCGAACGGCCCGGGAACACCGCCGCGCCGAAGGTCGCCGACGGCCCCGGCCCCCGCCACCCCCTCGTCGCCCTCCGGGCGTTCTTTCCCTCGCTGCATCTCAATATCGCGGCCGACTACGCCGCCCTGGACCGCCCCGCCGATGCGCGGGCCCAGCTGCGGCGCGCACGGGTCTCGGTCAACGCCCTGGCCGACGGCGAATACCGCCAGGGGCTCCGGGACGCCATCGACCGGCTGCAGCTGCGGATCGACGGCGTCGCGGGCCACACCCCATAGGCCGGCACGCGGCCGAGGTCAGCCCCGCAGCATCCCGTCGAGCAGCTCCGTGCAGGACGTGCGCAGCGCATCGCGGTCGGGGACGGCCGCACGGAACCGTCCCGCGGTACAGGAGAACAGCACCCCGTCGCACCACGCGACCATGCTGAGCGCATGCGGGCCTCCACGGGGCGCACGAGACCTGGGGTCCCGGCAGTCCGTGGGGCACCGTGCCGCTGCCCGGCGGGCGGATCTACGCCTACGCCACCTCGGCCGTGCCACCGGGCGGCCGGGCCGCCGATGACGAACGGGCCGAACTGCTGCGCCGCTTCGGCAGCTGGCACCACCGGCTCACCACCTGGCGCTCCCGGCCGGCCTGCGCGCTGCGCGCCGCCCTGATGGCCGTCACCGCCCGCCTCGCACCGGATCTGGTGCTGCGGCCCTTGGACGGGATCGCCGGCTGGCGGCCGCCGACCGGCACGTATGCTTCCGGCACGCGAGACACCAGGGCCGCGGCACAACCCAAGGAGCACGAGTGAAGGTCGGCTGCATCGGACTCGGCGACATCGCCCAGAAGGCGTATCTCCCCGTACTGGGCACACAACCCGGACTCGAACTGCATCTGCACACCCGCACCCCGGCCACCCTCGAACGCGTCGGCGCCACCCACCGGCTGACCGGGGCACAGCTTCACACGGACCTGGACTCGCTGCTCGCCACCGGCCTGGACGCCGCGTTCGTGCACGCCGCCACCGCCGCCCACCCCGAGATCGTGACCCGGCTGATCGAGGCCGGCGTACCGACCTATGTCGACAAGCCGCTCTCCTACGAACTCGCCACGTCCCAGCGCATCGTCGAGCTCGCCGAGGACCGGGGAGTGGGCCTCACGGTCGGCTTCAACCGCCGCTACGCGCCCGCCTATACCCAGTGCCGTGAGCACGCCCGCCATCTGATCCTGATGCAGAAGAACCGCATCGGACTGCCCGAGGACCCGCGCACGCTCGTGCTGGACGACTTCATCCACATCGTGGACACCCTGCGGTTCCTCGCCCCCGGCGAGATCGACCACATCGATGTGCGCGCCAGGATCCGTGACGGGCTGATGCAGCATGTGGTGCTGCAGCTCTCCGGCGACGGCTTCACCGCCCTCGGCACCATGAACCGCCTGAGCGGCTCCACGGAGGAGATCCTCGACGTCTCCGGTCAGGACACCAAGCGCCAGGTCGTCAACCTCGCCGAGGTCATCGACCACAAGGGGCAGCCGAGCATCCGGCGCCGCGGCGACTGGGTGCCGGTCGCCCGGCAGCGCGGCATCGAGCAGATCGTCCTGGCGTTCCTGGACGACGTACGGGCCGGCCGGCAGCCGTCCGCCGAGGACGCACTGCGCACCCATGAACTGTGCGAACGGGTCGTCACCGACGCGCTCGCGCAGGCCGCCCGCTGACCGCCCGCAGCCCCGCGTACCCGCCGGCGAGTGCCAGCGCGGCCATCGCCCCGTACACCGCCCGGTCACCGAACCGGGTGTACGGGCTGGTGCCCTCGGTCAGCGGCAGGTCGTAGACGGCCGCCGCGCTGCGGTCGGTGCCGAGCCGCTCGCCGATCTGCTCACCCCGTGGGCCGTACACCGCACTGATACCGGTGAGCGTGGCATGCACCATCGGCCGCCAGGTCTCCGCGGCGCGCAGCGCGGCCAGCGACGCATGCTGCGCCGGCGCCCAGCTGTCCTGGAAGGTCGAGGTCGAGGACTGGGCGACCAGCACCCGCGCACCGTCGCGCGCCAGATGGCGGCTCATGTCGGGGAAGGCGGTCTCGAAGCACACCAGCGGCCCGATGCGCAGTCCGCCCGCGGCGGCGACCGGCATCACCACCTGGCCGGTGCCGCGCACCCGGTCGCTCGTGGCCGCCTTGCCCACCCGCGTCGCCCAGCCCAGCACGGACCGGAACGGTATGTATTCGCCGAAGGGCACCAGCCGCATCTTGGCGTAGCGGTCCCCGGTCGGTCCGTCCGGCCCGATCAGCACCGCGCTCTTGGAGATGCCCGGCTGATCGGCGTGCGCGGAGTCGGCGTTGACCAGCAGTTCGGCGCCGGTCTGCCGGGAGAGGGCGGCGAGGCGGGCGGCGAGTGCCGGGTGGTCCGCCGGATCCTTGTAGAGGCTGCTCTCGCCCCAGACGATCAGGCGCACCCCACGGCCCGCCAGCGACCGGGTGAGGACCTCGCTGCGGGCCAGGCGTGCTGAGGGGGTGCCGGTCGGGCCCGGCTGGACGACGGCGACCCGCACCGTGCCCGTGGTGCGGGGGAGTGGCGCCCAGAACCAGGCCGCGGTGCCCGCCAAGGCGCACACCAGCAGCCCGGCGACGGCGGGCAGCCGTGCCGCCGGGCGGGTGATCAGCTCGGCCACCGCGGTGTTCACCGCCACAATCAGCAGGCTCAGCAGCCACACCCCGCCGACCGATGCCAGCCGCAGCGCGGGCGGCAGCTGCCACTGGCTGGCCCCGAGCAGCCCCCAGGGGCCGCCCAAGTACTCCCAGGAACGGACCAGTTCGACCATCAGCCAGCCCGACGGCACCAGCACCAGCGCGGCGGCGTACCGCCCGCCCGTCGCCCGCCACCGCCCCTCGCCGGCGTCCTCCCCGGGCTTCGTCCGGGGGGACCCCTCTCGCACCGCCGTGCTCGCCCTGGGCGTGCCCCCCAGCAGCGCACGCACCAGCACCCCCCAGGGCGCCCACAGCGCACCGAGCAGCAGGGCGAGCACGAGGATGAAGACATGCAGGTTCGGCAGCAGCCACTGGTGGACGGCCAGGATGAAGCCGGTGCCGCCCAGCCAGCCGTCCAGCGCCGCCCGCCGGCAGGTCGGCGCGGACCGCACCAGCAGCAGCCACGGCACCAGGGCGACGTACGCCAGCCACCACCACGACGGCGCGGGAAAGGTGAGGGCCGGCACCGCGCCGGCGAGCACGGCGGCCACGCCCCGTGCCCAGGGGGAGCCGAGCCACTGCGCCCGACGGCCGGGCGGTCTGTCCATGCGGCCTCCCTGATGCCGGTTTCGGCCGGTCGGAGGGCCAGTGTGCGTGGCTGGGCCGATCAAGGAAAGGGGGGTCGCCGCAACAGCCGAACCGGGCGGCGACGGGCGGCGGGGGCGGTCACTCACCGGCGGACCGCACCTCGCGCCACTTCTCGTGCACGACGACCCCGGTCAGCCGCCAGCCGTCGGCGGTGCGCCGGGCGGCGAACTCATAGCGCCCGGCGCAGGTGTAGTTGGGGGCGGTCGGGCCGCCCTCGGCATCGGTCTCGGTGCCGGCGAGCCGCATCGGGTTGAGGTAGTCGGCCTGGACCGTGGCCGTGTCGCCGGGGGCGCCGTCGTGGCGGGCCAGGGTGATACGGCGGTTGACGATCAGATGCTGCCGTATGGCGAAGTGCCGCAGCGTCCCGGCGAGCCAGGCCGCGATCTCCTCCGTGCCGCCCTCGATGCCGCCGGCCGAGCGGTAGTCGGCCCGGCCGTCCGGGGTGAACAGGTCCCGGTAGCCGGGCCAGTCGCCGTCGTCCACGGCGATGGCGTACCCGGTGATCAGATCGTCGAGGGCCAGGCGGTCCATGACAGTGGAGTGTTCCGCGCGCTGCGTCATCGCATCAGTTTTCGGCATCCGGAAGGCCCCCGCCAAGAGGCAGGGGCCTTCCGGCGCGGCGTCAGTTCACCAGCGCCGACTCCGGCACGGTATCCGGGCCGGCACCCGTGCTCCGGGCCTCCTGCGCGGCTTCCCGCCGCTCCTCCGAGTCGGTGAACTGCGTCCGGTACAGCTCCGCGTAGCGCCCGTCGGCGGCCAGCAGCGTCTCATGCGTCCCGCGCTCCGCGATCTGTCCGCCCTCGACGACCAGGATCAGATCAGCGGCCCTCACGGTCGACAGCCGGTGGGCGATGACCAGTGCGGTACGGCCGTCCAGCGCCTCGGTGAGCGCCTCCTGCACCGCCGCCTCGGACGTGTTGTCCAGATGGGCGGTGGCCTCGTCCAGGATCACCACCCGGGGGTGGGCGAGCAGCAGCCGGGCGATGGTCAGCCGCTGCCGTTCGCCGCCCGAGAGGCGGTAGCCCCGCTCGCCGACGACGGTGTCCAGACCGTCGGGGAGCCCGGCGATCAGGTCTTCCAGACGCGCCCGGCGCAGCGCGTCCCACAGCTCCTCCTCGGTCGCCTCCGGCTTGGCCAGCAGCAGGTTCTCGCGGATCGAGTCATGGAAGAGGTGTCCGTCCTGGGTGACCATCCCCAGGACGTCGCGCAGCGAGGCGGCGGTCAGATCGCGGACATCCACCCCGGACAGTCGGACCGCACCGGCGTCGGTGTCGTACAGCCGCGGCAACAGCTGGGCCACGGTCGACTTGCCGGCGCCCGAGGAGCCGACCAGGGCGACCATCTGGCCCGGTTCGGCACGGAAGGAGATGCCGTGCAGGACCTCTTCGCCGCCCCGGGTGTCGAGGGTGGCCACCTCCTCCAGGGAGGCCAGCGAGACCTTGTCGGCGGACGGGTAGCCGAAGCGGACGGAGTCGAACTCCACGGACACCGGGCCCTCGGGGACGGCACGGGCATCCGGCTTCTCGGTGATCAACGGCTTGAGGTCGAGCACCTCGAAGACCCGCTCGAAACTGACCAGCGCGCTCATCACCTCGATGTGGGCGCCCGACAGCGCGGTCAGCGGGGCGTAGAGCCGGGTGAGGAGCAGGGCCAGCGAGACGATCGCGCCGGGCTCCAGCTGTCCGCGCAGGGCGAGGAACCCGCCCAGGCCGTAGACGACGGCCAGCGCCAGGGCGGAGACCAGGGTGAGGGCGGTGACGAAGTACGTCTGGACCATGGCTGAGCGGACCCCGATGTCGCGCACCCGGCGGGCCCGGGCGGCGAATTCGGCGGACTCCCGCACCGGGCGGCCCATCAGCTTGACGAGGGTGGCGCCCGGCGCGGAGAACCGCTCGGTCATCTGGGTGCCCATCGCCGCGTTGTGGTCGGCGCCCTCCCGGCGCAGATCCGCCAGCCGCCGGCCGACCCGGCGGGCGGGCAGCACGAACACCGGCAGCAGTACCAGTGCGATCAGGGTGATCTGCCAGGACAGACTGAGCATCACCACGAGGGTGAGCAGCAGCGTCACGATATTGCTGACGACCCCGGACAGGGTGTCGCTGAAGGCCCGCTGGGCGCCGATCACATCGTTGTTGAGCCGGCTGACCAGCGCTCCGGTGCGGGTGCGGGTGAAGAAGGCGATGGGCATCCGCTGGACGTGGTCGTACACGGTCGTCCGCAGATCCAGGATCAGCCCCTCACCGATGCTCGCCGACAGCCAGCGGGTCAGCAGCCCCAGCCCCGCCTCGGCGACCGCGATCACGGCGATCAGCCCGGACAGTTCGATGACGATGGACGCCGAGTCGCCGCCCACGATCGCGTCCACCACCCGGCCGGCGAGCAGCGGGGTGGCCACCGCCAGCATCGCGGTCACCGTGCTCAGCACGAGGAACCACACCAGGTGGCGGCGGTGCGGGCGGGCAAATGCCGTGATGCGGCGCAGGGTGCCGCGGGAGAAGCGGCGCCTGCCCTGCTGAGCGGTCATGCTGCTGTGCAGCGCATGCCAGGCGGTGACTTCCATGTCCATCGTGGCCTCCTGTGTGCCGGGGTCGTCACGGGATCGCCGTGCGTGCCCGGCGACATACAAGGAACGTAGGACCTCAACCAATGTTGAGGTCAAGTGATTCCGGCGCGATCACCCGCCCGGGCGTGCGGTGCACGGTCCGCACCACCCGTCGCGCGACGACGACCGGGCGGCGCACAGGGCATGGCTGTGGCGAGGAGGGGGCGCACCGATCTCCCGCCGTACGGCCGTATCGTCGGCACCCTGGCGGACATCGAAGCCAACGCGGCCCGGGCGGGCGGACGTTACCCGAGCGGCCCGGGACCCGCACTGGAGGCCGTGTTGCGCGCCGACGGCGGCGTGGCGTGTCCGGCGGTCCGGGATCTGCCGTTCGTCCGACCGGTGACCGGTGACCGGCCCGGCCCGGCCGGTGACCGCGCCCTACGGCCCGGGTCGTAAGGCGCTCAGGCTCCGGGCCCGCCGTGGAGCGGACGCTCCCAGGTCACGGGCCGGTCAGCGCTGTCCGGGCAGGTCACGGTCAGCCGTATCACCGGCCGACGCCCGGGGAGCGGGACGGTGAGGTCCACGGCGATCTCCACGCGGGTCGGCTGCGGCTGTGCCGACGCCGAGGCGGTCACTGCCGCCAGCGCCTCGCCGAGTGCGGCCAGCAGCTCACGGGCGCTGATGTCGTCGACCCGGGTATCGACCGGGCCGGTGAACTGGACCGACGGGCGGGTGCCGAGCGCCGCGGTGGCCGTGCCGGCCTTCCGCAGCACGCGGGTGCGCAGCCCGGCCGGCGCCTCGGGCGGTCCGGACAGTCCAATTCGCCCGAAAGGGTGTTATTGGGGCGCCCCCCTGGGTTGGGTCCGACCGAGGTATCCGGGAGGCGGTCGGCGGGCCGGTTGCTCCAGGGCACCCCGGCGCGCCGCAGCGGCCGACTCGCCGACGACGACATCGAGGCCGTGGTCTGCTGTGCGCCGGCCCGCCGGGGAGCAAGCCCGTGGCTACCTATCTCGGCCACGCGCGCAAGGGGCGACTTTGAGACAACCTGAAGCTCTGGCGTGCGCCGGGACTTTGAGGGCGCGGGCTGCGGGTAAGCCGTAGGCAACTACGGGTACAGCAGCAGAAACACAGGGGCACAGACGACACACCACGGCACTACCGACGACCCGGAAACGGGCCGACCCGCCCGGATCGCGCCGGGCGCCCCCCACACCTTCCGAACATCTCCGCCGCAGACGCGTGGCCGTATCCCGCGCCTCGGCACGAAAGTGGGCCGGGTCGATGGATGAAGGTCAGTACTACCCGAGACTCGTGGGGCCCAGCCGCGCGGCGGGCGGCACGACCGTACTGGAACTCCGCGGTGAGCTGGACATTCTCGCCGTGTCGGTGCTGTCCGACCGGCTGGACGAAATCACCGGCACCCAGGGCACCGACCTCGTGGTCGACGTGCGGGCGGTCACGTTCATCGACTGCGCCGGACTGTCCCTGCTCAGCCGCGCCCGCTACCGGACGCGGCAGCGGGGCGGCCGGCTGCGGCTGACCGGTGTCTCCGGCGGCGGGAGCGTCGCGCGACTGCTGCGGATGACCGGGCTGACCGGCACCTTCGAGATCGTGTCCGACGAGACCGGCGGCGACGACGCGGACGGCGCCGCCGGATCGGCCGGGGTCACGGACACCGCCGGCACCGCCGTCGCCTGACCGGCGCTCCCGCGCCGTCGCCTGACCGGCGCTCCCGCGCCGTCTGCCGCGCGCCTCTCGCGCCGTCTGCCGCGCGCCTCTCGCGCCGTCTGCCGCGCGCCTCTCGCGCCGTCTGCCGCGCGCCTCTCGCGCCGTCTGCCGCGCGCCTCGCAGGCGCCGCACGACTGCACCCCGCCCACCGGCCCGGCGGCAGGGCGCCGGGGCTCAGGCCGGCAGGGCCGCCTCGATGGCGGTGACCAGCTCCTCGGCCTCCGGCTCGGTGCGCGGCCGGAAGCGGCCCGCGACCTGGCCCTGGGGATCGATCAGGAACTTCTCGAAGTTCCACTGGACGTCACCGGACGCCCCTTCGGCGTCCTCGGTGCCGGTCAGTGCCGCATACAGCGGGTGCCGGTCCTCGCCGTTGACGTCTGCCTTCTCGAACAGCGGGAAGCTCACGCCGTACGTCGCCGAGCAGAAGGTGGCGATCTCCTCGGCGGTGCCGGGCTCCTGGCCCGCGAACTGGTTGCTGGGGAAGCCCAGCACACTGAAGCCACGGTCCGCGAAGCGCTGCTGAAGCCGCTCCAGACCCGAATACTGCGGGGTCAGCCCGCATTTGGACGCCACATTCACCACCAGCAGGGCCTTGCCCCGGTAGTCGGCGAGTGAAGCGGGCTCACCGGTCAGGGTGCGCAGTGGGATGTCGTACAGGCTCACGGTCATGCTCCTCGTCACGGGTCCGCGGATACGGACGGCCATCATCCGTCCCAACAGCGGTACCCGCCCTGATCTTCCCCGGATCGTCGACCGGCCAGGACACCACCGGCCGGATCTCCCCCGAGCGCCACTCCTTGAGCAGCTGGTCGAAGATCGGTGTCTCCTCCTCGGCCGGGCGGCGCGCCTGCGGGGCGGGAGGCGGCAGCGCCGGCGGCTGGTGGGGGAGGGAGATGCGCTGAAAGGGGTGCGAGGCGGGCTTCTTGGCGTCCATGCCCGGACTCAACCGGAAATCGGTCCCCGAGTTGCGGGACGCGGCCGGGGCGGTCCCGAGATGCCCCTGCGGTGGTGACGGGCAGAAGATACGTTCGCGCGCCGGAGGGGCCGGCGGATGTCCCACCGGTCCCTCCGTAATCAGCAGCCCCGTGCGTCTCTCACCCTGTCCCGGCCGTTCGAACGGCCGCGGGCGGTCCGGACGGGGTCAGCTCCGGCACAGCAGCGCTTCGAGGACCTCCCGGAGCGCCGCCTCGGGATCGGCCACCCGTCCCTCGGCCCGCCACGCCACGAATCCGTCGGGGCGCACCAGCACCGCGCCCTCGGACGTCGTCCCGTGCTTCTCCGCCCAGTCGGCGCCGTCCTCCGGAGCCAGATCGTCGTCCGGCCCGGTACCGATCAGGTAGCAGTCCAGCCCGAGGGAGAACTGCTCGTTGGCGCCCTTGGCCGCGGTGCGCCACATCTCGCCCTCGGAGCCGGTCAGCAGGACGAAGGACTTCTCGTACAGATCGAGGGTCGAGCGCCGTTCACCGCCGGCCTGCAGCCACATGTGCGGGGCCCGGGTGCCCGGTTCGCCGGTCAGCCGCATCTGGTCGGGCACCACCGGCAGCTCCGGGTCGGCGCCGACGACGGCGCCCTGCGGATAGCAGTACCCCAGGGCGACGGTGAGCACCCCGCGCTGCTTGCCGCCGCCCGCGCCGGGAGCCGGCGCATACCCAGGGTGGCTGTGCTCGGCCGAGCGCGCCGAGGCGCGGGCGCTGGTCTCCCGCGCCACCGGCTGCCGTTCCGCCTCGTACGTCGCCAGCAGCTCGGGGCCCGCCGAGCCGTTCAGCACCGCGGCGAGCTTCCAGGCCAGGTTGTGGGCGTCCTGGATACCGGTGTTGGAGCCGAACGCACCGGTGGGGGACATCTCGTGGGCCGAGTCGCCGGCGAGGAAGACCCGGCCGGCCGCGTACCGCTCCACGACCCGCTCGGCGGCGTGCCACGGGGCCTTGCCGGTGATCTCAACGTCCATATCCGGTACGCCCGTTGCCCGGCGGATGTGGTCGATGCAGCGCTCGTCGGTGAAGTCCTCCAGGGTCTCGCCCCGGTCGGGGTGCCAGGGGGCGTGGAAGACCCAGTCCGCCTGGTTGTCCACCGGCAGCAGGGCGCCGTCGGCCTCGGGGTTGGTCAAGTAGCAGGCGATGAAGCGACGGTCGCCCACGACGTCCGCGAGCTGCGGCGCGCGGAAGGTGATGCTCACGTTGTGGAACAGGTCGCCGGGCCCGGTCTGCCCGAAGCCCAGCCGCTCCCGGACCGGGCTGCGGGGGCCGTCGGCGGCGATGAGGTAGTCCGCGTGCACGGTGGTGAGCTCGCCGGTCTCCCGGTTCTTGAGGGTCGCCCGGACCCCCTGCGCATCCTGTTCGAAGGAGCTCAGCTCGGTGGAGAACCGCAGGTCACCGCCGTGCTCGCGGGCACAGCGCACCAGCACCGGCTCCAGGTCGTTCTGGCTGCACAGACACCAGGCGGACGGGCTGATACGGGCCAGCCCGCCGCCCGGGTCGATCTCCTTGAACAGCCACTCCTGGTCGTCGCCGGTGAGCGAACGGGCCTGCAGGATCCCGTGGTTGTCGGCCAGCACCGACGCGGCCTCGCGGATCCGCTGCTCCGCACCGGCCACCCGGAACAGCTCCATCGTGCGGACGTTGTTCCCCCGCCCGCGCGGGTGGCGGGAGGTGTCCGAGTGCTTCTCGACCAGCAGATGTCTGACACCCAGGCGTCCCAGGAACAGCGACGCGGACAGGCCGACCAGGGACCCGCCCACGACGAGTACCGGAACCCGGTCTTCGGCGGTGGGATTCATTGCGTGCTCCAGCTCCAGGGACGCTTACGGCAGATGGAGCACGAATGCCCGGCTGAGCCCGTGTTCGATCACGGTTCACCTGCATGGCTCACAGATCTCGCGCCACCCGTGCGTCCCGGCCACGATCGAATCCGGGACGCCCCCCGCGACACCGGGCAGGCCGCCCCCACCATCCGGCTCAGTCCCCCGGATCGCACCGGAACTGACGACGCACCACTGGGGCCATCGGGCCCCGAAGGAGATGCGTAGACGATGACAACGCTGTCGGAACGAATATCCCAGTCGGCCTTCGACGGCTCCCGGCTGCGGGTCGTGCTGCTTCTGGACCTCCACGACGGGGCCCAGCAGGACTTCCTCGAAGCCTACGAGCACCTGCGCAACCAGGTCGCGTCCGTCCCCGGACACATCACCGACCAGCTGTGCCAGTCCATCGAGAACCCCTCCCAGTGGCTCATCACCAGCGAATGGGAGAGCGCACCGCCGTTCCTGGCCTGGGTCAACAGCGAGGAACACGTGAAGATGGTCCAGCCGCTGCACGGCTGTGTCCGTGACACCCGGTCGCTGCGCTTCAGCGTCCTTCGCGAGACCTCGAACATCGCCAGCCTCGCGCCCGAGCCTCCCAAGGGCCGCCTGCAGGCCAACCCCCGCGTCGGCGACGGGGTGGTCCGGCACGCGCTGACCTTCACCGTGAAGCCGGGCAGCGAATCGATGGTCGCGGACATCCTCGCCGGCTACACCTCCCCGGAGGCCCGGGTCGACGACACCACCCGGCTCCGCCGCACCTCTCTCTTCATGCACGGCAACCGCGTCGTGCGCGCGGTCGAGGTACAGGGCGACCTCGTCGCGGCGCTGCGGCACATCTCCCAGCAGCCCGAGGTCCGGGCCGTCGAGGAAGCCGTCAACCCGTATCTGGAGCAGGACCGCGACCTCAGCGATCCGAACTCCGCCCGGGTGTTCTTCACCCGGGCCGCACTGCCCGCGGTGCACCACGTCGCGGCGGGCGGCGAGCAGCCCGACGGCATCAAGCGGCATGCGCTGTTCTACCCGGCCAAGGAAGGGTGCGGCATGACGCTGGCCCAGATGCTCGCCCGCCAGGACGAGCTGGCCGCGGACGATCCGGCCTGCCCCATCGCCGGCAGCACCATCTTCCAGCGCGACGACGTGGTCGTGCGGCTCATCGATCTCCGGATCCCGATCGACAGCGATCCCATGCTGGCGCTCGGCGTACGCGGCGCCCGTAAGACGGCCGTACTGCGGCGGCTGCTCGACACCGAACTGGCCGGCGGTCTGTCCAACGACCGAGAGCTCGCGCATTTCCTGGAGCGCGCCGACATGGCCCTCATCACCGATCGCCGGGCACCGGGCGTCTGACTGCGCCCGGTCGCAGCAGGTCTCTCACTCTCATTCAACCCCGGCCTCACGCCCCTGGAGGAAGCAGCCATGACCACGCACCGCCCACGCATCGTGGACCTCAGTGAGACCCAGCCCAACCGCCGGCGCGGAGGTGATCTGCGCGCCATGCTGACACCCAGCGCGGTGGGCGCCACGAGCGGCTTCATGGGCATGGCACTCGTGCAGCCCGGCGAGCGCATCGGCGAGCACTACCACCCGTACTCCGAGGAGTTCGTGTACGTCGTCCAAGGCGCGCTCGAAGTGGACCTCGACGGGGAACCGCACCCGCTGCGCCCGGACCAGGGGCTGCTGATCCCGCCGTACATGCGGCACCGCTTCCGCAATGTCGGAGACGTGGAGGCCCGTATGGTCTTCCACCTCGGCCCGCTGGCCCCGCGCCCGGAGCTCGGGCACGTCGACACCGAGGGCACGGAAGAGAGCACACCGGTCGCACCACCGGAACGCACGGAGCCGGTGTCATGACCCGCCGTGTGGCGGTCACCGGCGTCGGGATCGTCGCTCCGGGCGGTGTGGGCGTGGCCGCCTTCTGGGACCTGCTGTCCGCAGGCCGCACGGCGACCCGTGGCATCACCCTCTTCGACCCGGAGGGGTTCCGCTCACGTATCGCCGCCGAGTGCGACTTCGATCCCGCGGCCCACGGGCTGAGCGAGGAGCAGGTGGCCCGCTCGGACCGGTACATCCAGTTCGCGCTGGTCGCCGCGGACGAGGCGCTGCGCAACGCAGGCCTGGACACGGAGACCCAGGACCCCTGGCGTATCGGGGTGTCCCTGGGCACCGCGGTCGGCGGTACCACGCGCCTGGAGCACGACTATGTCGCCGTCAGCAACCACGGTGAACGGTGGGACGTCGACCACCGGCCGGCCGGCCGCCATCTGGAGCGGGCGTTCTCCCCGAGTTCGCTCGCCTCCGCGGTGGCGGAACAGATCGGCGCCCACGGCCCGGTGCAGACCGTCTCCACGGGCTGCACCTCCGGCCTCGACGCCATCGGTTACGCCTTCCACTCCATCGAGGAGGGCCGGGTCGATGTGTGCATCGCCGGCGCGTCCGACTCACCGATCTCCCCGATCACCGTGGCCTGCTTCGACGCGATCAAGGCCACGTCCGCGAACAATGACGATCCCGCTCACGCCTCCAAGCCGTTCGACGCCCATCGCGACGGATTCGTGATGGGCGAGGGCGGCGCCGTACTCGTCCTGGAAGAGCTGGAACACGCCCGCGCCCGCGGCGCGACGATCCACTGTGAGATCCGTGGTTACGCCACCTTCGGCAACGCGTACCACATGACCGGTCTCACCCAGGAAGGCCTGGAGATGGCCGAGGCGATCAACCGCGCACTCGGCCACGCCAGGATCGACGCCACCCAGGTGGACTACGTCAACGCGCACGGCTCGGGCACCCAGCAGAACGACCGGCACGAGACGGCCGCGGTCAAGCGGTCGCTCGGCGCACACGCCCGCAAGGTGCCGATGAGTTCCATCAAATCCATGGTGGGCCATTCACTCGGGGCCATCGGCGCGATCGAGATCGTGGCCTGTGTGCTGGCACTCACCCACCAGGTGGTGCCGCCCACGGCCAACTACGAGACTCCGGACCCGGAGTGCGACCTCGACTATGTGCCCAAGACGGCACGGGAGCTGCCGCTGCGTTCGGTGCTCTCGGTCGGCAGCGGCTTCGGTGGATTCCAGTCAGCGGTAGTACTGACCCGACAGGGTGGGAGGGCATCATGAGCTCCCCGAAGGAACGTCGTTCCGTCGTCACCGGTATCGGTGTCATCGCCCCCAACGGGGTGAGCACCGAGACCTTCTGGAAGGCGACCGTGGAGGGCATCAGTGTCCTCGACCACGTCACCCGTGACGGGTGTGAGCATCTTCCGCTCAAGGTCGCCGGCGAGGTCCGCGGGTTCGACCCGGCGGATCTGATCGAGGAGCGCTACCTCGTCCAGACCGACCGGTTCACCCACTTCGCCATGGCGGCGGCCAACCTCGCGCTGGACGACGCCCGTCTCGGCCGTGCCGACTACAACGACTCACCGTTCGCGGTGGGAGTCGTCACGGCCGCCGGATCGGGCGGCGGTGAGTTCGGCCAGCGGGAGCTGCAACGGCTCTGGGGTCAGGGCTCGCGCCATGTCGGCCCGTACCAGTCGATCGCCTGGTTCTACGCGGCGAGCACCGGACAGATCTCCATCCGCGGCGGTTTCAAGGGGCCGTGCGGAGTCGTGGCCAGCGACGAGGCGGGCGGTCTGGACGCCCTGGCGCATGCCTGCCGCACCATCCGGCGCGGCACCGATGCCGTCGTCGTGGGTGCCGCCGAGGCGCCTCTGGCCCCCTACTCGGTCGTCTGCCAGCTCGGCTACGACGATCTGAGCAAGCTCGACGATCCGGTCCGCGCCTACCGCCCGTTCACCAGCGGCGCATGCGGATTCGTGCCCGCCGAGGGCGGCGCGATGCTGATCGTCGAGGAAGAGGCGGCGGCCGTGAACCGTGGGGCGAGCGTCCGGGCCGAGTTGTCCGGGCACGCCGCGACCTTCACCGGAGCCTCCCTGTGGGAGGAGTCCCGGGACGGGCTCGCGCATGCGATCCGCGGCGCACTGGAGGATGCGCGGTGCGCCCCGGAGGAGATCGATGTGGTGTTCGCGGATGCGCTCGGCGTCCCTGCGGCCGACCGGGCCGAGGCGCTGGCGATCGCGGACGCCCTGGGCCGGCACGCCTCGCAGGTCCCGGTGACCGCACCCAAGACCGGCACCGGCCGGGCGTACTGCGGCGCCCCCGTCCTGGACACCGCGGCTGCGGTGCTCTCCATGGAGCAGGGCGTCGTGCCGCCCACCCCCAACGTCGTCGACGTCTGCCACGACCTTGACGTGGTGACCGGCAGGGCCCGCCCCGCCGAGTTGCGGACGGCGCTGGTGCTGAGCCGGGGACTGATGGGCTCGAACGCGGCGCTGGTGCTGCGGAAGGGCTCCCCGTCCCCCTCGTGAGAAGGAGAACCGCACATGAACGCTCAACTGACGCTCAATGAGCTGGCCGCGCTGATGAAGTCTGCCGCCGGGCTCACCGTCGACCCGAAGGAGTTGGCGAACCGGCCCGACGCGACCTTCACCGAGTTCGGCCTGGACTCGCTCGGCCTCCTCGGCATCGTGGGCGAGCTGGAGAACCGGCAGGGCCGGCCGATGCCGACCGACGCGGAGCGCTGCAAGACGCCGCGCGACTTCCTCGCCCTCGTCAACACCGCTCAAATCGCCCAAACAGCCCAAGATAACGTGTCTACGACAGGAGCCTGACATGCCTGGCCACACCGAGAACGACATCACCATCGCGGCGCCCCTCGACCTCGTCTGGGACATCACCAACGACATCGAGAACTGGCCGCAGCTGTTCAGCGAGTACGCCTCGGTCGAGGTGCTGTCCAGGGAAGGCGACAAGACCACCTTCCGGCTGACGATGCACCCGGACGACAACGGCACGGTCTGGAGCTGGGTCTCCGAGCGGGTCGTCGACCGCCGGAACCGCACCGTCCGCGCCCGCCGGGTCGAGACCGGTCCCTTCGCGCACATGGACATCCACTGGAAGTACGCCGAGATCCCGGGCGGCACCTCCATGCACTGGACCCAGGACTTCGCGATGAAGCCCGAGGCCCCGGTCGACGACAAGGGCATGACCGAGCTCATCAACCGCAACTCCCGGATCCAGATGGAGCTCATCCGGGACCGGATCGAACAGCGTGACCGCGAGCTCCGGTCCGCCGCCGTCAACTGACGGCCCGCCAGGTCGCGTTCGGACCGCCGCTCGGCGGCAACGAAGGGATCCCCCCGATGCATCATGCTCTGATCGTCGCTCGTATGGCGCCCGGTTCGGCTCCGGACATCGCCGAGGTCTTCAAGGCCTCCGACCGTACGGAACTGCCGCATCTGGTCGGCGTCTCGCGACGGACCCTCTTCCAGTTCGGTGACGTGTATCTGCACCTCATCGAATCCGACCGGCCGCCCGGCCCGGAGATCGCCAAGGTGACGGAACACCCCGAGTTCCGCGCCGTCAGCGACAAGCTGTCCACCTTCGTCAGCGCGTACGACCCGGAGACCTGGCGAAGCCCCAAGGACGCGATGGCCCAGCAGTTCTACAGCTGGCAGCGCGACGGCAGTGGCTGACGCGTACGCGGAGCCGAGGTGATCCCCTGGCTCCCGCGCCGTCCCGGACAAGGGCAAGGTCGCCCGGTGAGGAACAGTCTCCTCACCGGGCGACCTGCCGTGCCGGGTCCTTCTCATTCGGGGACGGTGCACTCGAACGCGTGCAGATACGGATTGACGACCAGGAGCTCGCCGACCTTAAGACCGGCTTCCGCCATGCGGCTGACCAGGCTCGCCTTGGTGTGCTTCGCGCCGCCGACGTTGAGGAGCAGCAGCAGGTCCATGGCGGTGGTGAACTTCATCGAGGGACTGTCGTCGACGAGATTCTCGATGATCACGACGCGGGCGCCCGGCCGGGCGGCCTTGACGACGTTGTGCAGCGTTCTGCGGGTGCTCTCGTCGTCCCATTCCAGGATGTTCTTGATGATGTAGACATCGGCCTGGACGGGGATGTCCTCGCGGCAGTCGCCGGGCACGATCCGTACCCGCGGGGCGAGCGGGCCGCCGTCGCGCAGCCGGGGATCCGAGTTCGCCACGACGGTGGGCAGATCGAGCAGCGTGCCTTCGAGAGCGGGGTACTTCTCCAGCAGGCTGGCCAGCACATGCCCCTGGCCGCCGCCGATGTCCGCCACCGACGACGCACCGGTCAGATCGAGCAGCTGCGCGATGTCCTGCGCCGACTGCTTGCTGGAGGTGGTCATCGCCCGGTTGAAGACCTCGGCCGAGTCCCCTGCGTCCTGGTGCAGGTACTCGAAGAACCCCTTGCCGTACAGGTCGTCGAAGACGCTGCGGCCGGAGCGGACCGCATCGTCGAGCCGCGGCCAGGCTTCCCAGGTCCACGGCTCCGTGCACCACAGCGAGATGTACCGCAGGCTGTTCGGGGTGTCCTCCCGCAGCAGCCGCGACATGTCCGTGTGGACGTACTTCCCGTCGTCGGTCTCCGCGAAGATCCCGTAGCAGGACAGGGCGCGCAGCAGCCGTTCCAACGGCCGAGGCTCGCTCCCCACCGCGGAGGCCAGTTCCTCCGCGGTGGTGGGCCGGTCGCCGAGTGCGTCGGCGACGCCGAGGCGCGCCGCCGCCCGTACGGCCGCCGCACAGGCAGCTCCGAAGACGAGCTCCCGGAGCCGCATGGCCGGCTGGGGGGTGGAGCTTACGGTGGTCATTCCGCCTCTATTCTCCGGTTGAAGGGTGCACCCCGTGCACCTCGTACCGTCGGCACAGACCGGCTGGCTTCGAGGTCCGGCACACGTTGTGGACGAATCGGTTTCCCTTGCCCTTGGGGTCCCGGTTGGCCAGGTCCACCGGCTTGTTGTGCAGCACGACGTTGTCGATGACGAGATTGCGCTCGCTGAGCGCCTTCACGAAGCTGGGGAAGAGGACGACGCCGCCGGAGAGCGGGGATTTGCCGACGTTGTCGCGGATCAGATTGCGTCGCACCAGCGTCTTCTCGGCGCCGGTGAGGACGATGCCGGACCCTTGGATGAACGGCAGGCGGCTGTTGCCGGCGCAGTACTTGTTGTTCTTGACGATGGTGTTGTTCCGGACCGTCAGCGCTCCCGCCCGGGGGCGGGATTCGTCGCCGACGATGAACACTCCGCCGCAGTTCCCGGTGATGGTGTTGTTGGCGACCGTCAGGTTTCTGACGCGCCGTACGGTGATGCCGATGCGGTTCTTCGCGAGATGGTTCTCGGTGACCGTGGCCCCGCGGGTGTTGGTGGCCCCGCCCTCCTCCTTGACCGTGTTCGCCAGGAAGATGCCCGAGTCGCCGTTGCCGGTGACGACGTTGTCCCGGATCAGCGCGCGGGTGGACCTCTCCTGGGCGATGCCCCACACGCCGTTGTGCCGGGCCGCCACGTGGTGCACGGTCAGCCGGTCGGTGCCGGAAGCCCAGATGCCGGACTTCTTGAAGCCCCGGACGGTCAGCGAACGGATGCTGACGTCCCGCAGCGGCCTGCCCGCCGTGCCGGTGACGCAGATGCCGTTGCCGCTGTGCCCGCAGGCGTTCTCGGCCCGCTTGCCGGACGGACTGATCACCGTCTTCCGGCCCGCACCGACGAGGTGCAGCCGCGACTTGCGGATCAGTACGCTCTCCCGGTAGTGGCCGGGCCGGATGATGACGGTGTCGCCCGGCCTCGCTCTGTCCACCGCCTGTTGGATCGACTCACCTGGGTGGACGACATGCCGTTCCCTTGCGTCGCACGGCGATGCCGCGCCGAGGCCGCCGATCATCATCGCGGCGACGCAGCTCATGTATTTCATCTGTCGTAGCGCCATGAGGCGAAGCTATGGGCGATCACTCCCGCTCGCCACATGTGGTGACCCGGCGATGACGGTGTGTGCACCCGCCAGCTTTCGACACGCCGTCAAGTCCGCTGCCCGGCAGTGCACCGGACTGCCGATCAGGGCCGGTCACAGGGCTTCTCCCGGTCCTCGTCGACGGCGCCGGCCGGGCCGGTGCACGGCCGGCAATCGGCCGGGCCGGAATCAGCTGACCGGGTATCGGACGGGGTGCCGGGCTGAGCGTCGGGCCGGATATCCGACGGGTCATCAGCCGGCCCGTCCGGCCACACCTCGGTCAGGAACGCCGCGAGGCTGGTCGGCAGAAACCACGGGCGGGCGCGGGGAACGGTCACGGAAGACCAACGCGCCAGGCCCGGCCGACGACACCCGCTCAGGGCGGCGAGCGCATTTGATCACCCCAACGGCCGCGGGGAGGCGGCCGCTGAACGGGCGTCGGCCGCCCCCCTCAGCGGCCGCGGCGGATCGCGCAGGGCTGAGGCCCGCGGGATCAGCCCGCCCGCTCGGCCGCGCTGCGCTCCACACAGAACTCGTTGCCCTCGATATCGGCCAGCGTCGCCCACCCGGTCCCGTCGGCCCGCCGATGGTCGGCCACCAGGGCCGCGCCGAGCGCCAGCAGCCGCTCGACCTCCTCGTCGCGGCTGCGGTCCTGTGGCTGCAGATCCAGATGCACCCGGTTCTTCCCGGCCTTGGCGTCGGGCACCGTGACGAACAACAGGGCGCCACCCGCGGCCGTGACCGTGGCCTCCGGGTCGCCCGGCAGATCGTCCTCGGCCAGCGTGCCGTCCAGTACCTGTGCCCAGAAGCTCGCCAGCCGGTAGGCGTCGGTGCAGTCGATCGTGGTGTGACGTACCAGTGAAGTCATGGGCGTCACTATGCGGTTGGGGGGCAGGGGGTTGTCCACCCACATCCGGTGTACGGGGCGGTGCCCGCGGTTCCGGCCCCGCGACCGGCGCCGGTACCGGACGTCCCGTCATCGGCGGCCCCCTGCCGGCCCCTACGGCAACTGTGTCCGTCCGCCGGGGAGTTCGTGACAAAACCGGCACCACGGTCCGGCGGCGGGCGGCGCGGTCCGGCGGGCCGTCGGCAGCGGGACGGGCGCGTGGGATGACCGCGCCCTGCATGCCCCCGGTTTGTCCGGCACACCCATTCAAGTCGCCCGCCCCGGTCGTCTACAGTTGCAGAATTCCGCAATTCAACAGATGACGCGATGGCCGGTCGGCCTGAACGCGGAGGACATGCGTGGGCGGTTTCGCCGAATCGGTACGGAAACGGGTGCGCGCGGCGCGGTCCGCGCCCGGTCCCGGGAGCGGGGCGCGGAGATGAACGGCGCCTGGGTTCCGCTCTGTCAGGCCAAGGCCGACTTCTTCCGGATGCTGGGTCATCCGGTCCGTATCCGGGTGCTGGAACTGCTCCAGAGCGGGCCGATGCCGGTACGGGGTCTGCTCTCCGCGATCGAGGTGGAGCCGTCCGCGCTCTCCCAGCAGCTGGCGGTGCTGCGCCGCTCGGGCATGGTGACGGCCACCCGCAGCGGCTCCACCGTCGTCTACGAGCTGGCCGGAGGCGAGGTCGCGGAGCTGTTGGGCGCCGCCCGCCGGGTCCTCACCGAGGTGCTCGCCGGGCAGCATGCGCTGCTCACCGAGCTGCGGCAGGCGGAGGCCGGCGTACTGCCGGCGGCCGACGGGGTGGGGGCGGTCTCGTGATCCGCCCACTGCGCCCCGCGGACGCCGGCCGGCCGGGCACGGACCGCTCGTTCACGACCGGAAAAGGGTGACGCTGATGTCCGGCGCACCGAGGCGTAAGGGGCCGCCGCCGTGGCGGGCGGTCCGCTCACGTACCTGCATACCCACGCCCTCCGGGCCGGGGACCGTACGGCCCTGCCGCGGGCGACCCCCCGGACGAGGACCGCTCCGCACCGCTCGCGGACACGGCCGTGCGTGCCCGGAGAACGCCGCCCGCCACCGCACCTCACCGCGCTGCGGCGTCCGGCGGGCCCGTACGACCGCGGTGCGCCCCGGGACACAGCTGGCCCGGCTGCCCGGTGCGGTACTGCTCACCCAACGGGCTCCACGGCGCAGCCTGTGGCGGCAGGTGCTGCTCTCCATCGTCGTGACCAATCTGCTGCTGGTCTTCCTGGCGCTGGTCATCTATCTGGGCCGGCACGCCGGGACGTGACGCGGAGGCCGGCGAGCGGGCCGACGTCCACCACCGGCGTCCTGCTCACCCCGCCCCCGGTCCGCCACAGCCACGCGACATCCCGTCCGAAGGACCACACGAGGAGCCCCAGCGCCACGGCCACCGCGGTGACCGCCGATGCCTGCGGCAGGATCCCGGTACCGGCCACGACCAGTACGACACCCTGCAGCGCCGCCACGGTCTTCCGGGCCGTGCTGGGCGGCAGGGCGCCGCGCAGCCACGGGAGCACCCAGGACGCCGCGACGAAGGCGTACCGCATGAGGCCGATGCTCAGCACCCAGCCGCCCAGCGGTACCGCGACATGGACACAGAGCACCAGGATCAAGAAGGCGTCGACCTCCATGTCGAAGCGCGCACCCAGTGGCGTCGCCGTTCCGGTGCGCCGGGCCACCTGCCCGTCGACCGCGTCCAGGACCAGCGCCACGGCGGCGAACGCGATCAGCACCGTGACCGGTACCCGCCGGGCGAAGGAGTCCGCGACCAGCGCGGTCACCCCGCCGACGAGAATGGTGCGGGCCAGAGTGACGCGGTTGGCCGGTCCGAACGACGTGGTCCACGTCCGGCGCAACGCGACGGTCAGCACGGCCCAGGTGGCCACGGCGAAGACGCAACCCGTGAGCCACCCCACGGTGCCCAGGCCGGCCACCCGGCACAGCACTTCCAGAACCAGCAGTTGCACACCCATACCGGCCGTAATGTCCGGTCCGAACGGCCTTGTGTCGTAGCGCTCTTGTACGGCCACCCTGCCTCCCGGGATGTGTAGCGGAGTCGATGGGCGCCGCGTAGGGTGACGGCGTCCTCATGATCCCCAGCATCGATGAACCATCGCCGTAGCGTCCAGGAGGATCCCGATGCCGCGCGTCGCTTGTGCCTTTTGGCTAAGCGCTCCAGGTCAGGGCGAGATCCGGACGGTACCCCTTCCGGAGCCCGCCGCCGACGAGGTCCTGGTGCGCACGATCTGCTCCGGAGTGAGCCGCGGAACGGAGACCCTGGTCTTCCGTGGCGGCGTCCCCGAGAGCCAGCACACCGTGATGCGGGCGCCGTTCCAGGAAGGCACCTTCCCTGCACCGGTCAAGTACGGCTACCTCAATGTAGGTGTCGTCGAGGAAGGCCCGCACGACCTGCTGGGCCGTACGGTCTTCAGCCTGTATCCGCACCAGACGCACTTCGTCGTCCCGGTGAGCGCCGTCACTCCGGTACCGGACAATGTCCCCGCCGCGCGTGCCGTGCTGGCGGGCACGGTGGAGACCGCGGTGAACGCCCTGTGGGACGCCGCGCCGCTGGTCGGCGACCGGATCGCGGTGGTCGGCGCGGGCATGGTCGGCTGCAGCGTCGCCGCGGTCCTGGCCCGTTTCCCCGGGGTCCGGGTGCAGTTGGTCGACGCCGACCCCGCGCGCGCCGCCACCGCCCGCGCACTGGGGGTGGACTTCGCGCTGCCCGCGGCCGCGCTGGGCGACTGCGACCTGGTCGTGCACGCCAGCGCCACCGAGCAGGGGCTCGCGCGCTCGCTCGAACTGCTCGTCCCGGAAGGCACCGTGATCGAGCTGAGCTGGTACGGAGACCGGCAGGTCAGCCTGCCGCTGGGGGAGGCCTTCCACTCCCGCCGGCTGGTCGTCCGCAGCAGCCAGGTGGGCACGGTCTCCCCGGCCCGGCCCCGCCGTACCTACGCCGACCGGCTCGCGCTCGCCCTCGACCTGCTCGCCGACCCCGCCTTCGATGCGCTGATCACCGGAGAGTCGGCCTTCGAGGACCTGCCGCGGGTGCTGCCCGAGCTCGCCTCCGGCGATCTGCCGACGCTGTGCCACCGCATCCGGTACGGGCCGGCGGACGACGGCTAGCAGTCCCGGGACCGCCCGGAATTCGCCCCCCGACGACACCGTCACTGAGACCGACATCACACCGGAGGAACGGCCTTGTTCAGCATCACCGTCCGCGATCACCTCATGGTCGCCCACAGCTTCCGTGGCGCGGTCTTCGGACCCGCGCAGCGTCTGCACGGCGCGACCTTCATCGTGGACGCGACCTTCCGCCGCGCGGAGCTCGACGCCGACAACATCGTCGTCGACATCGGCCTGGCCACCCAGGAACTCGGCGCCGTCGTCGGGGAGCTGAACTACCGCAACCTCGACGACGAGCCCGCCTTCGCCGGCATCAACACCTCCACGGAGGCCCTGGCCAAGGTCATCGCCGACCGGCTCGCCGACCGCATCCAGGCGGGCAACTTCGGCGAAGGCGCCCTCGAACTGGCGGGGATATCGATCACCCTGCACGAGTCCCATATCGCCTGGGCGACGTACGAGCGCACCCTGTGACCCCTACGGGCGCCACCGCGGCGACGGAGCGTGTGGTGCACTTCGTCCTCCCCGGTGACGTCGACGATCCGGCGGTACCCAGCGGCGGCAACACCTACGACCGCCGGGTGTGCCGCGACCTTCCGGCGGCGGGCTGGCAGGTGCGCCCGTATGCGGTGCCGGGAAGCGGGCCGCAGCCGGATGCCGCGGCCCGCGCGGGGCTGGAGCGGTATGTGGCGGCGCTGCCGGACGGCGCCGTGGTCCTCCTCGACGGGCTGGTCGCCTGCGGCGTCCCCGAGATCCTGGTTCCCGAGGCGGATCGGCTGCGGCTCGCCGTACTGGTCCATCTGCCGCTGGCCGACGAGACCGGGCTCGACCCCGCACTGGCGGCCGAGCTGGACGCCCTCGAACGCCGCACCCTGCACGCCGTGGGAGCCGTGGTCGCCACCAGCGAGTGGGCCGCCCGCAGGCTCGTCGCCCACCACGGGCTGGCGGCGGAGCGGGTCCATGTCGCCAGGCCAGGAGCCGATACCGCCCCCCTCGCACCGGGCACCGACGGCGCCACCGGGCTGCTGTGCGTCGCCGCGGTCACCCCGCGCAAGGGGCAGCACCTCCTGGTGGAGGCCCTCGCCGCCGTCACCGAGCTGCCCTGGAGCTGCACCTGCGTCGGAGGGCTCGACCGCGACCCCCGTTACGTCGCCCAACTGCGGCACCGCGTCACGGAGTCCGGCCTCGACGGCCGGATCGCCCTCACCGGACCGCAGGGGGGTGCCGACCTGGAAGCGCGCTATGCCGCCGCTGACCTGCTGGTACTCACCTCGTACGCCGAGACCTACGGCATGGTCGTCACCGAGGCGCTGGCACGTGGGGTTCCGGTGCTGGCGACGGAGGTTGACGGCGTTCCGGAAGCGGTCGGGCGGGCTCCCGACGGCAGTGTGCCCGGTCTGCTCGTGCCGCCCGGCCGGCCGTCGGCGGTTGCCGAGGCGCTGCGTGGCTGGCTGGGCGATCCGCAACTGCGTGACCGGTTGAAGAATTCGGCACGCGGACGGCGTGCCATGCTGGAGGGGTGGGAGATGACGTCGCACAGTCTGGCCGGAGCGCTGGAACGGCTTCGGAACGAGATCCGGAGCATACGGTGAACGTGACCGGCAGGCCCCGATTCGCCCCGCGGTGGCTGGAGTTGCGGGAGCGCGCCGATGCCGCCGCTCGCGCACCCGAGCTGCTGCATCCGCTGCTCGACCGGTTGTCCGCGCAGCCGGCGCCGGCCGGCCCGCCCGGGAGCCCCCGCGGTCTGGTGATCCGTGATCTCGGGTGTGGCACCGGCTCGATGGGGCGCTGGCTCGCCGTCCGGCTACCCGGCCCCCAGCACTGGATCCTGCACGACCACGATCCCCTGCTGCTCGAACACGCCGGTGCGCGGATGCCCGTGACGGCCGCCGACGGCACGCCCGTTGACGCCACGACCGAGCGCGGCGATCTGGCTGCCCTGAGCGCCGACGACCTGGCCGGCACCTCGCTGGTGACCGCCTCCGCGCTGCTCGATCTGCTCACCCGCGACGAGGTGGAGGCGCTCGCCGAGGCCTGTGTGGGCGCGGGCTGCCCGGCGCTGCTGGCGCTCTCCGTCGCCGGACGGGTCGAGCTGACCCCGTCCGATCCGTTCGACGCCGAGCTCGCCGACGCCTTTGACGACCATCAGCGGCGCACGGACCAGGGCCGCGGCCTGCTCGGGCCGGACGCCGTCGCGGCGGCGGTCGCGGCGTTCGAGCGGCGCGGGGCGACCGTGGTGGTGCGGCCCAGCCCGTGGCGGCTCGGCTCGGCGGAATCCGGGCTGATCGCCGAATGGCTGCGCGGCTGGGTCGGTGCCGCGCACGCCCAGCGGCCGGAGCTGGCCCCCGAAGCGGTGGCCTATCTGCGCCGGCGGCTGGAGGAGTGCGCGGCGGGGGAGTTGACCGTCGCGGTGCACCACACCGATCTGCTGGCGCTGCCCGGCCCCTCGTCCAGGAGCGCGGGATGAACCGGTCCCGCTGGGCGGCGTGGCTCAGGCTGCTCGCGGGAGTGGGCATCCTGGTGGCGCTGGTGTGGCATCTGGGATCCGACGCCTTCCTGGACGGTCTGCGCAGGATCGATGCCGCCACGCTGCCGGCCGCCCTCGCCATCGGCCTGCTCACCACGGTGTTCAGCGCCTGGCGGTGGTGTCTGGTGGCCCGCGGCCTCGGCCTGCGGCTGCCGCTGGGCGGAGCCGTGGCGGACTACTACCGGGCGCTGTTCCTGAACGCGGCGCTGCCCGGTGGCGTCCTGGGCGATGTACACCGCGCCGTACGCCACGGCCGTCACTCCGGTGACCTCGGCCGGGGCGTGCGCGCGGTGGTCCTGGAACGCACCGCCGGCCAGTTCGTCCTGCTCGTCGCAGGAGTGGTGGTGCTGCTCGCCCGGCCGTCGCCGGTGCTGGCGCCGGTCGCCCGCTTTCTGACCTCGCCCGGTGTCGCACTGGCCGCGGCCGCGGTGGGTGTGCTGCTGCTGGCGGTCGCCGTCCGGCTGCGCCGGCGCCGCGGTGCCTCGCGCGCCGAACGCGCCCTGCGCACCCTGCTGGCCGAAGCGCGCCAGGGCCTGCTCGGCCGCGGTGTCTGGCCCGGCGTCGCGCTCTCCTCGGTGGCGGTCCTGGCGGGCTACCTCGGGATGTTCGTGCTGGCCGCAAGGGTTGCGGGAGTCACCGCGCCGACAGCCGAACTGGTGCCGCTCGTGGTGCTGGCGCTGCTCGCGATGGCGCTGCCATTGAACGTCGGCGGCTGGGGCCCGCGGGAGGGCGTCGCCGCCTGGGCCTTCGGCGCGGCCGGGCTAGGCGCGGCGCAGGGACTCACCACTGCCGTGATCTACGGCGTGCTCGCCTTCGTCGCGAGCCTCCCGGGCGCCGCGGTGCTGCTCGTCCGCCGGTCCGCCGGACGGCGCACCGAACGCCCGCAGTTCGAGTTCGAAGAGCGTGTCCTCGCCGAGCGGGGCGCGACGCAGCGGCGGGCGTAGCGCCTCCCGCATCACCGGCGTGCCGGGAAACCGCAGACCGGGGATGCCGTCGCCGAGCAGGACCGGTGCGACGGTGACATACAGCCGGTGCAGCGCCCGCTCCTGCACAAACCGCGACACGGTGACTCCGCCGCCTTCGACCAGCACCCGGCCCAGGCCACGCCGCGCCAGCGCCGCCAGCAGGCGCTCCGGAGCGAACGCGTCCCGATCCGGCAGCACCATCACGTCGACGTCCGCGCCGCGGGGCACAGCCGCGACATCCGGCCCCACCACCCACAGCGTCGGCGCGGCACCGTCGGTGAACACCCCGCTGTGCAGCGGCACCCGGCCCCGGGGATCGACCACCACCCGCACCGGGTTGTCGCCCGTACAGGCCCGCACGGTCAGCCGCGGATCGTCCGCCACGGCGGTACCGGCCCCGACGACCACCGCATCGGCCAGCGCGCGCAGCCGGTGCAGATGGCAGCGGTCCTCCGCACCGGTGACATAGTCGGCATCGCCGGTACGGGTCGCGATGAAGCCGTCCAGACTCTGCCCGAGCTGCGCGAACGCGACCCGGGGCCCGGCCAGGCACAGCGGCAGATAGCGTCCCGCGAGCTCCACCGCCTCGGGTGTGGCGGGCCGCTCCCAGCACAGCCCGCCGTCCCCGTCCGTCACCATTCCGGCGGCCCGCGCCTCGTCCGCCGTACGGATCGTCCGCAGCCGCTCCCAGGCTGCTGTCGTGTCGAACACCTCAGCCATGGGCTTCCGTCCGTGCGCCGAACAGCGCGGCGTATTCGTCGAATGCCTCGACCAGGCCGGCCAGCAATTCCTTCCCCTTCCGGGCGGACGCCAGCGACGGCCGCCCGATGACCCCGGATTCGGTATACCCCGACATGCCGAGCGTCAGCAGGTGCTTCCGGTCATCGGCGACGCAATCCGCCGATTCATAGCCTTCCTTGACCAATTCGGGATGGGCATACAGGAGAATGGACGTCTCGGCCTCTCCCGCATGCATATCGGTGTGCCCGGACGTCTGCACCCCGGCGCGGGCGCGCGCCGCGTCCCAGTCGGCCGATCCGGGGAAGAGCGCCATCCGCACGCCGCTTCCGGCGGATTCCTGAACGACATTGCGCAGCACGTAATTTCCACCGTGCCCGTTGACCAGAATCAGGGTGCCGATACCGGACTTGCGGAGCGAATCAGCGATGTCCGTGACGACCGCATGCAGGGTAGGCGCCGAAATGCTGACGGTCCCCGGCCATGCGGCATGTTCGTGCGAACAGGACACGGTCAGCGGCGGCAGCAGCTGGACGGGACGGCCGGCCGCCACCTCCCGGGCGATGGTGCAGGCGATGACGGTATCGGTGCTCAACGGCAGGTGAGCACCATGTTGTTCGAAGCTGCCGATGGGCAGCACGGCCATCGTCGGCTGCCGTGCCCGTACGTCCTCGGTGGTGTCCGCCGGCAGCAGGCCGGGCGCCGAAGTCGGGTGTCCCGAAGCGGTCATCGTGTGCTGCGGCCTTTCGTCGCTGACTCACCGAGTCATGGTTGTCGCAGCATACTTGTTGTGTTCTGAGTGAGTCCCGGCGATCCATTCCTCCCGCGGGTACCATCGCGCCATGATGGACGCCGACGACGATGCCTGCCCCGACCTCCGTGTCGCAATCGATGATGCCCTCGGCCACAAACCGGGCGTGGAACAGGTGGTGACGGTCAGGCTGCCCACCACATATGGTGAATTTCTCGCCGTCGGCTATCTGGACCGGCGTAGCGGGATCGAGCAAGTGGCTCTGGTCCACGGCGATGTCGTGGGAGAGCCCGTGCTGACCCGGGTGCATTCGGAATGCCTCACCGGCGATGTCTTCGCCTCCTCCCACTGCGAATGCGGCGATCAATTGTCCGCCGCGCTGCGCGCGATCGTGGCGGAAGGACGCGGCATTCTCGTCTATCTCCAGGGCCATGAGGGCCGGGGGATCGGGCTGTTGGCCAAGCTCCGGGCGATGAAGCTGCAGGAGGGCGGGCTGGACACGGTCGAGGCGAATATCGCGCTCGGGCTGCCCGTCGACGCCCGTGAATACGGCGTCGCGGCGGAGATGCTGCTGGACCTCGGCGTCCGGTCGGTGCGGCTGCTGTCGAACAACCCGCGCAAGCGCGAGGCGCTGCTGCGGCACGGCGTCGCCGTCGCCGAACAGGTCCCGCTGCTGATGACCCCCCGTGCGGAGAACATCCGCTACCTCCGCGCCAAACGGGAGCGCCTCGACCACGATCTGCCGCATCTGGACGGTATCCCCGGTCTGTCCTGACGTGGGCGGGACGGCCCGCGAGGGCAGCCCCCGTACCACGAGGGAGGGCTCGCGACGCCGTACGTCGCGAGCCCTCCCTCGGTGGGCCGGGTCAGGAGGCGGCGGGCGCCGCCTCGGCCGCGGTGGCCTCCGACCGGGTCGGGACGACGCGCTCCGCGAGATGACCGAAGGCCAGCCCGAAGGCGGTCCACAGCACCAGTTGGATGGCGATCGCCGACAGCCGGAACTGCCAGAGCAGCGTGGGCGAGAAGCCGTGCGGCACCTCGTCGATGGCCGGCAGGAACGCATAGGCGAGGCCGATGGCGACCACGAACGCGGCGACGGCCGTGACCGTGGCGTACCAGTTGCCCAGCTTCGGAGCCAGCCGCCGCCCGAGGATCGTGGCGGCGACGGCCAGCAGGATGCCGAGCAGCATCATCAGGAAGTACAGGGCGGTGCGTTTGCCGATGGTGTCGGGGTCGCCGACGGACGGCGGGTTGGCCGGGTACTTCAAGAACGGTACGAGGTAGACGGCCAGCAGCGCCGCGCCGGAGAGCAGCGCGGCCGTGGCGCGGGCACCGAACCGGCCGATCCGCCCGAGGGCGAAGCAGAAGGCCAGCGCGGCGATACCGCCCAGCGCGACGCCGTAGACCAGTACGCCGGTGGCCAGCCCCGCTGTGGACTGCACACCGCGGCTGACGACCTCCATCTCGTGTTCGTGGCTGTGTGCTTCCTCGAACGCGATGGCGGCGTCCACCCGCGGTTCGCCCAGCAGATAGGCGACGACGAGGGCCAGGACGCCTGCGGCCAGACCGGCGAGCATCCCGCGCACCAGGAGGGCTCTGATGGTGACGGAGTTCATGGGTGCGCAGTCCGATCAGTGGCAGGGGAAGCCGAGGAGGTGGCGCCCGTCGTGGACCCACTCGTGGACCTCCGTGCCCGAAAGCACTGAGGTGGCGCCCTGCTCCGCGCCGATGAAGTACAGGAGAACGAGCATCAGGACGCCGAAGAACAGCGCCCACGGGGCAATTGCCTTGAGGGGGAGCGGGGCCGGGGTGACGGCGCCGGTGGCCGGGGGTGCGATGGTCTGGGCCATGGCAGAACCTCCTGTGCGGGGAACTCGCGTCCCTGGTCGTGGGAGTGCGTAACGACATGCCGGGTCTGGCTCGCCCGGTTCCGGCCCTGGCTGGGCTGGTAAAAACCGGACATACAGTGGCGCGACCGCGCCGGGATCCCACCGGCTTCCGTCATGTCGTCGTCAATATCATCGGGAAGGTACCGCGAACCGACCCCCGGGCCAAGGCCGCGAAGGGGGCGGAGAGGCGCAGGACCGGGCGCGTGGGCCGGACAACTCCCTTGTAAAAGTGAGGCGTTGCCGGTGCCGGCGATGAGGGGGAGAAGAGGGCATGACAACTCGGGTGATGTTGGTCTCACCGGCCGCGGGCGACGCCCAGCGCGAGGTGCGCTTCGACGACGACGGTCCGCTGAGCGAGGCCGGGCTGCGTCGCGTCCGGGCCGCGGCCGGAGCGCTGCCGGCCGCCGACCGGACCTTTGTCTCGCCCTCCGTTCGGTGCCGGAGCACTGCCGGGGAACTCGGGCTGTCGGCCCGCTCGATGCAGGAGCTGGCGGGCTGTGCGATGGGCGGCTGGCGCGGCCGGACGCTGGCCGAGGTCGCCGATACCGAGCCGGTCGCGGTGTCCGCCTGGCTCTCGGACCCGGACTTCGTGGGGCACGGCGGGGAGTCGCTGCGGCAGCTCTGCGACCGGGTCGAGGCCTGGCTGACGCGGATGGCCCTGGACGCGGGCCGGGTGCTGGCCGTCGTCGAGCCGGATGTCGTACGTGCGGCGGCGGTCTGTGCCCTCGGCGTTCCCGTGGAGGCGTTCTGGCGGCTGGATGTGCCGCCGCTGACGGTGACCGAGCTGAGCGGCCGCGGCGGCCGCTGGAATCTGGGCCTGGGGCGGGCGCCGGACCGCAGGTGACAGCGGTGCGGCGGTTTTACGGCGAAATTCACTTGCCACTTCATCTACACATAAAGGCGACATAAGCGCAGAATAAAGGTGCGTGGTTCGATGCCGCGCGGAACGGCCGGAATGCGAGCGAAGGAGGCGAGTCGCATGGCCGACGTCTCACACCACAGGGGAGATCTCGCAGGTCACCCCGATGCTTCTGAGATGCAGGCTCGATATGAGCGGGTGCTCGGCGGGCGTGACGTGGTACTCGTCGACGGTCCGGTGCTACTGGTCGGCCTGTACTGCGCCGTCTCACCATGGATCCTCCACTTCACCGCCGCACAGCCGGCGCTCGTGACGCACAACCTCATCCTCGGTATCGCGATCGCCCTCCTGGCGGTCGGATTCACCGTGACCCCTGAGCGGATGTACGGCCTGAGCGGCGCGATGTGCGCGATCGGCGCATGGATGATCATCTCCCCCTGGATCGTCGGCAGCGGCCCGGACGCCGGCGTCATCTGGAACAACGTCGTCATCGGTGCCCTGACGTTCCTGCTGGGCGCCATGTGTGTCGCCGCAGCGTCGAGGAGTCGCCGCGGCACGTGATGCGCTCTCCCTGCGGGGGAGTGAAAGCCGCTGACCGCCTGCCCTCCTGTGAGGGCGCGCCGGTTGGCGGCTGCGTGTGAGGGGGTACGGCGGTCGGTGCTCCGGCTGCTAACGGCGCGGGGCGCCGCCACCCGTGAAGGGCTGCCGCAGCAGCCCGGCCAGTACCAGCCCGCCCGCGAGCAGCAGTCCGTCGGCCAGCGCGATACCGGCGGCCAGACTGCCGACCGCGGCCGCCGGCGCCAGCCAGGCGAAACCGCGGTGGTACGGGCGTAACCGGACCCGGTGGCCGGCTGTCGGGGTGCGGGGGCGGGCGCCGGGGCCGGGGCCGGCGCCGTGCCGGAACGCTTCGGTGAGCTCGCCGAACGGGCCGTCGTCGTACGGGGGCAGCGTCGTCCCTCCTCCGGGTCGTGCGGACGACCGCGCCGTAGTGGCAGGGCGACGGCGGGCGGGGCATTGCTCCGGCGATCGCGCCTGGTTAGGGTTGCCTAACTAAGGCAGCGGGGATGGCGCCGTACAACGTCTTCGGCATTGTTGTGCCCTGCCCGGCCTTGTCCGTAACGCCGTTGACGAGAGGTGCCGCATCATGCCGCGCGAGAACCACCCCTCGCACAAGGACCGGGACACGCTGGTCCGGATCGCCTACGGTGCGATGGCCACGCACACGATGGGCGCCGCCGCCCGTCTGCGGATCGCCGATCTGATCGGCGACGGCGAGTGCACGGCCGACGAGCTGGCGGCCAAGTGCACGGCGCAGCCCCAGGCCATGGGCAGGTTATTGCGGGCGCTGACCGGTCTCGGGCTGCTCGACGAGCGGTCCCCGGGCGTCTTCGCCCTCACCCCGGTCGGCGCCCTGCTGCGCACCGACGAACCCGAGTCGCTGCACTCCTTCGTCCGGATGTTCAGCGATCCCACCCTGCTCAGGGCCTGGGAGCGGCTGGACGACAGCGTGCGCACCGGCGAGACCTCCTTCGACGCGGTCTTCGGCAAGGATTTCTTCGGCCACCTCGCCGAACGGCCGGACAGGTCCGCCGACTTCAACGCCGCGATGAGCCAGGCCACCCGCGACACCGCGGCCCTGCTGCCGTCGGCGTTCGACTTCGGCCGCTTCACGACGGTGGCCGATATCGGCGGCGGTGACGGCACCCTGCTCGCCGCGGTCCTGCGGGCCTTCCCGTCGCTCGACGGCATCCTCTTCGACAGCGCCGAGGGCCTGGCCCAGGCCGGTGCGAAGCTGGCGCGCGACGGACTGGACGGCCGCTGTTCCCTGGTGCCCGGGGACTTCTTCGCCACCGCTCCCGAAGGTGCCGATCTGTATCTCCTCAAGAGCGTGATCCATGACTGGAGCGACGCCCGGTGCGCGGACATCCTGGGCCACTGTCGGCGAGTGATCCCCGACGATGGCCGGCTGCTGCTGGTCGAGCCGGTGCTGCCGCCGGTCGTCGATCCGGCGGCGGCCGGTGTCGTCTACCTCAGTGACCTCAACATGCTGGTCAACGTCGGTGGCCGGGAGCGCACCCGGGACGACTTCGAGCGGCTGTGCCGCGCTGCGGGCTTCGCCGTCCGTACGGTCACCCGGCTCCCGAAGCCCAACCGCTTCAGCGTCATCGAGGCCGAGCCGGTGTGAGGCGGGCGACGAGGCGGACGGGGGCGGGCGACACCCGTGGACCCCGGGGGACGGATGCCTGCACGCATGCGATAACCGGGCAAATTCGGTTAAATCGGTTGCATGGGTCCGCCGACTGTGGCCCGCCGCCCCGGAGAGGGAGCGTTCCGTGACCGCTGCACCCGTGGATGACCACCAAGACTTCGCCGACGCCGACCGTGGCTTCATCGCCGCGCTCGACCCGCCCCAGGTCACCGCGGACGACGGCCGGGTCATCTGGGACGCCGAGGCCTACGGCTTCCTGGCCGGAAACTGCCCCGACACCGCGAGCGAGAGCCTGTGGCGGCAGGGCCGGCTGGTGAGCCGGCAGGGCCTGTACGAGGTCACGGAGGGCATCTACCAGGCCCGGGGTTTGGACCTGTCCAACATGACGCTGGTCGAGGGCGACCACGGCGTCATCGTCGTCGACCCGCTCGTCTCCGCCGAGACCGGCGCCGCGGCCCTGGAGCTCTACCGCAAATACCGCGGTGACCGGCCGGTCACCGGCCTGATCTACACCCACTCGCACGGCGAGCACTTCGGCGGCGGGCGGGGCGTACTGCCGCACGACCACCACCCCGTCCCGGTGCTCGCGCCGGCCGGCTTCCTCCGGCACGCGGGGCGCGAGGACGTCTACGCGGGTACCGCCATGACCCGGCGCTCCGTCTACATGTACGGAACCCGGCTGCCCAAGGGACCCGACGGCCAGATCGGCTGCGGCCTGGGTACCACCCGCTCCACCGGCACCATGACCCTCATCCCGCCGACCGTGGACATCACCCGCACCGGCCAGGAGGAGATCGTCGACGGCGTCCGCATCGTCTTCCAGCTCACCCCGGGCACCGAGGCACCCGCCGAGATGAACTTCTGCCTCCCGGCGCACCAGGCCCTCTGCCTGGCCGAGAACGCCACCCACACCATGCACACCGTCCTGCCGCTGCGCGGTGCCCCCGTCCGTGACGCCCGGGCCTGGTCCCGCTACCTGGGCGAGGCGCTCGCCCTGTTCGGCGACGAGGCGGAGGTCGCCTTCGCCTCCCACCACTGGCCCACCTGGGGCAAGGACCGCGTCAAGACCCTGCTGGCCCACCAGCGTGACCTCTACGCCTATCTGCACGACCAGACGCTGCGGCTGCTCAACGAGGGGCTCACCGGCACCGAGATCGCCGAGGAGCTCCGGCTGCCGCCTGCCCTGGAGCGGGACCCGTCCCTCCACGGCTACTACGGTGCGCTCAGCAACAACGTCAAGGCGATCTACCAGCGCTACCTGGGCTGGTTCGACGGCAACCCTGCCCACCTGTGGGAACACCCGCCGGTCGAGCAGTCCCGACGCTATGTGGACACCATGGGCGGCGTCGAGGCCACGGTGGACGCGGGCAAGCGGTACGCCGCCGACGGCGATCTGCGGTTCGCGGCCACGCTGCTCAACCATGCCGTCTTCGCGGACCCCCACAACCTCCGTGCCCGGCGCGAACTGGCCCTCGTCTACGAACGGCTGGGCCACGGCTGCGAGAACGGCACCTGGCGGAACTTCTACCTCACCGGCGCCATGGAGCTGCGCGGCACCCTCGCCGAGGCCCGCCCGGACACCGCGGACCCCGAACTCGCCCTGGCCCTGACCGTCGACCAGCTCCTCGACTCGCTCGCCATCCGCATCGACGGCCCCCGGGCCTGGTCCACCGCGCTCACCCTCGACCTCTACCTCCCCGACGAGGACCGGACCTGGCAGCTGACGCTCTCCCACGGAGCCCTCACCCACCTCAGCGCACCCGGCGCCCCCACTCCGTCCGGGGAACGCACCCCGGACCTCACGCTCACCCTCACCAAACCCCAGCTGCTCGACCTGCTCGCCGGCCGCGGTCCGGGCGACGCCGCACAGCACGGCGAGCCCGGGGCACTGAACCGGCTGCTGAGCCTCGTCCGCGCGCCGAATCCCACCTTCCCGGTCGTCACGCCCTGACGAGGACCGTCCGCCCGGCCGGCGGCCGTCAACCTCGCGCCCCGGACCGCTTCACCGGACGCCTGCCGACACCGCGGCTGGGGCAAACTGGGCCGGTGGCGAGCAACATTCCCGAGGAGTCGACCAGTTTCATCGGCCGACGAGCCGAACTGCGCGGGATCGACGACGAGTTGACGGAGCATCGGCTGATCACTCTGACCGGGCCCGGTGGTGTGGGCAAGACCCGGATCGCGATGCGGGCCGCACGCGCGGCGGCGGCGCGGTTCCCCGACGGGGTCTGCTGGGCCGATCTGTGGCCCCTGCACGACGCGGGGCGGCTGGTGGCCAGCGTCTGCGATGCCGTAGGGCTGGCCGACCACACGGCGCGGACACCGGTAGCGGTGTTGTGCGAGGGGCTCGCCGGCAAACGGCTGCTGCTGGTACTGGACTCCTGCGAGCATCTGGTCGATGCCTGCCGTGACCTGCTCGGGGACCTGCTGACCGCCGCCCCGGGCATGACCGTGCTGGTCACCAGCAGACAGCCGCTGGACATCGTCGGAGAATGGACCACCGAGATCGGCCCGCTGCCCTGCACCGGCGACAACGACGCGCTGGCCCTGTTCACCGCACGGGCCGGGGCCGCGGCCCCCGGGCTGCGGCTCACCACCCCACCGCATGCGACGGCCGCCGACGTCATCTGCCGCCGGCTCGAAGGCATCCCCCTGGCCCTGGAGCTGGCCGGCGCCCAGCTGGCGAACAGCTCCGTCGAGCAGATCGCCGAGCGGCTCACCTCCCGCTTCGACACCCTCGACGGCGACGGGCCCGTACGGCTGCCGCGGCACCGGACGCTGCGCTGCGCCATCGGCTGGAGCCATGAGCTGTGCGCACCGCTGGAACGGCTGCTGTGGGCCCGGCTGTCCGTCTTCCGCGGCACCTTCGACGAGGAGTCCGCGAGTGCCGTGTGCGCCGGTGGACCGCTCACCGGACCGGGGGTGCGCACCACGCTGGCCGCGCTGGCCGCCAAATCGGTGCTCACCCGCGAGGGCGCGCGCTACCGCATGCTCGACACGCTGCGCGAGTACGGCCGGATGTGGCTGGCCGAACTCGACGAGACGACGGCGCTCGCGGACCGGCACGCCGCACACTTCACCGCCTTCGGCCGCCGCGCCGAACTGGGCTGGCTGGGCCCCGAACAGGTCGGCTGGTACGACAGGGTCGCCGAGGCCCACGTCGACCTGTGCACCGCACTGGACCACCTGCTGGCCACCGACCCGGAGCGGGCCCAGGAACTCAGCGCCTCGATCGGCTTCTTCTGGAACTGCTGCGGCCATCTGCACGAGGCCCGCGACTACGTGGCCCGCGCCCTGGCCGCCCACCAGGACCCGGGCCCGGCACGCACCCGGGCGCTGTGGGCGCTCGGCGTCGCCGTACTGCTCCAGGGCGATCTGGCGCTGGCCGACTCCCTGGGCCTGGAGTGCTCCCGCGCCGCGCGGGCGTCCGACGACGCGGAGGCGGTACTCCAGGCCGGCTATCTCACCGGCCTCACCCATCTGATGGCCGGCCGCCCGAGGTCCGCGCACACCGTCGCGGAACAGGTGCTCGGCCCCGCGCCGTACACCCCCTTCGCCTCTCCCGGACGGCTGCGCTGCCATCTCGTACAGCTCTTCGCGCTCACCGGCCTGGGCAAGCTCACCGAGGCCCGCACCGAGGCGAGCGCGCTGCGCCGCGGGTGTGTGCAGCGCGGCGAATACTGGACCCGGTCCTATATCGATTACCAGCTCTCGCTGATCTCGCTGTTCCAGGGCCGGCCCGAGGAGTCGGCGGACCACGCCCGCGCGATGCTCGCGGCCAAGCAGGGCATCGGCGACAAGTTCGGTATCGCGCTCGGCCTGGACCTGCTCGCGGCCGCGGTGGCGGCCCAGGGCCACGGCGCGGCCGCCGCCCGCGTCTACGGAAGTGGCCAGGCCATCTGGCGGACCGTCGGGCACCCGCAGCGCGGCACCCCGGAGCTGCGCGCGGTACGCGAGGAGTGCGAGCAGCGGGCCCGCGCGGCGATCGGCGACGAGGCGTACGCGGACCTCTTCCGGCGGGCCAGCGAGGAGCGGCCCGGGACCTCGCTCGCCCGGATCCTGGCGGGCGACCTGTGACCGGCGGCGGTCACCGGCTCAGGCGGAGGAATCACCGGCCAGCGCGTACAGCAGCTCATAGGCGGTGGTGATCATCCGGCAGGTGCGGCCGCGGCGGGTGGCCAGTGCGGCCAGCCCGGTGTGCGACGCCGGGTGGTAGCCGAGGAACGCCTGCTGGCCGAAGGTCGCCCCGACGTGGAAGAGCAACGGCCCGCGCGGAGCCGGATGTTGATACCACGTCAGGGTGTGGGTGTGGCGTTTCCGCCAGCCGCGGCGCAGCAGCGGCACCTGGACGTCGCGCAGCGGCCGGGCCAGCGGCGTGTCGCCGGGGGAGAGGTGCGCCTCGAGGTAGCTGAGCAGATCGGCGGGGGTGGCACGGACCGACCCGGCGGCGACGAAGGCGCCCATGTCGGCGCTGTCCACCGGCGTCACCCCGTTCGTACGGTGGCCGATGGCGTCGGTGCCGGTGGTGCCGGGGCCCAATGTGGTGTCCGCCAGCCCGAGGGGCCGCAGCACCCGGTCGGTGAGCAGCGCGGGGTAACCGGCGCCCGCGGCCCGGGACATGGCCGGGCCGAGCAGCGCCAGCCCGAAGTTGGAGTACCGCCAGCGGGTGCCGGGACGGTGCCGCGGCCGGGTATGGCCGAAGGTGTGCAGCAGCCGCTCGGTGTCGTAACGGGCATAGCCGTTGGCGTACGGGTGCACCAGCGCGCCGGCGATCAGGTCGGCGGGGATCCGCGGCAGCCCGGAGGTGTGGGTGGCCAGATGCCGCAAGGTGATCAGGCGCGAGTACGGGTGCCGCAGCGGCAGCTCCGGCAGACGGTCGGCGAGCGGATCGTCCAGGGACAGCACATCGGCCCTGGCCAGTTCGGCGAGCAGCAGCACGGTGAAGGTCTTGGACAGCGACCCCAGCTCGTAGCGCAGCGCATGGCGGGGGGTGGGCGGTGCCAGCGCCGAGCCGCCGGTCATCACGGTCCGCCGGCCGTGCCGGGTGACCGCCAGCACGACGTCCGGCGCGTCGATCAGGGTGACCGCGTCCGCGAGACGGTCACCGAGCGCCGGTCCGGGGTCCTCGGGGGTCATCCGACGGCGGACAGGGCCCGGGAGGTGGCCATCGCGGAGGCGAACGCGGCGACCAGGGTGGGGTGGTGGACCAGATCGAAGACCCGCGCCGCGTCGCCCTGCGGCATCCGGCGCTGGATGGGCATCGCGCCGGTGGGCGTCTGCGCGGCGGCGTACCGTTCCCACAGCTCCGCGTCGAGCGTGGGCCGCGGCAGGCAGGCGTCGACGACGAGGAGTTCGCCGAGCAGATCCCAGTGTTCGAGGTCCGCCCAGTCCTCCATCCACGCGGGCAGGTACCGCGTGAGGTAGTCGGCGAGCGCCGGCGGGATGCGCTCTGGGGCCTCGCCCCAGTTGGTGAGGTGGAAGACGGTGTGGGTGAGGTCGTAGGCGATGTGCAGCTGCACCGTCCACGGTTCGGGCAGCTGCCCCAGCCAGGTGCGGCCCACGGCCTGGTCGAAGTCGCTGCTGGGCGGCAGACCGAGCTTGCGTTCCGCGTTGAGCACGCCGAGCCGCCGGTTGGGCATCATCTCCAGCGCCGTCCAGCTCGTGGTGCGCCGGCAGATCTCCAGCGCGGCCTCCAGTCCCGGGTGGCGGTGGCCGAGTTCGTGGAAGGTCGCATAGACCTCCAGCGGCACCGGGGAGAGCGGCTCGTCGTGCTGCAGCCGGGCCAGCACATTGCCGCCGTCCAGCAGCTCCCGCCAGGCGAAGTCCAGCAGCTGCCCGGCGCGGGCCTTCTGCCGGGACCCGGCCACACCCTCCCGGAACAGCACCTGCATATTGAGCGCCAGCTCCCCGATGGGCTTGAGCCGCTCGACGACCGCGCCGTTGCTGGCGAGGTCGTCGGGGGTCAGCCGGAAGTGCTCGCGGTGGTCGTCGAGCCAGCTCAGGGCCCGGTCGCCGACAGCGTGCAGCAGGGCGGGGGATGCGGCCGTCACGGTCACGGGGCTGTCTCGCTTTCGCAGGAGGTCCGCCCGCCCGCCGTCGCCGTATCACCGGCCGGGGGACCGGCCTCGGCCTCGTCGGAGGCGATACGGGCGAGGGTGGCGGCGAACGCGGTCACCAGGGTGGAGTGGTAGCAGGCGGTGAACGCCGCGGCCCGGTCGCCGGTGGCCGGCGCGGCACCGATCTCGGGCACGCTGCCGTCGGCCGTCTGGGCGCCGGCCAGCCGCTGCCAGGCATCCGGATCGTACGGGGCGCCGGGCAGGCAGGCCGTCACGGCCAGCAACTCGCCGGCCAGGTCCCACAGCTCTTCCTCCAGCCAGTTCTCCAGCCAGGAGGGGAGCCACAGCCGCAGATAGCCGGCGAGTTCGGGGGAGAGTCGTTGCCGGTTGCGCCCCCAGTCGGTGAGATGGAAGACGTCATGGGTCACGCCGTACGCCGTCTTGCGGTCCAGCGCCCAGGGCTCCGGCAGTCCGCCGAGGCCGGTCTGTGCCAGGACGGCGCCGAAGTCGGCGTGCTGCCGCAGCCCGATCCGCCGCTCCGCGTTCAGCACGCCGAGCGTACGGGTGTGATCCTCGCGCGCCACCCGCCAGCCACGCAGCCGCGTCGTGGTGTGCACCAGCTCGTCGACCTCGGCATGGCGCAGCCCGGCCTGGGCGAACACCCCGTACAGCTCGACCGGATAGGTGGCGAAGGGCTCGCCGCGGACCAGCTCGGCGAACAGCTCGCCGTCGCGGGTCTCGTTCCAGGCGAAGGCGAAGAGCCCGCGGGCCGTCTGCCGGATCTCTTCCCGCGGGTGCAACAGCCCGATCAACTGGGTCAGTTCGGCGAGTTCGCCCAGCGGTTTGAGCGTCAGGTTGGGGTCGGCGTCCGTGGTGACGTTCGGGGGCAGGCGGAAGAAGTCGCGCGCCTCCTCCAGCCACCCCAGGCCGCCCCGGACCATCCGGTCCAGGAGCCCGGGGTCGCCCCGGCCGCCGGTCACCAACCCCGTCCGTGGAATCGTCGGGCGGCCTCGGCATGCAGCGTCACCCGTGGGTCGCCGCCGCCCATCTGACGGACGAACGCCAGCCCGTTGTCGAGCCCCAAGGTCTGCGGTACGTCGGGCAGCCGGGCCAGCCAACGGCCCAGGCCCGCCGCCTGCAGCCAGTCCCGGCGGCGTACCGCCCGGACGAAACCGCGGGCCAGATCGTCGGTGCGTGCCGACAGCTGCTCGGCGAGGCCGGGCGCCAGCCCGGGCAGCGCGAGCGCGGCAAGCTGTGACACGCGATGGGAGAGCTTCGGCCAGGGGTCGGCCGTGACCCAACCGGCCGCGGCCGCCGGTGGTCGTGGCCAGTGCTGTGCGCTTCCGGGCAGAAACGCGTGCGAGGCCTCGACCAGGCCCCGGTAGGTCCACACCGACACCTCCGAGGCATCGGCTCCCGGCGGATAGGCCGTGAGCGCTTGCCGGACGACCTCCGTGTCGTCCGCGCCGACGGGCGTCCCGAGGCGGTCCATTGCGTACGGTGCGAGCGCATCGGCGCCGAGCACCCGGATGGCGGCCGGAGCCAGTGCATCGCTCTGCCGCAAGATGGCCGACAACGCATAAGGGTCGCCCTCACCCCGCAGGGCGAGGGCGACCCCGGTTGCGGCATCGGCAATCACAGCGCTCAGCGGGACTGCTCCCTGCGTCTGTTCAGCCAACGCTTTCCCCTCAGCCTTAGCGGACGTCAGTCTTGGGCCGGGGGGTGGGCGGCGAGATCAGGAGCAGCGCGGCCAGCAGCAGCGCACCTCCACACTCGCGGGTATCGCGGAAAACGCCGTCGGCCTCGGCGGGTTCAAGCAGTCCCTCGACCTCGGCGGCCAGGGTGGCCGTCTCGACCGGCGCTGTGCGATCCGTAACCATGCGATCAACTCCTTCGACGAATGGGATCTCAGATTCACATCGGCATATTTATGGCGCAAGGGGAAAGAAGCGACAAACATCAATCTTTCGGGTGGTGGTGATGGCCTCTCAGCGAGTTCCCTGAACGCCAACTGCCGTGTTCCGCACGGCCGATGGTGTTTCCTCCAGCGCGGCAGGCAGGTGTACCGCGCGATTGCTCCAAGGAGGACGGAGCCGCACCGATGGGGGATCGGACTGCTCTGTTCGGATGCACCGGGCGCGCAGAGGCCACGCGGCGCGCAGGCGCCGAAGGGAACGCCCCCGGGGCCGGAGCGCGAGCACGGCAAGCGGCACCACGGTCCGCACTGGCCGGTCCCCGCGCGGAGAGTTAGATTGGTTGATGTCAAGCAAGTAAATATCCCGGTGGGAGTGAGTGCCCCGTGGGAAGTACTGCTGCTGATTCCGGCGACCGCGCCGCTGCGGGCCCGCGGCCGCGCTCCGCGCCGGGCCCGGGCTACAAATGGGTCGCCCTGTCGAACACGACCCTGGGCGTGCTGATCGCGTCCATCAATATGTCGATCATGCTCATCGCGCTGCCCGACATCTTCCGGGGCATCGGTGTGGACCCGCTGCAGCCCGGAAATACGGGACTGCTGCTGTGGCTGATCATGAGCTACCTGGTCGTCACCGCCGTGCTGGTGGTCAGCTTCGGCAGGCTCGGCGACATGTACGGCCGGACCCGGATGTACAACCTGGGCTTCGCCGTCTTCACCGTCTTCTCCGTACTGCTGTCGGTGACCTGGCAGCACGGCACGGCCGGCGCCCTCTGGCTGATCGCCATGCGGGTCCTGCAGGGCGTCGGCGGCGCGATGCTGATGGCGAACTCCAACGCGATCCTCACCGACGCCTTCCCCGCCCACCGGCGTGGCCTCGCCCTCGGCCTGAACCAGGTCGCGGGCATCACCGGATCGTTCGTCGGGCTGGTGCTCGGCGGGCTGCTGGGCCCCGTCAACTGGCGGCTGGTCTTTCTGGTGTCGGTGCCGTTCGGGGTGTTCGGCACCGTCTGGGCGTATCTGAAGCTGCGGGACACCGGCATCCGCACCCCGGCCCGGCCCGACTGGTGGGGCAACCTCACCTTCGCGGCCGGCCTGATCGCCCTGCTGGCCGGGATCACCTACGGCATCCAGCCGTACGGCGGACACACCATGGGCTGGAGCAACCCCGCCGTGCTCGCCGCGATGGCGGGCGGGGTGCTGCTGCTGGTCGTCTTCTGCGTGGTCGAGACCAAGGTGGCGGCGCCGATGTTCCGGCTCGGGCTGTTCCGGATCCGCGCGTTCACCGCGGGGAACCTCGCCAGCCTGCTCGCCTCGCTCGGCCGCGGCGGCCTGATGTTCATCCTCATCATCTGGCTGCAGGGGATCTGGCTGCCCCGGCACGGCTACGGATTCACCGAGACACCGCTGTGGGCCGGTATCTACATGCTGCCGCTGACGCTGGGCTTCCTGGTGGCCGGGCCGGTCTCCGGATGGGCGTCGGACCGGTTCGGGGCGCGGACCTTCGCCACCGGCGGGATGCTGCTCGCGGCCGGGACCTTCGTGGCGCTGCAAGCCCTGCCGGTCGACTTCGGCTACCCGGGCTTTGCGCTGATCCTGCTGCTCAACGGCATCGGCATGGGCCTGTTCGCGGCCCCCAACCGGGCCGCCATCATGAACAGCCTGCCGCCCGACCAGCGCGGGGTGGGCGCCGGCATCAGCACCACCTTCCAGAACTCGGCCATGGTGCTGTCCATCGGCATCTTCTTCTCGCTGATGATCGCGGGCCTGGCCGGGTCCCTCCCACGGGCCCTCACCAGCGGTCTGACCGCCCAGGGCGTCCCCGCGGCCGACGCCGCCAAGGTCGCGGCGCTGCCGCCGGTGGGCGTGCTGTTCGCCTCCCTCCTGGGCTACAACCCGATCCGGACCCTCCTCGGGCCGCAGGTGCTCGACGCTCTTCCGCCCGGCCGTGCCGCGTACCTGACCGGCCGGGAATTCTTCCCGCAGTTGATCTCCCAGCCGTTCTCCGACGGGCTCGCCGTCGCCTTCGACTTCGCCATCGCCGCCTGTCTGATCGCCGCGGTCGCCTCGCTGCTGCGCGGCGGACGGTATGTCCACGACGAGGACCGGTTCCGTCACCAAACGGACGGGACGCCGACGCCGGTGACGGTCGCCGTGGCCGAAACGCCCGGGCCCGCCTCCGCGCCCGGCACCGGTACGGCCCCCGGCTCCGGTGCCTCCCCCCACACGGGTCCGCCCCCGCCCACGCCGCCCCCCAGGAGCCCGTGATGGAGCAGTCCGACGCCTCGACCGAGCATCCGTCGCCGCCTGGGACCGAACCGGCGGAGCTGGCCGGGCGGCTGCGCGCGGTGATCCAGCAACTGCTGCCGCTGCTCCGCGGCCAGAGCCGGCACCGCGATCTCACCCCCAGCCGTACGGCCGCCCTCGCGGCCCTCGCCGCCCACGGCCCGCTGCGCATCAGCGACCTCGCCGCGCGGATGAACATCGCGCTGTCCACCACCTCCCGCATGGTGGATCTGCTCGACAGCTTCGGCTGGATCGCCCGCCGCCCCGACCCCGCGGACCAGCGGGCCAGCCTGATCAGCCTCAACGACGACGGGCTGGCGCTGCTGCGTGCCGTACGCCGGGAGACCACCGGCGTGCTCTGCGAACGGATCGACCGGCTTGCCCCCGACCGGCAGCGGCTGCTGCAGGAGGCGCTCCCCGCGCTGGAGGAGCTGGTGGAGGGGGACAACTCTTAGGGGGTGTGACGACCCCTTAGAGTGCCAGCGTGCCGACATACAGCATTGGTCAGGCAGCTGGGCTGCTGGGCGTGAGTTCGGAGACCGTCCGTCGCTGGGCCGATGGCGGGCAGCTGGGGATGGACCGGGACGGCGTGGGAAACCGTGTGATCGACGGGGTGAGCCTGGCGGCGTTCGCCAAGGAGCGGGCCGAGGGCCTGCATCCGGTGCCGGGCGACGTGCTGACCTCGGTACGGAATTCCTTCGCCGGGATCGTCACCAAGGTGACCCTCGACGACGTGATCGCCCAGGTCGAGATCCAGTCCGGGCCGCACCGGCTGGTGTCGGTGGTCAGCCGGGAGGCGGTCGAGGAACTGGGGATCGAGGTCGGGGTGCGGGCCACCGCCCGGGTGAAGTCCACCAATGTGCACATCGACCGGGCGGGCGACCGGAGTTGAGCCGTACTTCCGGCCGGTCCCCGGTGCCCGCGGCCGGCCCAGGCGTTCCTCAGCGGCAGAGCAGCGCCGCCTGCAGATCCAGCTTGTGATCGAGCCGGGACAGATCGCGGCCGGTGAGCGTCTCGATGCGCTGGATGCGGTAGTGCACCGTGTTCACATGCAGATGCAGCGTCTCGGCGGTCCGCGCCCATGACCCGTGGTGGGCGAGGAAGGCCTCCAGCGTCTCCAGGAGCATCCGGTGCGAGGCGCTTCCGGCGCGCGCCAGCGGGCCCAGCACCCGGCTGCTGAAGGCCGCCCGGACATCACCGGGAACCCCGGCGAGCAGAGCGCCCAGAGTGCTCAGGTCCCCGACGGAGGTCGCCCGGGCACCGTCCGGGCGCTCGGCGCGCGCCGCCGCCGGTGCGTAACGTGCCTGGTCCAGCGCGGATTTGAGGCCCTCGGCGGCCGGTACCGGGCCGCTGACCCCGGCGTGCAGCGGAGTCTGCGGCCGGCAGGCGTGCACCAGGGGCCACAGTTCGCCGAGCGGGAGGTGGTCCTCGGTGTCGGGGTGGGCACGGACGACGGCGACCGCCTCGCCGCCGGGGAGCCGGCCCGCCGCGAACGGCACACCGGGGGAGTGCCGCAGCGCCTCCGCCAGCGCGCTCACCACCTGGCCGCCGTCCTCGCCGCCCGATGCGGCCACCACCCGGTACGGCCCGGTCGCCGGCAGCCCGCAGGCGTGCAGCGCCGCCTCCAGCGCGGCACCGTCCGTCGACCCGGACCCGGCGCGCGCGATCAGCTCGTCCGCCGCCCGCCGTTCGGCCGCCTGCCGGAGCCCGCCGATGATCTCGCTGACCGCCGCGCTCGACGGCAGCGTGCTGCTCCAGGCGCAGGACGGCTCGCTGCGCCGCACCAAGGCCGCGGACTTCGTCACCGGCGCGGGACGCAAGGACCTCGGCGAGGGCGAACTGCTCCGCTCGGTCACCCTGCCCGCCCGGTCCCTGGCGTGCCGTACGGCCTTCCGGCAGGCCTCCCTGTACGGCCTCGGCCGCTCCGGCGCACTCGTCATCGGCACCCTCGACCCGCTGGACGGATCGCTGGCCGTCACCCTCGCCGCCGCCACCGTACGGCCCTTCCGCCTCTGGTTCTCGCTGCCGCCGGACGTCGGCGCACTGCACGACACGATCGAGCGGACCGTCGCCGAGGGCGACCGGTTCGACGACGTGCACGGACTGCCGGTCTGGCGCCGGCACATGGCGCTGCGGCTGTCCGAGGAGATCCGCAGCGAACTGACCCAGGAGGTCGGGCAATGAGCTTTCAGATCCGTGTCAACGACAAGGCCTTCGACGCCGATCCCCGGCCGGGGCAGTGCCTTCGCACCTACCTCCGTGACCGCGGCTGGTTCGGTGTGAAGAAGGGCTGTGACGCCGGGGACTGCGGGGCGTGCACCGTCCATGTCGACGGTGAACCCGTCCACAGCTGCCTGTATCCGGCCGTGCGTGCCGAGGGGCGCTCGGTGACCACGGTGGAGGGGCTGGCCGACGCGAACGGCGAACTGCACCCCGTGCAGCAGAAGTTCCTGGACGCACAGGGCTTCCAGTGCGGTTTCTGCACGGCCGGATTCCTGATGACCACCTCGAAACTGGACGACGGCCAACTGGCGGACCTGCCGCGGGCCCTCAAGGGCAACCTCTGCCGCTGCACCGGCTACCGGGCGATCGAGGACGCCATACGTGGCGTCCGGCATGTCGAGGAGCCCTCGTCGATGACGGCGGCAAGGTCCTCACCCCCGCGTTCCGGCGCTACCGGCTGCCGGCCTACGCCGATGTACCGCGCACCGAGGTGCACTTCATGCAGACCTCGGACGCCATCGGGCCGCTGGGCGCCAAGTCGATGAGCGAGAGCCCGTTCAACCCTGTGGCACCCGCCTTCGCCAACGCCCTGCGCGATGCCACCGGGGTGCGGTTCACGGAGCTTCCGCTGCTGCGCGACCGGGTGTGGCTGGTTCTTGAGGAGCACCGCGCGGGCGGGGCGGTGCCGGGCCGGCCGACCGGGCGGCATCCGTCCCGCGAGGGTTCGGTGTGAGGCGGACCGTACGGCGACGGACCGTGCCTGGCAGGTTCCCGCCTCAGGACATGCCGCCCGCATGGCCCCTTTTGCCTCACATCAGCGAGGTAAAGATGCGGAGTTGGCTCGCATCCGTGGTTCAGAGGTGGGCCGGTCGGGCATCACAGGGAGGCAGCCGCCGCGCGGATCGCCTCAAGGGGGTCTCGAATGAGCCGACTCGGCCCGCCGTCCCGCACCACCGCCGTACGCCTGACGCCCGAGGATGTCGTACCTCCCGACCCCCGGCGCTTCCTGATCCGCGGTCAACTGCGGCGTCCGCTCGCGCTGACCGTCGCGGAGCTGCGGGAGCGGTGGCCGCAGCGGCGGGCCGAGGTGGTCTTCGACTGCGCCACGAACGGGCCGCAGCACCACACCTTCGAGGGGCCGCTGCTGCGGGAGGTCATCGACACGGCGGGACCGGCCTTCGACGCCCGGCGGCGCAAGGACCGCTCCCGCTACGTACTGGCGGTCGCCGGCCGGGACGGGCACCACACGGTGCTGTCCTGGGCGGAACTCGACGCCGACTTCGGCGATGCGCCGATCCTGCTGGCCACGGCCATGGACGGGCGGGCGCTCGACGCGGCGGGCAGCCAGCTCGTGGTCCCGTCCGACCGCTGCGGGGCCCGTTACATCAGCGCCATCACCGGCATCTGGTTCGGGACCTGCGCTCCGCCCGAGGCGGCGGGGGGCGGGTCCGGCGGGCCGGGGCCGGCCGCGTCCTGACCACCGCGGGAGAGTCCGAAGTCCCCCATGGTCCGGGGGACTTCGGCGGGGGACCGCGCTCAGACTGCGGCGAGCGCGACCTCGGTCGACTTGACCAGCGCCGTGACCTCGGCACCGGCGGCCAGGCGCAGGTCCTCGACCGCGTCCTTGGTGATCGCGGCGGTCAGCTCCCCGCCCGCGACGGCGACCTTGACGCCGGCCATCGCGCCGCCGGTGGTGACATCGGTGACGGTGCCGGGGATCCGGTTACGGATGCTGAGGCCCTCCACCGCGCCGGTGGCGAGCGCGACCTCGGTGGACTTGATCAGCGTGCGCACCGCGGAGCCCTCCTCGATGCCCAGCTCCTTCACCGCCTCCAGGGTGATCGCGGCGGTGATCTCCTGGCCGCCGTCCAGACGCACCTTGACGGTCGCCATGACCTCGCCGGGGGTGACGGAGAGAACGGTGCCGGAAATCTGGTTACGGATGCTCAGGCTCATGGAAATGCCTCACCGGGGGAGTGGAAAGCCGAGGATGGAATGTCGCTTTTTCCCTGCTCTGTCATCTGCAGCCTAGCCACACCCCACGCGGTCGGCCGGGCGTGCAGGGCAGCCGTCAGGGGGAAATGCGAATGCGTCCGCCGCGGCGAGGGCGGGGGGATTCGCTTTCGGTATTCGGGGCTGCGGCGGGCCGGGCGGCGGCCTTTCGTTCCTTCCTCCAGGGCGCCTGGCATCTGCCATATAGCTTCGACTGATGAATTGCAAATGCGAGCTGATACTGCATATCTTGTCGCACATGCAGTCCTATACGATCGGCCAGGCGGCGCGGCTGCTGGGCGTCAGCCCGGACACCGCCCGCCGCTGGGCGGACGCCGGCAAGGTCGCGACCCATCGCGACGACAGCGGCCGCCGCCTCATCGACGGCCGCGATCTGGCCGCCTTCTCCATCGAGGTGGCGCAGAGCGGCACCGGTGAGGACGACGCCTCGTACACCTCCGCACGCAATGCCTTCCCGGGCATCGTCACCGCCGTCAAGCTCGGCGATGTCGCCGCCCAGGTCGAGATCCAGGCCGGCCCGCACCGCCTGGTGTCCCTGCTGACCCGGGAAGCGGTGGAGGAACTGGGCCTGGAGGTCGGCATGCAGGCCACCGCCCGCGTGAAGTCCACCAGTGTGCACATCGACCGCACCTGACCCACCGCGGTAGCACCACAGCCGATCCGCAACCACCGTCCCCCACCGGCCGGCTGCCTCACACCAGCGGCGTCGCCCGTCCACGGCGCGGCTTTTCCCATCCGCTCGGACGACACCCGTCGTCCCGCGTTCCAAGGAGTCCCGCCCCATGTCCCAGCTCTTCACCGGGCGCCGCGCCGCCGCCGCGATCGTGACCGCCGCCCTCCTCGTACCGCTCGCCGCCTGCGGCAGCAACGACGACAGCAAGAAGGAGGGGGGCGCCGAGAAGTCCGGCAGCAGTTCCGCCCCGAAGGCGGACCTCACCGTGCTCGCCGCCTCGTCGCTGACCGATGTCTTCAAGAAGGCCGGTGCGGTGTACGAGAAGGAGCACCCCGGCACCAAGGTGAACTTCTCCTTCGCCGGTTCGCAGGAACTGGCCGCCCAGGTCAAGGAGGGCGCCCCCGCCGATGCCGTGGTCACCGCCGACACCAAGACCATGGACGGGCTGAAGGCCGACGTCGGTACGCCCACCGTCATCGCCAAGAACCGCCTGGTCATCGCGACCGGCGAGGGTAACCCGAAGAAGATCGACAACCTCAAGGCGCTCACCGACAGCAAGCTGAAGGTCGTCCTCGCCGCCTCCGAGGTGCCGGTCGGCCGCTACAGCAAGCAGGTCCTGGACGCCCAGAAGCTGAAGGTCAAGCCGGTCTCGCAGGAGCCCAACGTCCGCGCGGTGCTCAGCAAGGTCGAGCTCGGCGAGGCCGATGCCGGCATCGTCTACAAGACGGACGCCGCCACCGCACCGAAGAAGGTCGACGCCGTCGACATCCCCGACGCCCAGAACGCCGTCGCCTCCTACCCGGCCGCGACCCTGAAGGCCTCTCAGCACACGGCCGCCGCGGCCGCCTTCGTGAAGTGGCTGAGCACCCCCGAGGCGCAGAAGCTCCTGCAGCAGGCCGGCTTCCAGAAGCCGTGACCCGGCGCGGCGCGCACGGACCGGCCGGCTCGGAGAGCGGTGCGGACCGTGCGCGCCGCCGTACACCGGCCCGGCCCGCCCCGATCCCAGGAACCCGATGAGACGCCCCCGCACCCTCGCCCGGCCCCCGGGCAGGTTCCGCGCGCCCGGCAGCCGGACCCCCGTCGCGCTGGCCGTGCCCGCGCTGGTCGCCATCGCCTTCCTGCTGATGCCGCTGGCCGGCATCCTCGCCCGCACCACCTGGAGCGACCTCGGCACCCATCTGACCAGCCCGGGCGTCCTGGAAGCGCTCCGGCTGTCGCTGCTGGTTTCGTTCTGTGCGCTGGGGCTCTCGCTGCTGCTGGGGGTACCGCTGGCCTGGCTGCTGGCCCGGGTCAGCTTCCCCGGCAAGGCGCTGGTCCGCTCGCTGGTGCTGCTGCCGATGGTGCTGCCGCCGACCGTCGGCGGTGTCGCACTGCTCCTCGGCTTCGGCCGCCGTGGACTGCTCGGCCCCTGGCTGGAGGACACCTTCGGCATCGTGCTGCCGTTCCACACCTCCGGCGCGGTGGTCGCCGCCACCTTCGTCGCGATGCCGTTCCTCGTCATCAGCCTGGAGGGCACGCTCGCCGGACTGCGCCCGAGCTACGAGGAGACCGCCGCCTCCCTCGGCGCCTCTCCCGTACGGGTCTTCCGCACCGTCACCCTCCCGATGGTCGCCCCCGGCCTCGCCGCCGGCGCCGCGCTGACCTGGGCCCGCGCGCTCGGTGAATTCGGCGCGACGATCACCTTCGCCGGCAATCTGCCCGGCACCACCCAGACCCTGCCGCTCCAGGTCTATCTGCTGCTCCAGGGGTCCCCGGAGGCCGCCACCTCGGTCTCGCTGCTGCTGCTCGTCATCGCCATGGGCGTGCTGATCTGTCTGCGCGGCCGCTGGACCGGCGCCACCACCGCCCGCGCCGCCCGCACCGTGCCTGCCACCGACGACACCGACCTGGCGTCGCCGCCCGCCACCCGCATCGAGGAGCCCGTCACGACGCCGACGGCGCCCCGGGAGCGCTGGCCGCTGCACGCCGACGTCACCGGCTTCAACCAGCTGACCCTGGACGCCGATCCGGGCACCACCATCGCCGTCGTCGGCCCCAACGGCGCGGGCAAGACCACCCTGCTGCGTGCCCTGCTCGGCCTCACCCCGCGCGCCCGCGCCACGCTGCGCCTCGGCGACACCGACGTCACCACATTGCCCCCGCACCGCCGCGGCGTCGCCTGGGTCCCCCAGGACGGCGCGCTCTTCCCGCATCTGACGGCCCTGAGCAACACCGCCTACGGGCTGCGCGCCCATGGCACCTCTCGTGCCGAGGCCCGGCGCGCGGCACAGCTCTGGCTCGACCGGCTCGGCGTCGGCCCGCTCGCGCACCGCAAGCCCGCCCAGCTCTCCGGAGGCCAGAACCAACGGGTGGCCCTGGCAAGGGCGTTGGCCGCCCGCCCCCGCCTGCTGCTGCTCGACGAACCGCTCGCCGCGCTCGACCAGACCACTCGCGCCCATGTGCGGCACACACTGCGCGGCCATCTCGCCGGCTTCGGCGGCGTCTGTCTGATCGTCACCCATGACCCCGTCGAGGCGGTCTCACTCGCGGACCGGGTCCTCGTCCTCGACGACGGCCGCGCCCTCCAGGACGCCCCGCCCGCCGAGGTCACCCGGCACCCCCGCTCGCCCTGGGTGGCCCGGATGCTCGGCCGTAACGCCTGGCCGGCCATCGCCACCGGCGACGGCCTCGCCCTCACCGACGGCGGTCGTCTCGTCGCCGCCGACCGGCTCCCCGACGGCGCCCGGGCGCTGGCGATCATCGCCCCCGAGGCCGTGTCCCTGCACCTCGACAAGCCCACGGGCAGCCCACGCAACGTCTGGCCGGGCACCGTCCGGGAAATCACCTCGGCGGGCAGCCGGCTGCGGATCCTCGTCACCTCGCCCGAGGCCCCCGACCTGGTGGCCGAAATCACCCCGTCGGCGGCCCTCGAACTCGGCCTCGCGGACGGCGTGTCCGTGTGGACCAGCGTCAAGGCCACTGAGGTCTCCCTGGTGACGCTCTGAGCGTCACCAGGGCCCGGTGTCAGTGCGCCGTGGCCGCCGGCTCCAGGACGAACACCGGGATCTGGCGGTCCGTCTTCTTCTGGTAGTCGTCGTAATCGGGGTACGCCGCGACAGCGCGGCCCCACCACACGGCCTTCTCCTCGCCCGTGACCTCACGGGCCGTCATGTCCTGGCGCACCGGGCCGTCCTGCAGTTCCACCCGCGGGTCGGCCACGAGGTTGTGGTACCAGACCGGGTGCCGGGGTGCGCCGCCCATGGAGGCCACCACGGCGTACGTCCCCTCGTGCTCCACCCGCATCAGCGGGCTCTTGCGGATCTTTCCGCTCTTCGCGCCCCGGGTGGTGAGGACCACGACCGGCAGGTTCCGGATCGTCGTGCCTTCCGTACCGCCGGAGCCTTCGTACTGCTCGACCTGATCGCGTACCCACTGCTCCGGGCTCGGCTCGTACTCACCCTGAAGAGGCATGGTGTCCGTCCCCTCGACGTCGACAAGCGTGGTCGGCCGCACCCGGGCATCCGTGCAGCCCACGGCCGACATGACCTTCGCTGAACAACCGCAGCGGGGGTAATCTTCCCGGCTCCGCCGCCCGGTCGCCCGGTGCGGTCCGGCGGACGGGTGACACCGCGCCGGCCACCGGCGGCTGCCCGGTCGCCTCCTGGCGGAGGCCGGAACAGCCGGATCCGGTGGCCGACGCGCTCGGTCGGTTCCGGGCCGCACACCGGCAGTCCGGCGGGCGGCCCGGTCGTCAGGACACCAGCTCCGCCGCCCGCAGGCTACGGCGGTGCTGCTCGGCCCAGTTCGTCAGCGCGGCGCCACAGGCGTGGTCGAGATGGCGCAGCCCGCTCAGGTCGAGCTCCACATCCCGGTCGGCGGGCAGCGCTTCGAGCTGGTCGAGGATCTTGGGCAGTCGCAGGAAGGTGGCGTTGCCGACGGCATGTACCCGCACCGGCTCGTCCCCGTCCTCCGGGGTGTGGATGTCGAGGTGGACATGGGAGGTCTCCCAGGCCGTTTTCGCGACCGCCATCAGCAGACCGATGAGGACGCCCTCGAACATATTGACCGTCACGATCGCGAGGGCGGTGACCAGGAGCACCACGGCCTCACCGCGGTGCTCGCGCCACAGCGGCCGCAGCTCGCGCAGCGGGATGAGCTTCCCGCCCGCATGGACCAGTACGCCCGCCAGCGCGGCCACCGGCACCACACCCAGCGCGGCCGGGAACGCCGCGGCGAACACCAGCAGCCACACGCCGTGCAGCACCCGCGAGACCTTGGTCCGCGCGCCCGCCTGGACGTTGGCCGCGCTACGGACGATGACGGCGGTCATCGGCAGGGCACCGAGGATGCCGCACACGGCGTTGCCCGCGCCCTGGGCCATCAGCTCCTTGTCGTAGTCCGTGCGCGGCCCGTCGTGCAGCCGGTCGACCGCGGCGGCGCTGAAGAGGGACTCCGCCGACGCGATCAGCGCGAAGGCGAGGACCGTGCCGAGCACACCGATCTCGGTGAGCCGGCCGAGGTCGGCGAGGCCGGGCGGCTGGATCGCGTCCAGCAGCCCGTTGACCTCGACGCGTGCGACGGGCAGATCCAGCGCCCACACCGTGCAGGTGGCGAGCGCCACCGCGGCGAGCGGTGCGGGCAGGATCCGCGCGGCGCGCCGCCAGCGCGGCCACAGCACCAGGACGGCGATGGTGCCGGCACCGATGGCGAGCGCGGCCAGAGCCGTCCCCGACCCCGCGGTGGCGGTCACCAGGCCGGGCATACCGCCGAGGTTGGCGAGTCCGCCGCCCGGCGCCTTGGCGTCCGCGAGGGCGTAGAGCTGTCCGGCGATCAGGACCAGGCCGATGCCGGCCAGCATGCCCTGGACCACGGCGACCGAAATGGCCCGGAACCAACGCCCCAACTTCAGCGCTCCCATGGCCAGTTGCAGTGCGCCGGCCGCCAGTACCAGCGCGCCGAGCGCGCCGATGCCGTACTCCTTGACGGCTTCGAAGACCAGCACCGTCAGACCGGCGGCGGGCCCGCTGACCTGAAGGCTGCTCCCCGGGAGCAGGCCGGTGAGCAGTCCGCCGACCACGCCGGTGACGAGCCCCAGCTCGGCCGGGACCCCGGAGGCGACGGCCACCCCGACACACAGCGGGACGGCCACGAGAAACACGACGATGGAGGCGGTGAAGTCCGCCCGGAAGGAGGTGAATCGCTTCATGAGGTGCAGGCCCGCCTTCACAGAGGGAGGAACAGGTCGGAAGCCGGGTGGTGCGCGGCCACCATGCCGGTGTGCACTTCGTAGAACCACCCGTGCAGATTCACCTCGCCGGCGGCCAGCCGCTCCTGTACACAGGGGTAGCCGCGCAGCCGGTCGAGTTGTTCGCGCACATGCTGCTGGACCGCGGCGGCGACCGTCGGCTCCTCGTCCCTGGGCAGTTCGTCGGACAGTTGCTGCGCCAGCCAGTCCCGTACGGCGGGGGCGCCGGCCAGGTCCTCACCGCGGGCCTTGGCGCCGACCGCGCCGCAGTGCGAGTGACCGCACACCACGATGTCGGCCACGCCCAGGACGCGCATCGCGTACTCGATGGTGGCCGCTTCCGCGCAGGCCGCCATGTCCTCGCGGTAGACCGGTACGGCGTTGCCGGCGGTCCGCAGTTCGAAGAGTTCGCCGGGCCGCGCCCCGGTGATCAGGGACGGGACGACCCGCGAGTCGGAGCAGGTGATGAACAGGGCGAGGGGGGACTGTCCGGCCGCGAGCCGGCCGTAGGTCTCCTGTTCGTCCCGCCGGTCGGCGATACGGGCCGTCAGGCCCCGGGCATGCTGGATGAAGGTCTCCACGAGGAGGTCTCCTGCTGATGAGTGGTGCCACTGTGGGGTGGTGGCGGAAACGTGCATGGTGCGGGGGTGGGGCAGGCCACCACGCCGCTCTCAGCAGCGGAAGACGCAGTGCAGGACGGGGATTCCGGCCGGTCTGGACGCGGCCTTGGTGGAGCTGCCGGGCGACGGGACACCGGATGCCTGCGTCGCGGCGGGTGCCACGGCGCTGGCGCTGAACGGCGGTAGCGGCCGGCCGGCGTGCTGGGGAACGCCCACGGAGGTCCGGGCGGTGCGCCGGGGCTGGCCGCGTTCGGCCTCGCGCTTGGTCTTTTCCTCGTTGCTGTCGTAGCCGGGCTTGGCGGCCGGCGGGGCGCTCGCGGACTTCGCGGCGGACGAGGCGGTGAACGCGGCCTTCGCCGCACCGGGCGCCGTCGCCACTCCGCCCAGCAGGAACGCCAGGACCACCAGCAGGGCGGTCAGCGACATACGGCACAGGCGCAGCACGGTGATGCCCGGTACGCAGCTGTCCTTCCGCATCATCGCCCCCCGTGGTTCGTCCTCACGGCTCCACCTTCCCCTCACAGTGCAGCATCCAGGTTTCGGGCGGGATAACGAGAAATGACGCCAAGTTTCAAGATTTCCCGGAATCGGTGCCGGGAACATCCGTCCGGCGAAGGGGTGTTCATGCCTGCTCCGTTTCCGCAGGGGCAGCCGCGGGTGCGGTGACGGTGTGCGGTCGGCGGGCCGCCCACGCGAGGACGGGCACGACCGCCAGCGCGAGGATCCCGCCGGCCAGCGCCAGCGTCGGGTAGCCGCCGAGGACGACGACCAGACCCGAGGACATGCCCCCGGCGGCACCCGCGAGGGCGATGCCGACGTCCACCAGCCCCTGCGCCGACGCGCGGCGGGCGGGCGGCAGCGCGTCGGTGACCAGGGCGGTGCCGCTGACCAGCCCGAGGTTCCAGCCGATGCCGAGCAGTACCAGTGCCGTGGCGAGCGCGGGAACGGAGTGCGGTGCCGTGGCGGCGACCGCCCCGGCGGCCAGCAGGACCGGACCGGACGCGCCGGCGACCCACCGCCGGCCGACCCGGTCGACCAGCAGACCGGTGAGCGGGGAGGGCAGAAACATCGCTCCGACATGGAGGGCGATGACCCAGCCGGCCGCCTGCGTGCCATGGCCGTGCGCCCGCATGTGTACGGGCGTCATCGTCATGATGGCGATCATCACGAGCTGGGTGAGGACCATGACCGTGGTGCCGGTGACCACCCCGCGCCGGTCCGGCCGGGCATCCGGCAGCCCGCCGGCCTCGTCCGCGGGGCTCCCGGCCGCCACCTCGGCCCGTGCCGCGGCCAGCGTCTCGGCCAGCCGCAGCGGATCGGGCCGCAGCAGACCGGTCAGGACCACCGAGGCCGCCCCGAACGCGGCGACGGCCAGCAGAAACGGCCCGGCGAGACGGGGGATGCCCCAGGAGTGCGCGACCTCTCCCGTCAGCGTCACCAGGTTGGGGCCGATCACCACGCCGAGCGTGGTGGCGAAGAGCACGGTGCTCACGGCCCGTCCGCGCCGTGCGGGCGAGGCCAGATCCGCACCCGCGTATCGCGCCATCAGATTCGTCGCGGTGCCGGCTCCGTAGACCACCAGGGCCACGAACAGCAGCACCGCACTGCCGAGGGCGGCCGCCACCACGACCCCGAGGCTGCCGAGCGCCCCGACGGCGTACCCCAGCGCAAGACCGGGGCGCCGGCCGCGGCGCCGGCAGATCTGGCCGATGCCGACGGCGCCGAGCGCGGCCCCGGCGGTGAACAGCGCACTGGGCACGCCCGCCAGGCCGGTCGAGCCGAGCATCTCTTCGGCGAGCAGCGCACCGACGGTGATCCCCGCGGCGAGGCCCGCGCCGCTGAGGATCTGGGAGAGGACCAGGACAGCCAGGATCCGCCGCTGTTCCGGCGCTTCGCCCTCGGCCGGGGCGGCGTGGTGAGCCCTCATGATTCCTCTCCGTTCGAGCCGTCGGTCGCTACGCGGTCGTCATCGGTTCCAGCGCCGCGATCTCCGCGAGCGACAGCCCCATCTGCTCGTGCAGGAAGCGCACGATGGTCCAGTGCGGCAGCGCACCCTCGTCGAACGGGCCGAATTCCCGGCAGTACAACGGAATCCAGCGCAGCGCCTCTTCGAGTGCCCGCTCGCGGCCCGGCTCCTGCTGGTATTCCTCGTAGGCGATGCTGCGGTGTTCGATGAAGAAGTGTCCCGGCAGCCGTTCCTCGCACAGCGCCCGGTATTCGCGGGTCTGCAGGATGAGGTAGTGCCAGATCTCGTCGATGTCCTGCTCGACGGGCAGGAACAGTCCGCCGAGCCGGTCGTGGTGCCGGGAGACGAGGTAGAGATAGCGCAGACACTCGGTGACCTGGCGCTCCACGAACTCCCGTGGCGCGGCGCTCCGGTCGTCGAAATGCGTCACCACCTCGGTGCGCAGCGCGTCACCGAGCAGGTCTTCGAGCGCGTCGGGGGATACCCGCGGCAAGGTGGTCATGCTTCTCCTGTCCGGGTGGGGAAGACGTCCCGGGTGGGTCAGAGGCCGGTCGTGAGCCAGGCGTACTTTCCCGACCTCCCGATCGGGATGTGCGGACGGTGCGCGAGCCGGCAGCGCCGGCCGGTCAGTTCACCGATGCTTTCCTCCAGCGCAGCGGCCTCCGTGGGGTCGACGGGGGCGCCGCCGAACGTCGTGTACACCAGCCGCGCCCCGGAGTCGCCGGTCAGCTGCAACTGGTACACGAAGACGTGTGAGGACGTCTCGCTGATGCACCGGTCGAGGTCGCCCTGGGCGACGGGTCCGTGCGGAGTGCTGAGCAATTCCTTGTGACGCCCGCAGAATTGGGAGATCCTGCCGGGGTCCGGGGTGCCGTCCAGGGTGCGTACGCAGTCGCCCGAGCGGTACCGGACCAGCGGCATATAGGGATTGCGCACACTGGTGACGATGAGCTGGTAGATCGTGCTGCCGTCGGCGACCGGGTGGAGTTCGACGCTCATTTTGTCGAGATGCGGCCAGTAGCTGCCGCGGCGGTCGCTGAAGTAGAGATAACCGAGTTCGGTGCTGCCGAACAGGTCGATGACCGGGCAGGCGAAGTGCTGGTGCAGAAAACGCCGGACGTTCACCGGGGTGTATTCGTAGGCGTGGATGATGCTGGCGGGCGGCGGGAAGTCGTCCCACAGCCCCCACTCGGCGACCTTCCGCAGCAGATGCGCCAGGTGATATCCGGAGCAGTCGAGGTGGTACCAGCCGCGCGGGTGCGCTCGCGCGGCGGCCCGGATCTCCTGGAGCATCCGCACCACCTCGTCGCGCTCCCACAGCGCCGGGTCGAGCCGCAGATTGAGATAGCAGGTACGCGAATCGAGCCGCCGGTCCGCGAGGGCGGGCACCGGCTCGGGCGCGGTACCGCGCCGTGCCGCATTGACCCGCGCCACATGTTCCGTCGCCAGCACCGTGGTCAGCGAGACCCGCCGGCAGCCCGATGCCCAGGTGTCGGCGATATCGGGGTGTTCGCCCCACAGCCGGTAGTAGGAGTGCAGCAGGAAGTACGGGGGCCGGATGATCTGCATCCGGGCGTGGTGGGTGCCGGTGGAGAGGACGAACTCCGCTTCTCCGGATTCGAGCGCCGTGGCCAGCCGGGGCGTCATCCAGTTGTCGGGGAAGCCGCGCGCGATCTCCGGCTTGTCGAGCAGGGGGAAGTGGCCCTTCGCCAGCGACTCACGGTAGATCGGAATGTCGCGGATCTGCTCGATGACCTCGGCGGTCGGCTGACCATCCATGGATTCCTCGTCCTTGGTCGGAATGCGGTGCCCCGCACGGGAATTCGGGGTGCGGTGCACGGAACGGGCCGGTGGCCGGGACCGGGTCGGAACCCGTTCCCGGTGTGCGCCGGCCCGTTCCGGGCCCCTGGGGGCGCGAGGGTCAGGAGATACAGCCGGCCTTGGGCGCGGCGCTGATGCAGCCCGACTTCGGCGCCGCGCTGATGCAGCCGTCCTTCGCCGCCTGCTGTGCGGAGTTGGCGGCGAGCCAGTTCCGCCAGACCTGGTCCTGGGACATCTTCTTGATGAGCTGCTCCATGGGAACCTCCGATGAGAGTGCGGAAGACGAACTGGGCATACGGCGCTGACCTGCGCTGATGCCGCACCATCGAAGGTAAAAGTATGACCAAGTGAATGTCAATTAACGGCAATGTCGCGGTCTGGGGAAGCATGCCGGGCGCGCCAACTTTGGCGGGATTCCGTCGAGATGATCTACAACCGGAACTAAGTGACGAGCTGTCAGACGGCGCCCTGGCGGTCATTGGGCCGCACGGCGGCCGTCGATCGGGTGACCCGTAGCGCGGGTCCGGCGCCGGACGGCCGCCCGTGGGGAACGATCACGACCAGTTACCGCTGACCGGTTCCAGCTCCAGGGGAGTCCGCTGTGCGCATTCTGCTCATCGCCGGCGCGTTCAACAGCCTGACGCAGCGCGTATACGCGGAACTCGGCGAAAGAGGGCACCACGTCAGCCTGGAGCTGGTGACACGGGAGACGCCGCTTCCCGAGGTCGTACGCCGTCATGGCCCGGACCTGATCGTGGCACCGATGCTCAAGACGGCCGTACCCCGCGAGGTGTGGTCGGCGTGCACCTGCCTGATCGTGCACCCCGGCCCCGTCGGTGACCGTGGCCCGTCGTCGGTGGACTGGGCGGTGCACCTGGGCGCCGGCCGGTGGGGGGTCACGGTCCTGCAGGCCAATGACGAGATGGACGCGGGCGACATCTGGGCCGCGGCCGACTGCCCCGTCCCCGACGTGGGCAAGAGCGACCTCTACCGCAACGAGATCGCCGATGCCGCGATCGAGGCGGTCCTGTCGGCCGTCGCCCGGGTGGCGTCCGGCACTCACCGGCCGCAGCCGCAGGCCGCCCTGCCCGACGCCGCGAAACCCGGTCGCCCCCGGCCGCCCTTCCGCCAGGACCTGCGCCGGATCGACTGGCGGTCCGACCCCACCGACACCGTCGTACGCAAGCTGCGCGCCGCCGACTCACAGCCCGGCGTACGCGATGAACTCCTCGGGAGCAGCTGGCATTTGCACGGCGGCAACCCCGAGGACACCCTGACGGGCCGGCCCGGTGAGCTGCTCGCCACCCGATGCGGCGCGATCTGCCGGGCGACCGTCGACGGCGCGGTATGGATCCCGGAACTGCGGGCGCCCCGCGCGCCGGGGCAGCCCGGCACCCTCAAGCTGCCCGCCACCCTGGCACTGGGGGACCGCCTCCCGCCGCTCCCGGAGGTCCCGGCCCCGCTCGACCCCGGCGAGGGCCCCCGCACCTGGTCCGACATCCGCTACCGCGAGGACGGCCCGGCCGGTTTCCTGGAGTTCTCCTTCCCCGGCGGCGCGATGAGCACCGGCCACTGCCGGCGCCTGCTCGCCGCCTACCGCCACGCCTGCGCCCGGCCGACCTCCGTGCTGGTCCTCGGCGGCCGCCGGGACTTCTTCTCCAACGGCATCCATCTCCATGTCATCGAGGCCGCCGCCGACCCCGCCGAGGAGTCCTGGGCCAACATCAACGCCATGGACGACCTGGTGCACGCCGTCCTGACCACCACCGACCGGCTGGTGGTCGCCGCGCTCGGCGGCAATGCCGCGGCGGGCGGGGCGATGCTGGCCCTCGCCGCCGACGAGGTGTGGTGCCGCGCGTCCGTGGTGCTCAACCCCCACTACCGGCTGATGGGGCTCTACGGTTCGGAGTACTGGACCTATACGCTGCCCGGCCGGGCGGGTCCCGAGGTGGCCGGGCAACTCACCGCCCGTGCCCTGCCGATGACCGCGGCGGCCGGGGCGCGGCTCGGCCTGGTCGACCGGATCATCGACTGCACCGCGCAGGATTTCGCCGCACGGACCGCCCCTCTCGCGGTCCGGCTGGCATCGGCGCCCGCGACCCAGGCCCGTATCGCCACGAAGAAGGCCTCCCGGGAGCGCGACGAGGCGGCGCGGCCGCTCGCCGCCTACCGGGAGCATGAACTGGCCCGGATGCACCGCACCTTCTTCGACCCGGACGCGCCGTATCACGCCCTGCGCCGGGCCTTCGTACGCAAGGAACCCGCGGCCGGAACCCCCTCGCACCTGAACACCTCACCCGCCTGAGGCGCTGTGCCCCGGCCCGTGCGGTGAGCGCCGGAACGGCCGGTGGGCGAGGCATCCCCCCGGGCCGGTGGCCGACATCCGTCGTCCACCGGCCCGCTGCCGTGTGTGCCCACCGCGGCCTTGGCGCGATCGCGGCTGCGCGTCAGCCGCGGCCGTCGGCCTGCGGGGCCGGCTGGTACTTGTAGCCGATACCGAAGACCGTGCTGATGGTGTCGCGCAGGCCTGGGCCCAGACGTCGGCGCAGACGGGCGATGTGGACATCGACGGTGCGGTTGCTGGACTGGCAGCTGGGCCAGACGGCCGCCATCAGTTGTTCCCGGGTGAAGGCGCGCCGGGGATGCAGTACGAGATGAGCGAGCAGATCGAATTCCAGCCGTGGCAGATCGAGTTGGCGTCCTCTGATGAAGACCGTCCGGGCCGCGGTATCGATACGGATCGGCTCCGGCCGTGTCTGGCCGGCCGGAGGCTCGTCGGGGCGGGACGGTTCCTCGCCCGGCGGCGCCAGAATGATGTGGACCTCGTCGGACGGCAGCCGGTGCACCGATACGGGTTCCAGGTCGTGCAGGGTCAATTGCCACTTTCCGTCGGGTAGCCGGTCGACCGCCAGGGGTGGCCCTTCGCCGGGCCCGGCCATCAGCGGCCGGACGACATCGGCGTCCGGCCGCAAAGCAAGCGGGGTCGTCGAGGAGTTCAGAAACATGATCTGGGCCCATTCCTCTTGCAAAGCAGGCGTGTACGGACAGACATGGCGGTGCTCGACGTTCAAGGGTGCTGAGGTGCTACGCAGCGATCACGAGGTGGTCCGGTGGTGAGGCGGGGCGGCGGCCAGACACTTGTGGTGCAGGTGCGCCCATCGGGGGCGATCGCTCCGCTCGTACCTCAGGAACGCTCGCGCCCGTGCCCGTACCCAGCCATGACGTGGTGTGAAGTCACGGCCTCCGGTCCAGTCGAACGCTACATGTGATCGCGTGGTTCCGGAAAGTAGCGTCCGCTAATTCGGTTGCTCTTGAGCCGACTTCGTGTTTGCGCGGCGTCCACTCGGGCGGCGCGTAGGCCGCTTGCCTCCGGGCGTCCACCGTTCCGTTTCGCGGGTGCGTCAGGAATTCATTGAATGTTGTCGGTTCGGGTTGCTCCCGCGGCCTCGCAAGGGCACGGTGGCGACTTCACCGGTGACGGTGTGGGCCGCGGGGAACGGCTCGCGCCCCTCGGGGTGTGGGGGCGGTGTTCACCGGGACCCGCGTGCCCGCCCTTCCGGGCCCCGACGCGACTCCCGACCGGCATGGCTGGAAAGGGGCCTCGAACTGGCCGAGAAGGGTGAGTTGTTGCGGGGCGGGCTCGTCAGGGAGCGAGAGTGTCGCGGGCGTATTTGCCCTTCTCCGCCGGGGGGTGGCGGGGGTATGTCGCCACCCGGCGGTCGACGTGCCGAGGATCCGTGGAAGCGATGGATACGGAGGGGTAATCAGCAATGATGTCCAGTTGTGAAGGCCCCGCGGGCATGTGAATATGCCAAATAAATGCCCGGTGGGTGAACGGGGGCTGCAAAGTCATGGGGGTCGGCAGGTCGCGCAAGAAGTTGTTTCCCTTTCAATCTCATCGAGACTAAAAGGTGCGGAACCAGATATTCCAGGCGACTTGTTTTCGCGATGAGTTGAGGGTGAGTAGGGTGTTCCCGCTGTCACTTGACCGGTGGCAGGGATCCGGCTGAATTCGGCGCAGCTGGAATGCGGTGTGGGGGATGACGCCTTCGTGACCGGGAGGGGACCATGGCAGCCGACTCTTTCGAAGGACAGTACGTGTGGAGTCCGGCTGCCAATGACCGGGCGCTGGCGCGCGCGTGTATGGACGTACGGACCGGACGGTACCTGAGTGCGCACGAAGTTCTGCGGGAAGCCCGGGGGGATTTCGAGGTACGCGCCCACCGCTCCCTGGTGCTGGCGTCCGTGGCGGCCGACTCGGACCTGGCGGAACGCTGGCTGGCCGAAGAGCCGGGACCGGAGGCGGCATTGCTCTGGGCCCGGGTGGCCATGCTCCGCGCCCTGCGCATGGCCGATGCCGGTGACCGGCGGCAGGGCGCCCTGGCGCGGATAGCGCGATCGGCATGTGAGCGGGCCGCGAAGCTGCTCCCCGAGGACCCCACGCCCTGGGTCGCGCAACTGGCACTGACGCGCCTCGACCGTCCGCAGGACCCGGCGCCGAAGGGGCTGCTGACCGCTCCGGCCGGGCCCTGGTACCTCTTCGCCCACATCCTCCGGATCGACCCCTGGCACCGCGAGGCGCACCACCGCTTCCTGTCGTTCTACTTCACCCGCTACGGCGGTTCGTCCAGCGCGAGCTGGGACGTTGCCGCGTTCCTGAGCCAGCGGGCCCCGGCCGCCTCACCGCTGCGGCTGCTGCCGCTGGTGGCGCTGGTCGAGGACTACAACCCGTCCGAGCTGCTCGCGGACCGCACATGGGAGCAACCCCAGTGGATCACCGCCGCCATGGGTATTTACCGGAACTGGCTTCCGGAGGTGGCGGGTTACCGTTTCACGCCGGTGCTGGATCTGGCGTATCTGGCCCATGCGCTGTTCATGGCGAAACGCGAATTCGAGGCACGGGAGGTCTTTACCGCCATGGGGCCGTATGCCTCGCGCATGCCCTGGAGTGCATTCGGTGATCCCGAGGATCAATTGACCAGGGCGAGACGCTCGTGCGGGCTCCCCGTTCCGCATGACGGCTGATTCGCGATGAGGCCCGAGTTCCGTCGGATTCGGCACCGTAAAAGGCCCACTCATTCCGCTCCACCCGTTCGATCAGCTCAACCCGATCCACTCTCCCCCCGGTTCCCCAGAAAGGTTACGGTTGTGTCCGAGCGTACGTCCCCAGCTCGCTCGAAAAACCCCCACGCGGCGGATTCCGTCACACTCGACGATGACGCCACGCTCCATGCCATGGGCTATCCGCGGAAACTCACTCGCAGATTCCGCGCGTTCGACAATTTCGCCATTTCCTTCACCATCATCAACATCATCTCCGGGATCTTCTCCTCCTTCGGCTTCGGTATGAACGCCGGCGGCCCGCGAATTCTGATCTTCGGCTGGATCGGCGTCTCGGTCATGGTGCTCTTCGTCGGCGCCGCGATGGGTGAGATCGCCTCCGCCTACCCGACCAGCGGTGCGCTCTACTTCTCGGCCGGCAAGCTGGCCAAGCGGCACAAGGGCGCCTGGTCCTGGTACACGGGCTGGCTGAACTTCGTGGGCCAGGTGGGCGGCACGGCCGCCACCAACTTCGCCGCCGCCACCTTCATCCAGGCGTTCATCGCCATGCAGTGGCCGTCCTACGAGTCGACGCCGCAGCAGACGGTGGGCATCACCGCGGCCATCCTTCTCGTCCAGGGGCTGGCCAACACGTATACAGTGCGGCTGGTTGCGGTGGTGAACCGCATTTCCGTGTGGTGGCTGCTGATCGGCATGGTCGTGATCGTCGGTGCGCTGACCGTGATACCCGACCATCACCAGTCGCCTTCGTTCGCGACGCACTTCGTCAACAACACCGGCTTCACCCATGCGATTTACGGCGGAATGCTGGGTCTGCTCGTCACCAGTTGGACCTTCACCGGGTTCGACGGCAGTTTCCACATGTCTGAAGAAACGGTGAAGGCCACCGTCAACGCGCCCCGGGGCATCATGCGGGCGATCAGTTACTCCGCGATCACCGGACTGATCCTCATGCTGGCGCTGGTGTACGCGATCCGTGACTATGGCCACGCCGCGAGCGCCGAGGCGCCGCCGGTGCAGATTCTCATCGACGCGCTCGGCCAAAGCACCGCCAAGTTCCTGCTGTTGATCGTTATCGGTGCCATGCTCTTCTGCGGCCTCGCCAACATGACCAGCAATACCCGGCAGATCTTTGCCTTCTCCCGTGACGGTGCGATGCCCGGCTCCCGTTGGTGGCATTCGGTGTCCGCGCGCACCCGTACCCCCGTCAAGGCCGTCTGGCTCGCCGCGGTGTGCCCTCTGGTGCTGGTGCTGCCCGGCTGGTGGTCCCACACCGCCTTCACGGCCGTGGTGAGCGTCAATGTCGTCGGCCTGTTCCTCGCCTACGCCGTGCCCATCTTCCTGCGGCTGCGGCTCGACGACTTCCAGGCCGGGCCGTGGAACCTCGGGCGCTACGGCAAGCCCGTCGCGGCGATCGCGGTGGCCTGGATCCTGATCAGCGATGTGCTGTTCATGCTGCCCCAGGCGTCCCCGATCACCCCCGCCTCGTTCAACTACGCGCCCATCGCGCTGGCGGCGGTACTGGTCATCGCCACCGTCTGGTGGTTCGCCACCGCCCGACGGCGCTTCCAGGGTCCGGTCAGTTACGGCCGTCCCGACGAGGTCGCCGCGATGGACCTGATCTAGGCAGGAGCGTCGTCGGACTCCCTGGGACGCGTCGCCCGGATCACCCCGGGACCGCGCGGGAGGTCCGGCCGGCCGTACCTCCCGCCGGCCGGACCTCCCCGCCCACCGTCACCGGCCCCGCCCCTGCCAGCTTGCCCCCTGCCCCCACCAGAAGGGACGAACACCCGGCATGCCCCCCATCGGCAACGCCCCGGACCACCGGTCCACCACCGGCGAACTCACCGTCTCCACCGCCTCGTTGGAGGACTGGCACCAAGTGGCCCGGTGGGCCGCCGACGAGGAGTGGAACCCCGGCCTCGGCGACACCGCCTGTTTCCACCCCACCGACCCGGCAGGCTTCTTCCTCGGACGCCGCGCCGGACGGACCGTCTCCGCGGTCTCGATCGTCAACTACTCGGACGCCTATGCGTTCCTCGGCTACTACCTGGTCCACCCCGGCCACCGCCGGCAGGGCCTCGGACCTGCCACGTGGCGTGCCGCCTTCCCGCACGCCGGCGCCCGGACCGTGGGCCTCGACGCCGTCCCCGCCCAGCAATCCACCTACCGGCGCGCCGGGTTCACCCCCGCGTACGACACCATCCGCTACGGCGGACGCCCCCTTCGCCCCGGTACCCCGCCGCCGGCGGGGATCGTCCCCGTCACCCCCGCCCACCTCGACGCCCTCGCCGACTACGACCGGCGCTGCTTCCCCGCCGACCGCCGCGCCTTCGTCACCCGCTGGCTGACGGCCCCCGGCCACACCGCTCTCGCCGCTCTGCGCGAGGGCGCGATCGCCGGGTACGGCGTGCTCCGACCGGCCCGCACCGGCCATCGCATCGGCCCGCTCTTCGCGGACACCACCGAAGCGGCCGAGGCGCTCTTCGACGCCCTCACCGCGTCCGTCGCCCCGGACGCCGAGGTCTTCCTCGATGTTCCCGGGCCGCGGCAGACCGCCCACACCCTGGTCACGTCCCGCGGGCTGACCCCGCAGTCGCACACCGTCCGGATGTACACCGGCCCGGTCCCGCCGACGGAGCAGGAGCGGACCTTCGCGGTCACCAGCCTGGAGCTCGGCTAGGGCGTGTCGTTTGGATCAGGGCGGATCAGGGAGCGGGGTCTGGTTCGTGCGATCGCAAGGCGGAGGAGGGAGTCGACGCGGAGCGTCGGCGAGTGACGACAACGCGGCGAGCGTGCGTGCCAGACCCCGCGAGCCCGCCATGATCCAAATGACACGCCTTAGGCCCCCGGCAGGTGTCCAGGCCCCCGGCCGATGGCGGCCGGGGGCCCGCTCACGGGCCGACCGTGCCGTCGATGGCCTCGCGGAGGAAGTCCGCATGGCCGTTGTGGCGGGCGTATTCGTGGATCAGGTGCAGCATCACCAGGCGCAGGGAGACATGCTCGCCCCAACGCGGCTGGTAGCCCGTGACGTCGAGCGATGCGGCCTGCTGCTCGATGCGACGGGCGTGTGCCACCTCTGTCCGCCAGGCGTCGAACGCCTCCGCGCGGGTGGCGCCGGTCGCGTCGTACGCCACCTGGTAGTCGCCCTCGGCCGACCAGACGAGCGGGATGTCCTCGCCGTTGATCACCCGGCGGAACCAGCTGCGCTCCACCTCTGCCATGTGCCGCACCAGGCCGAGCAGGGACAGCGTGGACGGCGGGCTCGACTGGCGCCTGAGCTCCTCGTCGGAGAGGCCGTCGGTCTTCATGGCGAGCGTGGCCCGGTGGAAGTCGAGGTAGGACCGCAGGGTCTCCCGCTCGCCTGCGCGTACGGGCGGGGAGGTGCGTTCGGTGGTCACAGCGGATTCCTTTCCGCGACGAGTCCCCGGGCAGGACTCGGCCGGTGTGCTGTCAAGGTGCTGAGCGGTGTCACGGTGCGAGCCGCCTGCGGGGCTCAAGGGTCCGGGAAGAGCGGCCCGCCCCTGGAGCGGGACGAGCTCCCTGCGCTCCCCGGAGCGTGCCGCCGAGGCGGCGCGGCCGCGGTCGAGGGGATCTTCCCGAGTGCCGCGGGCCGCGGCAAGCGGTTTATCGAAAGCCGCGGTGGCAGAGGGCCGCATCACGGCGCGGGATCAGGGCCCAACTCCGCGCGGCGGAAGGCCTGTTGCTGTCCCCCTCCGCACGGCCGAAGTCCTGCTTACGGCGAGAGCGGCGGTGAGGCGAGCGGCGGTGAGGCGAGCGGCGGTGACGGCGTACGGGCGCGCGCGACAGCCCGTCCGCGGGCCGTGCGGCTGCGCGCACCGGCCCGCGGAACGGGCCGCCCTCCGTGCTCCCGGCCCGCTTGCTCAGCCGGCGGCCGTCACGGCAGATACCGCTCGATGGCGGGGCCGGGCCCCTCCTCGGCCATCAGACGCCTGGCCCATTCCAGGGTCGACGGGGTCGGTTCGCGCCCGGAGACCCTCACCAGGTCCTCCGGGTCGTAGGGCCGCTCGCTGCCGGTGTACAGCTCGACCGGGTGCCGCTCGGCCGACTTGTCCCTGCCATTGGTCGTCACAGGTCCTCCTCTTTCCGCGCCCGCCGAGTCGCCGGGACCTCGCTTGGTTCCATCATGGGACCGCCTCCGAACGCCCGCACGATATGCGCCGGACCCATCCGTGCCGCACGTTCACAGGACGGTCAGCCGGCCGGGCGCGGGGCCCCGGGATCCAGGCGCGGGGCCCCGGGATAGTGCGGCGGAAACGCCTGTTCCGTCCAGATCGTCTTGCCCTCCGGCGTGTAGCGCGTGCCCCAGCGCTGCACCAGCTGCGCGACGATGAAAAGCCCCCGCCCGCCCTCGTCGTCGCTGGCGCTGTGCCGCAGATGGGGCGAGGTGTGGCCGGTGTCCGACACCTCGGTCAGCAGGGTCAGATCGCGCAGCAGCCGCAGATGCAGCGGGCCCGTGGCATGCCGGACGGCGTTGGTGACCAGCTCGCTGACCACGAGTTCCGTCGCATACGACAGCTCCTCCAGACCCCACTCCCGCAGCTGCCCGGTGGCCAGCTCACGGGCCTTGCCCACCGCGGCCGGCTCCGCGGGCAGCTCCCAGGCCGCCACCTGCCGGGGGCCCAGCTCACGGGTGCGCACCAGCAGCAGCGCCGAGTCATCGACGGCCGGGCCGTCCGGGAGCAGCTCGGCCAGCGCTTGGTCACACAGCTCGTCCAGCGGCCGGCGGTGCTCGCTCAGCACCCGGCCCAGGATGTCCAGCCCCTCGTCGACGTCCCGGTTACGGGCCTCGACCAGCCCGTCCGTGAACAGGGCGAGCAGGCTGCCGACCGGCAGCTCGATCTCCAGGGATTCGAACGGCAGGCCCCCGAGGCCCAGTGGTGGGCCGGCCGGCAGATCCGGGAAGTACAGGCCGCCGTCCGCGTCGACGACGGCCGGCGGCAGATGCCCGGCCCGCGCCATGGTGCAGCGCCGGGACACCGGGTCGTAGACCGCGTAGAGGCAGGTCACGCCGGTGGCCACATCGTCCGTGCCGGCCGTGGCCGGCTGATCCTCAGCGGTCTGGCCCACCAGGTCGTCCAGCCGGCTCAGCAGCTCGTCGGGGGACAGGTCCAGCCGGGCCAGGGCGCGTACGGTCGTCCGCAGCCGCCCCATGGTCGCCGCCGCCTGGAGGCCATGGCCGACCACGTCCCCGACGACCAGGCCGACCCGGGTACCCGAGAGGCCGATGACATCGAACCAGTCGCCGCCGACCCCGGCCCGGTCGTCGCTCGGCAGATAGCGATAGGCAAGATCGACGGCGGACTGGGCCGGGAGGTTCTGCGGCAGCAGATTGCGCTGCAGGGTCAGTGCGGCGGTGTGCTCCCGGGTGAAACGGCGGGCGTTGTCCAGGCACACCGCCGTCCGGATGACCAGCTCGTCGGCGAGCTCGATCTCTCCCTTGTCGAAGACCGACGGGGTGGCGCGGAGGAAGGTGACCAGCCCCATCAGGGTGCCGCCGGCCCGCAGCGGCACGACCATGGTGCTCTCTTCGCGCACCATGCCGCCGGAGGACAGACTGCGGTACTGCAGCGAGCCGGGCGGGTACTCGACGCGGTGCGGGCCGGGCGGCGGGCCGTCCGGTGTGTGATCGGCGGTGCGGGTGGCCACCCGCACCAGGGTCGGCAGGGTGCCGTCGACCGGTTCCGGCTCCTCACCCTCCAGTACGCTCCGCACGAGGTCGACGGTGACCACGGAGGCAAAATCCGGCACCGCCACCTCCGTGATCTCCCGCGCGGTGACGGTCATATCGAGCGTGGTGCCGATCCGGGTGCCCGCCTCCACCAGCAGGTTCAGCCGACGCTGTGCCTGGTAGCGGCCGCTGATGTCGAAGGCGTCCTCGCACACCCCGAGCACCCGGCCGTAGGCGTCCTGCAGCCGGTAGTAGGAGCAGGACCAGACGTGATCGGCCCCCGGGTCGGAGGGCTGCTCGCCGACGAAGTGCAGATCGAGGATCGGCTCGCCGGTGTCGAGGACGTGATGCATCACGGCGTCGAGGGTGCGCGGATACCCCTCGGTGACAAACTCGCCGTCCGGGTACAGCTCATCGGCCCGGGCGCCGAGGAACTCCTCCACCGGCAGTCCGATCTCCCGGGTATACGCGGTATTCGCCCAGGTCAGCCGGAGCTCGGTGTCGTAGATCCCCAGGCCCACCGGAGACTGGGTGGCCAGCCCGTGCAACATCGCCTGGCGGGACTCCCACATCCGGTGCTCGTCCAGCTCGGCCGCCACCAGGACACGGGCCGCCTCCGTACCGGCGTCCTCGGACGTCTGGGCGAGGGGGCAGGTCGTCACGGCCATCCGCAGCATCCGGCCGTCCCGGTGCCGCAGCGTGTGTGCCTGGCTGCCGCTCAGCGTGCCCTCCGGTGCGTGCGCGGCGCCCGCGGAACCGGCCGGCAGCAGCGTCTCCAGGGAGGACCCGATGATCTCCTGCGGGGTGTATCCGAGGAGTCGCTGGGCCGCCGGGCTCCACCCGATGATCCGGTCCTGGGCGTCCAGAACCGCTGTGGCCGCCCTGGTGACGTCGAGGGGACCACGGAAGTCGGCGCTCTCCGCCGCGTTCCATGCGTTCATGGCATCAACCCAGCCCGGTTCAGTATCTACAGCATCGAGCCTGATCAAGACCGGCACAACTGCGCTGCTGCCGGGGGGACGCGCCCTTGGTGCGGCCCTGCTCCGTCGCTGGCAGAGTGGGAAGGGGCGCTGAGCAACAGGAGGCAGATGTCATGTCGGCCCATGGCCCGGCCACTCCGGTACGCGGCGCTCCGTGCTGGGTCAGTCTGATGGCTCGCGATCTGGAATCCGCGCAGAAGTTCTACTCCGCCGTCCTGGGCTGGCGGTTCCGCCCGGCCAGCCTCGGCGAGGAGTTCTCCGTCGCGGTGGCCGAAGGACAGCCGGTCGCCGGCATCGGTGCTCTTGCCCAGAGCTTCCAGGTCGCCGTGGCCTGGACCTCGTACTTCGCGGTGGAGAACGCCGACGAGACCGCGGACCGGATCCGCGAGCGCGGGGGGACCGTCGGTGTCGGCCCGCTCAAGCTGGGCCCCGGCCGCGCCGCCCTCGCCGCCGACGCCGACGGCGCCACCTTCGGCTTCTGGGAGGGCCAGACCCTGGCGTGGTCGGTCGGACAGGGTGCCGCACCCGCCCTGCTCGAACTCCGCACCCGGGACGCCTTCGCCGCCGCCATCTTCTATGCGGAGGTCTTCGGCTGGGCCTCCGGGGAGCCGGGCGGCTGCGATGTGACCTACGAACACGACCAGGTGATCGTCCGGGACGGGACACACACCGTTGCCACCCTGCGGGGCGGTGCCGTGGAGTCCGCCCCGGACCCGCGGGTCCGCCCCCGCTGGCACGTCCACTTCCCGGTCCGCGACATCGAGAAGGTGACGGCCGCCGCGGTGGCCGCCGGCGGAACCGTCACCCCCGTGACGCCGACCGCGGACGGCAAGGGCCGCCAGGCCGTCATCCGTGACCCCGACGGCGGCCTCTTCACCGTCACCTCGAACTGAGCGCCCTGCGTTCCCCCCCCGCACGCAAGGGACTTGCACCACTCATCGGCCCCGCCCTCCTTCGTCGGGAAGGGGACGGGGCCGATGGCGCAGAGGGATCCGGGGGAACTCCGGGTGGGTCAGTTCAGCGAATCGCCACTGCCCGCTCCGGAGTCACTGCTGCCGCCGGCTCCCGGGTCCTGGGCACCCGTACCGGGGTCCTGGGCACCCGTACCGGGGTCCTGGGCACCCGTACCGGGGTCCTGGGCACCCGTACCGGGGTCCTGGGCACCCGTACCGGGGTCCTGGGAACCGGCACCGGAGTCTCCCGCTCCGGCGCTTCCGGCTCCCGCGTCTCCGGCTCCGGCGCTACCGGCACCGGCGTCTCCGGCTCCGGCGCTACCCGCTCCGGCGTCTCCGGCTCCGGCGCTACCGGCTCCGGCGTCTCCGGCTCCGGCGCTACCGGCACCGGCGCTTCCGGCACCTGCGTCACCCGCACCGGCGCCGCCCGCTCCCGCGTCGCCGCCGCCCGCGCCGCCGGCGCCGATCTCGGCTCCCGTGGCCTTGAGCGCGTCGGTGACCGGCTGGAAGAAGGTCTCGCCGCCCGCGGTGCAGTCGCCGCTGCCGCCGGAGGTCAGCCCGACGGCCGAGTCACCGGAGAACATCGAGCCGCCGCTGTCGCCGGGCTCCGCACAGACATCCGTCTGTATGAGGCCGTTGACGATGTCGCCGTTGCCGTAGTTCACCGTCGCGTCGAGGCCGGTGACGGTGCCGTCGTGGAGGCCGGTGGTGCTGCCCGAGCGCTGCACCTTCATCCCGACGGCGGCCTCCGCGGCCTTGGTGATCTTCTGGGTGCTGCCGTCCCCCTTGTCGACCGCGCTCTCTGGCTTGGCGGCCTTGTCGTCGTAGGTGACCAGCGCGAAGTCGGTCTTCGGGAACTTGGAGTCGGCCACCGTGCCCAGCGGCTGGCTGCCGCCCTGGTCGGCCGTCCAGGTCTTGGAGTCGTTGCCGCAGTGACCGGCCGTCAGGAACGCCGGTGCGCCCTTGACCGTGACGTTGAAGCCCAGCGAGCAGCGTGCGTTGCCGCCGAAGATGGCGCTGCCGCCGACCGGACCCGCAGCCTGCCCGCCGCCGGCACCCCCGGCACCTCCGGCACCTCCGGCACCGGCCGATTCCCCGGCGCCGCCTGCGCCGCCGGCATCACCCGCGCCTCCGGCGCCTCCGGCATCACCTGCGCCGCCGGCGCCTGCGGCATCACCCGCGCCGCCCGCACCGCCCGCGGCCGCCCCGCCGTCGCCGGCCGCGCCCCCGGCCGCACTGCCGGCCGAGCCCCCCGCGGCACTCCCCGCGTCCCCGCCGTCGTACCGCTTGAACTCGCCCTGAGACCGCTTGACGGTGACCATGCCTGCGCCCATGCCACCCGTGGCCTTGTTGAGCGTGGCCATCTTTGCGCCGGTGACGGTTCTGTCGGCGAGCACCACGATCTTGTTGGTCTTCGGGTCGATCGACCACGCCGTGCCGGGCACCGAGGCGGAGTCGCTCAGGGTCTTCGCACCGGCCTTCAGCGCGGTCATGCTGTTGTGCACGACCTTGGCGACGGCACCCTTGGCCGTGACGCTCTTGGCGGCGTCCTCCGACAGAACGTTCATGACCAGGTGGCCGTTCGCGCTGTCCAGGTACCAGCCGGCCGTGTTGTCCCCCAGGTCCGCCTTCAGGGATGACGCCAGCTGCGTGGCCGAGTGGGCGCTGAGTGTCTTCAGGGCCGCCGGCTGGTCCGTGCTCGCGTTGGCGTTGGGGAGCAGGATCGCCGCGGCCGCGATGGCGGCCGCTGCGGCGCCGGCGATGGCGCCGGTCCGCTTGTTCACATGTCGGTGGCTCAATTCACTGACCTCCAGGGACGCACAGGAACGAGGCACACGGGCGACCGCGGTGCGTCGCGTCAGCACCCGTGTGTTGCTGCCACCCAGTCCTACGTAGCCCCGTGCACCCGGGTCTCACGGCCACTCAAGCTGTGATGAATTCCAACGCTTGCGGTGGCGAACGTTTACACTCCCGCACCGCCCGGCCGCCTACCGGCAGGGCCGGCCGCCCGTCCCCGGCACCTCGCACAGACCGGCGGCACGGTCCCCGAGCTGCGCGTCCGGCCGGTCTGCCGAGCCCGGTGAGCGGTGCGTGACCGCCCTCACCTCCGGCGCCGGGAGCCCGTTTCCTGCCGGGCGTAAAGAGCAACTGTGGCCGCGCTTAAGAAATCCTCGATGGACCGGGCGGCCGGGGTACGGAAGATTTCCTGACGAAGATCGGGCGCCCGGGGCGGGCCCCCGGCAGGTCACACCGACGTACGGGAGCCGATGCGGTGAAGGCACTGGTCAAGCAGAAAGCGGAACCGGGACTCCGGCTCATGGAGGTGCCGGAACCGGCCATCGGTCCGGGCGATGTCCTGATCAAGGTGCTGCGCACCGGAATCTGCGGCACGGACCTGCACATCCGGGCGTGGGACGGCTGGGCCCAGCAGGCCGTGGCCACCCCGATGACGATCGGTCATGAATTCGTCGGTGAGGTGGTGGAGACCGGCCGGGACGTCGCCGACATCAAGGCCGGTGACCTGGTCAGCGGCGAGGGGCACCTGGTCTGCGGCAAGTGCCGCAACTGTCTGGCCGGCCGCCGCCATCTGTGCCGCGCCACCGTCGGCCTCGGCGTCGGCCGGGACGGCGCGTTCGCCGAGTACGTGGCGCTGCCCGCCGGCAATGTGTGGGTGCACCGCGTCCCCGTCGACCTCGATATCGCCGCCGTCTTCGACCCGTTCGGCAACGCCGTGCACACCGCGCTCTCGTTCCCGCTGGTCGGTGAGGACGTCCTGATCACCGGCGCCGGACCGATCGGCATCATGGCCGCGGCCGTCGCCCGGCATGCCGGGGCCCGCAATGTCGTGATCACGGACGTCAGCGAGCCGCGTCTCGAACTGGCCCGCAAGGTCGGTGTCAGCCTCGCCCTCAATGTCGCCGGGACGACCATCGCCGACGGCCAGCGCGAGCTGGGCCTGCGCGAGGGCTTCGACATCGGACTGGAGATGTCCGGCCGGCCCGAGGCGATGCGCGACATGATCGCCAACATGACGCACGGTGGCCGGATCGCGGTCCTCGGCCTGCCTTCCGAGCAGTTCCCCGTCGACTGGTCCCGGATCGTCACCTCCATGATCACGATCAAGGGCATCTACGGCCGGGAGATGTTCGAGACCTGGTACGCGATGTCCGTGCTGCTCGAAGGCGGCCTCGACCTCGCGCCCGTGATCACCGGCCGCTACCCGTACCAGGACTTCGACGCCGCCTTCGACGATGCCGCCAGCGGCCGGAGCGGCAAGATCATCCTCGACTGGACCACCTGATTCCGGCGCGGCCGCCCCGACCGCGGCGCGCCCCTTCGGACCACTCGCCCGCTTCACCCCAACTCCTGGAGAAATCCCTGATGTTCGACTCCGTACGTGACGAACTGCGCGGCACCCTCGACGAGATCCGCGCCGCCGGCCTGCACAAGCCCGAGCGCGTCATCGGCACTCCGCAGTCCGCCACCGTCGCGGTCACCGCAATGGGGTCTCCCCTGCTCGAGCGAAGCCGAGAGCTTGGGGAAGGCAACCCCGGCGAGGTGCTCAACTTCTGCGCCAACAACTACCTCGGCCTCGCCGACCACCCCGAGGTCGTCGCGGCCGCTCATGAAGCGCTCGACCGCTGGGGCTACGGCCTCGCCTCGGTCCGCTTCATCTGCGGCACCCAGGAGGTCCACAAGGAGCTGGAGCAGCGGATCTCCGGCTTCCTGGGCCAGGAGGACACCATCCTCTACTCGTCCTGCTTCGACGCCAACGGCGGCGTCTTCGAGACGCTGCTCGGCCCGGACGACGCGGTCATCTCCGACGCCCTCAACCACGCCTCCATCATCGACGGCATCCGCCTGTGCAAGGCCCGCCGCTTCCGCTACGCCAACCGCGACATGGCCGACCTGGAACGCCAGTTGAAGGAGGCCGGCAGCACCGGCCGCAAGCTCGTCGTCACCGACGGCGTGTTCTCCATGGACGGCTATGTGGCGCCGCTGCGCGAGATCTGCGACCTGGCCGACCGCTACGGCGCCATGGTGATGGTCGACGACTCGCACGCGGTCGGTTTCGTCGGCCCCGGCGGCCGCGGCACCCCCGAGCTGCACGGTGTGATGGACCGCGTCGACATCATCACCGGCACCCTCGGCAAGGCCCTCGGCGGCGCCTCCGGCGGCTATGTCGCGGCCCGCGCCGAGATCGTCGCGCTGCTGCGCCAGCGCTCGCGCCCGTACCTCTTCTCCAACTCGCTCGCCCCGGTGATCGCGGCCGCCTCGCTGAAGGTGCTCGACCTGCTGGAGTCGGCCGGCGACCTGCGCGAGCGGCTGCACGCCAACACCGCGCTGTTCCGTTCCCGGATGACCGAGGAGGGCTTCGACATCCTCCCCGGCGACCACGCCATCGCCCCCGTCATGATCGGCGACGCGGCCGAGGCGGCCCGGATGGCGGAGCTGCTCCTGGAGCGCGGCGTCTACGTCATCGGCTTCTCCTATCCCGTGGTCCCGCAGGGCCAGGCGCGGATCCGGGTACAGCTCTCCGCCGCCCACTCCACCGAGGACGTCCACCGCGTGGTCGACGCGTTCGTCGACGCGAGGTCCGCGCTGGGGGACTGACGCCGCCCACGGGCGTCGCCTGAGAAACTGGAAACATGATCGAAGCACGCCGGCTGCACATCCTCCGTGCGGTGGCCGACCACCGCACGGTCACCGCCGCGGCCGCCGCGCTCTATCTGACGCCCTCGGCGGTCTCCCAGCAGCTGGCCGCCCTGGAACAGGAGACCGGCCACCGTCTGGTGGAGCGCAGCGCCCGCGGCGTACGGCTGACCGCCGCGGGCGACATCCTGCTCGCCCATGCCAATGCCGTCCTGGCCCAGCTGGAGCGCGCCGAGTCCGAGCTCGCCGCCTACGGCGCGGGCGAGGCCGGCACGGTCACCGTCGCTGCCTTCGCCACCGGCATCGGCCTGGTCGTCGCGCCCGCGCTCACCGCGCTCACCCGCACCGCGCCCGGCATCCGGGTCCGCGTCCAGGACGCCGAGGGCGACGCCAGCCTGCTCATGGTCCTGGACCGGCAGGTCGATGTGGCGGTCGCCGTCGAGTACCGGGGCGCGCCCAGCGCCGACGACCCACGGCTGACCCGGGTCCCGCTCTACGCCGAGCCGTTCGACGCGGTGCTGCCGCCCGGCCACCGCCTCGCCGACGCCGCGCAGGTGGCCGTGGCCGATCTCGCCGACGACCCCTGGATCGGCCCCTACCCCGGCAACCCCTGCCACGATGTGGTCGTCCTGGCCTGCGAATACGCCGGTTTTGAGCCCCGGCTGGAGCACTCCTCCGACGACTTCCGGGCCGTGGTCGCCCTCGCCTCGGCCGCCGCGGGGGTGGCCCTCGTCCCCCGCTCGGCCCTGCGCGACATGGACCTGACGGGGGTAGTGGTCCGCCCGGTCGACGATGTGGCCCCCACCCGCCGGGTCTTCGCCGCCGTACGCCGCGGAGCCGAGGAGCACCCCCTGCTCCGGCCGGTGCTGGCCGCCCTCCGGGAGGCGGCGGCGCCTCAGGGGTGAGGGGTGCTCGTCATGCCACGCTCGGTGCCTCGTCCATGGGGATGACCCGGGCCGTGGCGGCGGCGGTGGCGATGAGCCGCTCGTCGCCGTCGGCGAGGGCGGCCTCCAGGAAGGCGATATCGCCCACGCGGTGCACGATGCGCCCGGTGCCGATGAGCCGGCCGGGGCGGGTGGGCCGGAGGAACGAGGCCGTCAGCTCCAGGGTGGACTGGAACTGATGTCTTCTCTCCCTACCCCCGCCCGGCCCCGGTACGGGCCCGGTCCACCCGAATGGCCATGCCCCGAGGACGCGCCCGGCATGCCGGGCGGGGCCGGTCATGGCAGGCTCGGCACGGCGGCGGCGAGGGAGGCGAAGCGATGTCGGTCGGCTCCACCGGCGCGGGCGGCGCGGCGCCGGGCACCGTGCCCCAGGACCCCTACGCGCTGGTGCGCACCCGCGAGTATCTGAAGCTCCTGCTGACGGCGGCGCTGGTCGGCTTCCCGGTCTGTGCCGTCTCGTTCGGCTTTCTCGCGCTGGTCCACGAGCTGGAACCGCTGATCTACCAGGACCTGCCGCGGGCGCTGGGCTTCACCGGGCCGCCGATCTGGTGGCCGGTCCCGATGCTCGTGGTCGCCGGCCTCCTGGTCGGCCTGACCGTCCGTTATCTGCCGGGCCACGGCGGCCATGAGCCGGCCGACGGGCTGGCGCTCAGCGGCGCGCCCCCGCTCTCCGCGCTCCCCGGTATCGCCCTCGCGGCGCTGGCCTCGCTCAGCTTCGGTGCGGTGCTCGGCCCCGAGGCGCCGCTCATCGCCCTCGGCGGCGGGCTGGCCGCCGGCGCCGTACGGCTGCTGGGCCGGGATGCCGGCCCCCGGACCGTCGCCGCGGTGGGCGCGGCCGGCAGTTTCGCGGCGGTCAGCGCACTGCTCGGCTCCCCGCTGCTGGGCGCGTTCCTCTTGATGGAGGTGTCGGGCCTGGGCGGCCCGATGCTCGGGATGATGCTGGTGCCCGGTCTGCTCGCCGCGGGAATCGGTGCGCTCGTCTTCACCGGGCTGGGGGACTGGACCGGACTCGGTACGTACTCCCTCGCGCTGCACGACATCCCCAAGGCCGCCGAGCCGACGGTTCCGGAGTTCGGCTGGGCCCTGGTCATCGGAGTGGCCGCCGCCTTCCTCGCGGTCGGCGTACGGCGGCTCTCGCTGTTCCTCAAGGGGCATGTGGTTTCCCGTCGCGTCCCGGCCACGATGGTGATGGGCCTGGTGGTGGGCGCGCTGGCGGTGGCGTTCGCCGGGACCACCGGCAAGCCCGCCACCGAGATGCTCTATTCGGGCCAGTCGGCGCTGGGGTCGCTGTTCCAGGACAGTGCCGGCTACTCGGTGGCGGCGCTGCTGCTGCTCATCCTGTGCAAGGGCCTGGCGTACTGCGCCTCGCTGAGCGCCTTCCGGGGCGGCCCCATCTTCCCCGCGCTGTTCCTCGGCGCGGCGGGTGGTGTCGTGCTGTCCCACCTGCCCGGCCTGTCGCTCACCGCGGCCTTTGCGATGGGCGTCGGCGCCATGTGTGTGGCGATGCTCCGGCTGCCGATGATCTCGGTGCTGCTGGCCACCCTGCTGCTCGGCAGGAGCGGTCTGACCGTGATGCCGCTGGTGATCGTCGCCGTGGTCGTCGCGTATGTCGTGGCGCTGCGGCTCACTCCGGCCACCGCCGCGAGCGCACCCCCCGCGGCCGCACCCCCCTCGGCCGCACCGCACGCCGCCTGAGGCCCGTCAGCGCCGCGGCGTCCGGCCCGTCCGGGTCCAGGCGGCCAACTGGCGCTCCGTCCAGGTGTTGATGACCCGGTCGGCCGGTACGCCGCACTCCTCGGCGCGGGCACAGCCGTAGATCTGCCAGTCGAGCTGGCCCGGCGCATGGGCATCGCTGTCGATGGCGAAGAGCGTCCCTGCCTCCAGTGCCTGGCGGAGCAGCCGGCGCGGGGGATCGAAGCGGTCGGGACGGCAGTTGATCTCGACGGCCGTACGGTGCTCGGCGCAGGCCGCGAACACCTCCCCGGCGTCGAACTGCGACTCCGGGCGCCGCTTGCCGGTGATCTGCCGTCCGGTGCAGTGACCGAGCACGTCCACCAGCGGATTACGGACCGCGGCCAGCAGCCGCCGTGTCATCGGCGCCCTGTCCATCCGCAGCTTGGAGTGCACCGAGGCGACCACCACGTCCAACTGGTCCAGCAGCTCCGGCTCCTGGTCGAGGGTGCCGTCGTCGAGGATGTCGCACTCGATCCCGGTCAGCAGCCGGAACGGTGCCAGCCGCTGGTTCACCTCCGCCACCAGCGACAGTTGCTGCCGCAGCCGTTCGGCGGTCAGCCCGCGGGCGACGGTGAGCCTGGGGGAGTGGTCGGTCAGCACACACCATGCGTGCCCGAGGTCGCGGGCGGTCCGGGCCATGGTCTCGACCGGGCTGCCTCCGTCCGACCAGTCCGAGTGCAGATGGCAGTCGCCGCGCAGCGCCCGCCGGAGCCGCTGCCCCCGGTCCCCCTCGACCAGCGGACCGCCCGCCTCCTGTTCGAGAGATGACAGATACTCGGGCCGCGCCCCCGCGAGCGCCTCCTCGACCACCCGGGTGGTCTTCGGGCCCAGCCCTTTGACCCGCCCCAGCGAACCGTCCAGGGCGCGCCGGCGCACCTCGTCGGGGGACATGGCGCCGATCACCGTCGCGGCCGTACGGAACGCCTGGACGCGGTAGCTCACCGCCCCCTGCCGCTCCAGCAGAAAGGCGATCCGCTCCAGCGCCTCGACGGGGTCCACGGACGGCTCCTTCCCGGGGCGCGGCCCCGCAGCGTCCCTTCACGGTGCCGCACGCGGTGGGCGGCTGCCACCGGGGTGTCGGTGCCGCCCTCGGGAATCACCCATTACCGACGGGTCCGAGGCACGTCGTTATACGGTTATGTCCGTTCTCCGGATACTCGGTCCGTTTCCATGGGAATGGTGTACGGATAGTTCCGATGAATCCGTTCAAGGTGTTCAACTCGCCCGATGCCGCCCAGGAACTCCGGGCGAATCGGGCACATTTCATACCTCTGCAACATTCGGAGCGGTCCATCGTCAGTGCGCGCCGGAGTTCGGTGACCGTGCTGTGCTCAGGTGCCGTAAAAATTGGCGGTCTTCAAAAAATCTGCACACCGAATGCGCAGTCGGCACATGCTCTCCCGCGACGAACCCCCACGCTGACCTGCAGCTCAGCGGTTTGATGCGGGAATGTCCAGTTCGTCGAACGAGCGGTTACCGGTGCGTCAAAAGTGAAACTGGAGAAGTTGTGGAGAAGCTGCCACCAAGTCATGGATGCGCGTGCACTTCACGTAATTCGGCGAGGCGTTGGGGTCGAGATCGGTGGTTCTCCGATTAGCAGCGCAACGCGCCCGCATGCTTTGATCCTTCGCACCGCGGTAGTCACACCATCGGTGCCCGTTTGCGGGTACCGGACTGCCGCAGCCGCGGCCGGGCCACCCCACCGGACGGTTCGGGCGCAGCTTTTTCGAGATATTCATCCGAAGGGAAACATCATGAACTCCACCCCCCAGGTTCAGACCCAGGAAATCTCCGACGCCGACCTGGACAACGTGTCCGGTGGCCTCCTCAACGGCGCGGTCGGCACCGCCACCAACACCGTTGACTCCATCGCCCCCGTCTCGGGCGCCGTGGGCACCGCCACCGGCCTGGTCGACGGCGCCACCGGCGTCAACGCCTCGGGCGTCGTCGGCACCGCCACGGGCCTCGTCTCCGGTCTCTGAGTCGTCCCTGTGCCGCTGAGCGGTACAGCCGGCTTTGAACGGTGACAACGGCAGGTCGGCGCCCCCTCCTTGCCGACGTGCCGGGCCGAGTGCCCCGGATCCCTGGCTGTGCCCGGGACCGGGGCGCACGGCCGCCATCCGTCTGAAACAGACCATTGCAGTTGAGGGAAGAGTGTCGTGGAGTTCCGCCAACAGGCCCTTTCCAAGCTGCAGTCGCCCGAAGAAATCGACGTGCCGGTGCGCTTCGCCCGGCCCCAGGGCCTGCTGGTGTTGATCGTCACGGTCCTCTTCGTGATCGCCGCGTCCCTGTGGGCGGTGACCGGCACCGTGTCGTCCACCCTCAGCGCACCCGGAATCCTCACCCACGGCCAGGGCAGCTATATCCTGCAGAGCCCCGTCGCGGGCCAGGTCACCGCCGTACTCGCCGAAGAGGGCAAGCGGGTGGCCGCCAACACCCCGGTTCTGAAGGTTCGCACCGCCCGGGGCACCGCCGTCGTCCGCACCCTCGCCGCCGGCCGGCTGACCACGATGGTCGCCACGATCGGATCCGTCGTCACCACCGGCGCCGATGTGGCCTCCGTGGAGCGGGTCGCCCATGCCGGCGACCCCCTGACGGCAACGCTGTACGTACCGGCCGAGAGCGGCGCCACCGTCCCCGTCGGCGCCTCCGTCGACCTCACCGTCCAGTCCGTGCCGAGCCAGCAGTACGGCGTGCTGCGCGGGCGGGTCAAGGCCGTCGGCAGGACCGCGCAGACCCGTCAGCGGATCGGCGCCTACCTGGGCAACAGCCAGCTCGGCGAGCAGTTCTCGCAGCACGGCCAGCCCCTCGCGGTCCTGGTGAAGCTCGATGCCTCCCCGCACAGCGCGTCCGGCTACGCCTGGTCGACGTCCGGCGGCCCGCCGTACGCCGTCGACTCCATGACGCCGGCCACCGGCGCCGTTCATCTGGCCGCGCAGCACCCGATCGATTGGCTGCTGCCATGACCGCCACCGAAGACTCCGCAGCCGCGCAGCAGCAGCTGCCGCCTCCGGGCCGCGGCCGGCACCGTCCCGAGCCCGCGCCCGGCGCCCGCCGCACCCGCCGTGCGGCGCCGCCCGCCCCGAAGCCCAAGAAGACCAAGGCCGTACGCACCCCCACCGTCCTCCAGATGGAGGCCGTGGAATGCGGTGCCGCCTCGCTTGCCATGGTGCTGGCCCACTTCGGACGGCATGTACCGCTCGAAGAGCTGCGGATCGCCTGCGGTGTCTCCCGCGACGGCTCGCGCGCCAGCAATCTGCTCAAGGCCGCCCGCAGCTACGGCCTGCAGGCCAAGGGCATGCAGATGGAACCGTCCGCGCTCGCCGAAGTGCAGGCGCCGGCCATCCTGTTCTGGGAGTTCAACCACTACGTCGTCTACGACGGCACCGGCCGGCGCTTCGGCCGCCGCGGCGTCCGCATCAACGACCCCGACAAGGGCCGCCGCTTCGTGGCGACGGAGGACTTCGACACCAGCTTCACCGGTGTCGCCCTGGTCTTCGAGCCGGGCGAATCCTTCCGCAAGGGCGGCCGTAAGCCCGGCGTCCTCGGCGCGGTGCCCGCCCGGATGCGCGGTACCACCGGCACCCTGCTGGCCGCGCTGCTGGCCAGTCTGCTGCTGGTCGCGGTCGGTGCGGCGGTGCCAGCCCTGAGCCGTACGTACATCGACATGTTCCTGATCGGCAACCAGACCTCGCTGCTGGGGCCGCTCTTCGCTTCGATGGCCGCGATGGTGGCGCTGACCGCCGTACTGACCGGTCTGCAGCAGGCGAATCTGCTGCGCGGCCGCATCATCTCCTCCACCCTGACCAGCGCCCGCTTCCTGCGCCATCTGCTCAGACTCCCGGTCACCTTCTTCGCCCAGCGCAGCCCGGCCGACCTGGTCCAGCGACTGCAGTCCAACGACGCGGTGGCCGAAACCCTGGCGCGCGACCTCGCCGCCGCGGGCGTGGACGGCATCGTCGTCATCCTCTACGCCGTCCTGCTGTGGACCTACGACCCCCAACTCACGGTCATCGGTGTGGGCATCGCCCTGCTCAACGTCGTCGCCATGCGGATCGTGATCCGGCTGCGGGCCACCCACACCCAGAAGCTGCGCGCCGACACGGCCCGGCTCACCAACACCTCCTACACCGGTCTCCAGCTCATCGAGACGATGAAGGCCACCGGCGGGGAGAACGGCTACTTCCGCCGCTGGGCCGGACAGCACGCCACCACGCTGGAGGTGCAGCAGCGCCTCGGTGTGCCGAGCGCCGTGCTGGCCATGGTCGCGCCCACTCTGGCCACCCTCAACAGCGCACTGATCCTGTGGATCGGCGGACTGCGGGCGGTCGAGGGCCATATCTCCATCGGTCTGCTGGTCGCCTTCCAGGCGCTGGTGACCCGCTTCACCGCACCCATCACCCGGCTCAACGGAGTGGCGGGCCGAATCCAGGACTTCGCCGCCGATGTGGCCCGCCTCAAGGACGTCGAGAGCTTCCCCGTCGACACCCTCTACTCGCGCCCCGAGCCGGACGCCGACACCCGCAGGCTCAAGGGCCATGTGACGCTGGAGGAGATCAGCTTCGGCTACAGCCCGCTGGACAAGCCGCTGCTCACCGGCTTCTCCCTGGCCGTCGGCCCCGGCCGGCAGGTCGCCCTCGTCGGCGGATCCGGCAGCGGCAAGTCCACCGTCTCCCGGCTGATCTCCGGGCTCTACAGCCCCTGGGAAGGCACCATCCGCATCGACGGACAGCGTCTGGAGGACCTCTCCCGCAGCGCGCTGGCCGCCTCCGTGTCCTTCGTCGACCAGGACATCTTCCTCTTCGAGGGCACGGTCCGCGACAACGTGGCGCTGTGGGACCCGTCGATCCCGGACGACGCGGTCATCACCGCCCTCCAGGACGCCGCGCTCTACGACGACGTGATCGCCCGTCGCCCCGACGGCATCCACAGCCGGGTCGAACAGGACGGCCGCAACTTCTCCGGCGGGCAGCGGCAACGCCTGGAGATCGCCCGCGCACTGGTCCGGCGCCCCAGCATCCTGGTCCTCGACGAGGTCACCAGCGCCCTGGACGCCCAGACCGAACAAATCATCATGGACAACCTGCGGCGGCGCGGCTGCGCCTGCGTCGTCATCGCCCACCGGCTGAGCACGGTCCGCGACAGCGACGAGATCGTGGTCCTCGACCACGGCGTGGTCGTCGAACGCGGCCGGCACGAGGACCTGGTCACCGCCGGGGGCCCGTACGCCGAGCTGGTCAAGGAGCACTGACGTGTCATCCGTACCCCCGCCCGCGGTCGTGGGACCGGGCGACACCGATGCGGTGACGCAGGCGCTGGGCAGCCTCGGCACGCCCGTCGACTGCACCGGGCTGCGCAGCGTTCCCCTGGAGGGCCCGCATGTGCTGTGGCTCGTCACCGGCGGAGCGCTGGACCTCTTCGCGGTCGACGCCGCCCAGGAAGGGCACTGGCACTTCCTCGGCCGGCTCGAAGCGGGCACCCTGCTGCTCGGCCCGGTCGCCGGCCCGCACCACACCCTGCTCGGCCGGCCGTCGCAGGACTGCCTGCTGCGCCGGATCCCGCTGCGCGAGCTGCCCCGGTACGAGTACGGGGACTTCGGCGACACCGGGTCGTATCCGCAGTACGGCGCGCAGGGCGGCTATGGCTACGACCCCGCGTACGGCGGCCAGGGCGAGGCACCCTCCGCGCTGGAGCACGCCTTCGCGCTGGGCACCGCCCGCAGCCTGGGTGTGCTGTTCGAGGCCCCGCTCGACGGCCGGCCCGCCGACGAGGCGGTGGCCGACGACGACATCCTGTGGATGCCGGTCCCGCCCGGCAGCGTGCAGTACGGCGCCTCCTACAGCGCGGAGGCGGCCGGCGATCTGCTGGTGGACCCCGCGCTGTGGCAGCAGATGGTCAATCAGCAGTACCGGCTGCTGTCCGCCGTCGACCGCTGGATCGAGCAGCTGGAGCGCGCCCACGAGGACCGCACGGCGGCCGGCATCAAGGCGGGCGAGGCTGTCCGCGAGCGGGCCGACCAGGCGCTGATCGCGTCCATCGGCCGCCAGGACCGGGGCGGGCGGGGCAGCGCCGAGAGGGACCGGGCCGGCGACGACGCCACCTTCGCGGTCTGCCGCACGGTCGCGGAAGCGGCCGGGATCACGCTCACCGAGCCGCCGAAGGGCGGCGCCGCCAACGACCGCATCACTCCGGTCGAACGGATCGCGGTCAGCTCGCGGATCCGGACCCGGGCGGTCCGGCTCCAGGGCCGCTGGTGGCGGACCGACACCGGACCCCTGGTGGGCCACCGCGCCAAGTCCGGCGCCCCCGTGGCGCTGGTGTGGCGCCGGGGCCGCTACGAGGCGGTCAACCCGGCCTCCGGGCTACGGATGCGCATCGGCAAGGACAACGCCGATGAATTCGAGCCCCGCGCCGTCATGTTCTACCGCCCGCTGCCGGAGCGGTCCATGAGCCTGTGGCGGCTGATGCGCTTCAGCCTGCGCGGTACGCGGATGGACCTGCGGAATCTGGCCCTCGCCGGGCTGGTGACGGTGGGTCTCGGTGCCCTCGTCCCCCTCGCGACCGGCAAGGTGCTCGGGGAGTACGTCCCGAGCGCCGACCGGAGCCTGATCGTCCAGGTCTCCCTGGCCGTCATCATCACCAGCGTCGTCTCCGCCGCCTTCATGCTGCTGCAGAACCTCACCGTGCTGCGGATGGAGGGCCGGATCGAGAGCGCGCTGCAGCCGGCCGTGTGGGACCGGCTGCTGCGGCTGCCGACGAAGTTCTTCACCGAACGCTCCACCGGCGAGCTGGCCAGCGCCGCGATGGGTATCAGCGCCATCCGGCGGGTGCTGTCCGGACTCGGCCCGGTGGCCGTGCAGGCCACGACGGTCGGCGCGATGAACCTGGTGATGCTGCTCCTGTACAGCGTGCCGCTGGCGCTGGCGGCCATCGCCATGCTGATCGTCATCGGTGCGGTGTTCCTCGCCATGGGCCTGTGGGAGCTGCGCTGGCAGCGACGGCTGGTCAAGCTCGGCAACAAGCTCAACAACCAGGCGTTCCAGACCCTGCGCGGTCTGCCCAAGCTGCGGGTCGCCGCGGCCGAGAGCTTTGCGTACGCGGCCTGGGCCCGGGAGTTCGCGCGCTCCCGTGAACTCCAGCAGAAGGCCGGCCGGATCAAGAACCTGACCACCGTCCTCAACGCGGTCTATCTGCCGCTCTGCTCGCTCACCATGTTCATGCTGCTGGCCGGACCGGCCCGCGGCAGCATGTCGGCCGCCTCGTTCCTCACCTTCAACACCTCGGTGACCATGCTGCTGACCTCGGTCACCCAGATCACCGGCGCCTTCGTCTCGGCCGCCGCCGCACTGCCGATGTTCGAGCAGATCCAGCCGGTGCTGGACGAGAAGCCCGAAGTGCGCGGCGCCAGCGCCCAGCCCGGCGCCCTCTCCGGCGGCATCGAGGCCAAGAAGCTGTCCTTCCGCTACACCGACGACGGCCCGCTGGTCCTCGACGATGTCTCGCTGCGGGTCCGGCCCGGCGAATTCGTGGCCGTCGTCGGCCCGAGCGGCTGTGGCAAGTCGACCCTGCTGCGGCTGCTCATCGGCTTCGACAAGCCCACCTCGGGCCATGTGCTCTACGACGGCCAGGATCTGGCCGCCCTGGACCAGGCGGCGGTGCGCCGCCAGTGCGGGGTCGTGCTGCAGAACGCCCAGCCCCTCACCGGATCGATCCTGGACTGCATCTGCGGCGCCGAGTCCTTCACCCAGGAAGAGGCCTGGGCGGCCGCCGAGATGGCGGGCCTGGCCGAGGACATCAAGCGGATGCCGATGGGGCTGCACACCATGATCTCCGGTGGTGGCGCCATCTCCGGCGGCCAGCGGCAGCGGCTGATGATCGCCCAGGCGCTGGTCCGCCGTCCGCGGATCCTGTTCTTCGACGAGGCCACCAGCGCCCTGGACAACGAGACCCAGCGCATCGTCATCGACAGCACCCGCAAGCTGAGCGCCAGCCGTCTGGTGATCGCGCACCGGCTGTCCACGGTCATGGACGCCGACCGCGTGATCGTCATGGCGGACGGCCGAGTCGTCGAGCAGGGCGCCCCGGCCGAGCTGCTCGCCGACACCGGCGGTTGGCTGCACGACCTGGTCCGGCGTCAGCTCACCTGAGCCCGCCGGTGGTCTGCCGCACCGCTGCCCTGCCCGGCCGAGCCTCCCCGGAATCCCCGTAAAGCACCGCATATCGTGCAGGTAGCGAGCGGAGGATGCGATGGCCAACAGCAGAAACCTGTTCCATGCGATGCCGCCCGACCGGCGTCGGCGGCTGACCGATATCGCCGTCGAGGTGTCGATGCCGCGGGCCACCCGCCTCTTCGAGGAGGGCCGGCGGGCGGACCGTTTCTGGATCATCCACAGCGGTCAGGTGGCGCTCGATCAGCGGGTCCCCGGGCGCCGGGCGGCGGTCGTCGAAACGCTCGGCCGGGGTGAACTGCTCGGCTGGGCCTGGCTGTTCCCGCCCTACCTGTGGCACCTGGGAGCGCAGACCGTCGGCCCGGTGGAGGCCGTGGAGTTCGACGCCAGGGTGGTCCGCGACCTGTGCGAGTCCGATCCCGTCCTCGGCCGGGCGATGTACCGCTATGTGGCCGAAACCGTGGCCGACCGGCTGCACGGCACGCGCGTCCGCCTGCTGGACCTGTACGGCCCCCAGGGCAGCGGCCTCGACCCCTGACCGTCGCGCGGGCGCCGGCTTGTGACGGATGACTGCCGACGCTGTGTCCGCTCACCATGAACCCGAGCCGCCGGCCGCACCACAATCGCCTCCATGAGCACTGCGGACATCAGCGAGCCGACCGCCCACCACGACCAGCCGCCCGCCCGGGACGACGCACAGGACCTCGCCGACGCCGACCGCGGCTTCGTCGCCGGTCTCGACCCCTGTGTCGTCCGGGACGCGGACGGCCGGGTCGTCTGGGACAACGACGCCTACGCCTTCCTGGCCGACGAGTGCCCGCCCACCGCGCACCCCTCGCTGTGGCGTCAGAGCCGGCTCGTCGCCCGGCAGGGCCTCTACGAAGTGCGGCCGGGCATCTACCAGGTACGCGGCCTGGACCTGTCCCACATCACCTTCGTCGAGGGCGAGCGCGGTGTCCTCGTCATCGACCCGCTGATCAGCGCCGAGGTCGCGGCCGCCGCCCTGGCCCTGTACCGCGAGCACCGGGGGGAGCGCCCGGTCACCGCCGTCCTCTACACCCACTCGCACATCGACCACTTCGGCGGCGTACGGGGCGTGGTCGACGAGGCGGACGTGGCCGGCGGCCGGATTCCCGTGATCGCACCGGCCGGCTTCCTCGCCCACGCGGTGAGCGAGAACGTCTTCACCGGCCCCGCGATGGCCCGCCGGGCCGGCTACATGTACGGCGCGCTGCTGCCCAAGGGCCCGGCCGGCCAGATCGGCTGCGGCCTGGGCCAGACCACCTCGCTCGGCTCCATCGGCCTGATCGCCCCCACGCTGCACATCACCGGGACCGGCCAGGAGGAGGTGATCGACGGCATCCGGATGGTCTTCCAGCTGACGCCCGGCACCGAGGCCCCCGCCGAAATGAACTTCCACCTCCCCGACCTGCGGGTCCTGTGCGTCGCCGAAAACGCCTGCCACACCCTGCACAACGTCCTCACCCTGCGCGGTGCGCTGGTCCGCGACCCCAGCGCCTGGGCCCGCTATCTCACCGAGACACTGCGGCTGTTCGCCGGCACCACGGACATCGTCTTCGCCTCCCACCACTGGCCCACCTGGGGCCAGGAGCGTGCGGTCCGCTTCCTGGAAGAACAGCGCGACGCCTACGCCTACTTGCACGACCAGTCCGTACGGCTGATCAACGCCGGGCTCACCGGATCCGAGATAGCCGAGGAGCTGCGCTTCCCGCCCGCGCTGGAACGCGCCTGGCACACCCGCGGCTACTACGGCACCCTCAGCCACAACGCCAAGGCCGTGTACCAGCGTTACATGGGCTGGTTCGACGGCAACCCGGCTCATCTCTGGCAGCACCCGCCGGTGGCCGCGGCCACGCGCTACGTGGAGTACATGGGCGGCGCGGACGCCGTACTGGCCAAGGCCCGCACGGCATGGGAGGCCGGCGACCTGCGCTGGGTGGCCGAGGTCGTCCACCACGTCATCTTCGCCGAACCGGACAACGCCGAGGCCCGAGCGCTCCAGGCCGATGCCCTCGAACGGCTCGGCCACGGTGCCGAGTCCGGGCCCTGGCGCAACTTCTACCTGATGGGCGCCGCCGAACTGCGCGAGCACACCACCGGCACCCGCACCCCTGCCGCAGGGCGCACCCGCATCGCGCCCGACCTCCTCGCCGCCCTCACCCCCGAGCAGATCTTCCAGTCGATGGCCGTCCGCATCAACGGCCCCCGTGCCGGCGACCAACGCCTCCTGCTGCGCTGGGAAATCGCCGCCCCTCCGGCCGGCACCGACGGAGCCGACGGCCTCGCCACCCCGGAGACCTGGACCCTCCTCCTCTCCAACGGGGCACTCACTCCCATGCCCGGCGACGCCCCGCGCGGCGAGAAGCCCCACGCCACCCTGCGTCTGGCGCGCACCACGCTGAATGCCGTCCTCAGCGGTGCCACCACCTTCCCTGAGGAGATCGCGGCCGGAACGGTCACCCTCGACGGCGACCCCCAGGCCCTCCTCACCTTCAGCGCCCTCCTGGACAAGCCCGACCCGGCCTTCCCGATCGTCACGCCGTAGGGGGCGTCGTCACACTCCCCGGCGGACCCCGGAAGCCGGCCGGCCCGGCTCCTCGGCGTCGCGGAGCAGGAGCGCGGCGAGTGCCAGCGCCGTGCCCCGTGGCGTCGAGAGGTCGAGCCCGGTCAGCGTGGCGAAACGGGCGAGGCGGTTGTCGACGGTGTTGGGGTGGAGGGTGAGCAGCCGGGCCGTGGCCCGCCGGTCCTGTGCCTGTTCCAGATGGGTGCGGAGGGTCTCGATGAGTTCGGGCCGGTCGGCGACCGGGTCGAGCAGGGCGGCAATCCGGTCGCTGCCGGCGCTGGGACGGGACAGCTGGTATTCGAGCAGCACGTCATCGAGCCGGTGCAGCCCGGCGGGGTGTCCGCAGGCGCGGGCCACCCGGACGATCCGTGCGGCGGTGCGTGCCGCCTCCGGGATCTCCGTGCCGTGTTCCGCGTGCACGGCAGCGAACCGTACGCCCGGACCGCAGACCCCGTCGAGCAGCTCGGCGAGTACGGGCGGCGGCTGTACCCGGCCGGGCACGATCGCCCGGCCCCCGGTGCCGTCGAGCAGGGCGGGCACCTCCCTGCCGAAGGCGCGGTCCAGCGCCGCCTGCAGCCGTCGCACCACGCGCCGTGCGGCGACCGGGGCCCGGGGACCGTCCGGCAGCTGTACGGAGAGGACCAGCGACGGCCCGTCGAGGCCGCTGCCGGCCGGAGGAGGTGCGGTGCCCTCCAGCAGCCCGCGTACCAACGAGCGGCGCTCTGCGCGCCGTTCGGAGGCGAGGGCGGCCTGCTCGTCGAGGTAGGTCTCGGTGACCGTGCGCACGATCCGCTGCTCGGCCCCGAACAGCCAGTCGGCCAGCTCGACCAGCGCGGCGTCCTCGCCCGGCCGGGCGGCGTCCCGCAGCGCCTGCCACAGCACCCACACCCCCACGCAGTGCGTGGTCAGCAGCAGATGCAACGGCATGCCCTCCTCGGCCCGCTGGGCGGCGCGCTCGCGGAAGACATCGAAGTCGCCGGGGACGGTCCGGGGATCGCGCACCACCCGGTCCAGGAACAGCCGCAGTCCGTGCCGGGCGGTCGCCGCGATCTCCACATCCTTGACGTCGGCGGGGAGTTCGGCATAGCCGGGCAGCTGCTCGAAGACGTCCCGGGACATCAGCCGGGCGAGTGCGTTCACCCGGGGCGCACAGCGCGCCGCCAGCGACCGGGCGGTGTCGGACAGGGCCGGGACCGCCGAGTCCGGATCCGTCACGTCGGACGCACCGGACGCACCGGACGCAGCGGAGGCATCGGACGCAGCGGAGGCATCGTTCACACCAGCCCCACCGGTCGTACCGGCCCCATCGGCCGTACCGGGCACGCCCGTCGTCATCAACCGCCTCCCGGTGCCGCTGTGACGCGCCACCCTAGCCCGGCCGGCTTCCGGCGGGAAAAGAGCGCTGCCGTCCGGAACCGCCCCCGCCACCCGGCCGACTACCTGTGCCGGGTCGCGCCTGCGGCCCGTCGGCCGCTGCTGCGGCGGGTGAGGCGGCCGGGTGCACCGGCTGGTGATGCGTAGGGGAGAAGCGCCATGCGTTCTGGGAAGTTGTGCGGTGCCGCGGTGGTGGTCGCGCTGGCCGCCACCGCGTGCGGCGGCAGTGGGGGAGACGGTGGCAGGGACACGGCCGGGGGCGCCCACGGGCCGGGCTTCCCCGTGCGGATCGCCGACTGCAAGGGTGCCACCACCACCTTCCCGGCCGCGCCGCGCAAGATCGTCACCAGCAACGCCGCCGCGCTGGAGATGCTGCTGAGGCTGGGGGCGGGCGACCGGGTCATCGGGACCGGATTCCCGCCCGGCAAGGGCACCTTGCCCGGCGCCCTGGGGGCGCAGGCCCGGAAGGTGCCGGTGCTGGGGAAGTCCGTGATTCCCAAGGAGAAGCTGCTCGGCTCGGGTGCCGATCTCTACATCGACACCTTTGCGTCGATGAACTCGATGGGCCGTGCCGGTGACGCGCCGAGTGAGGAGGAGTTCACGGCGGCGGGCATCAAGCACCTCTACCTGGCGTCCACCGCCTGCGCCCCGATGGCCGGGAAGGCGCAGCGCGATCTGTCCGGTGTGGAGGGCGACATCAAGCGGCTGGGCGCGGTGACCGGCACCAGGGAGCGGGCGGACGCGCTCGTGGCGGGGATGCGGAAGAAGACCGACAAGGTGCACCGGGCGGTGGGCGGCATCGCCCCCGCCGAGCGGCCGACGTACTTCTTCTTCGACTACGACGCGGGCACCAAGCAGCCGGTCGCCGTCTGCCGCAAGCAGGTCGCCAACGCCGTGATCGGCCAGGCCGGGGCACACAATGTCTTCGAGGGCTGCGACGGCGACTTCAAGCCGGTCTCCTGGGAGGAGGTGGTCGCCAAGAATCCGGACTGGATCCAGCTCGGGGTGCGTCACCGCGGTGACGCGGCGGCCGACGCCAAGGCGTACGACGAGGCCGCCGCGTTCCTGAAGAGCTTCCCCGCCACCAAGGGGCTCGCTGCCGTGCGCAACGGCAAGTTCCTGCGGATCGGCTCGGAGCGCACGACGATCGCCGGTGTCGGTAACGCGGACACCGTCGAGGAGATCGCGCACACCGTCCATCCCGAACGGTTCAAGGCGGCCCGCTGATGGCTCCGGTGGTCTCCGGGCCGCACGATTGCGAGGAGCGGACCGAGCGCTACGAGCGCCGCACACCACCCGCCGGACCGCTCGCCGTGGGGCTCGGCCTCGCCGTGGTGGTGGCGCTGACCGCCGCGGTCTGCCTGGGCTCCACCGATATCGCGCCCGCTCACGTCTGGTCGGTGGTGTTCCGGCGGCTCGGCGGTGCGCCGCCCCGGCCGGGCACCGACGACCTGATCGTGTGGCAACTGCGGGTCCCCCGGGCACTGTTGGCGGCTCTGGTGGGTGCGGGGCTGGGGCTGGTGGGAACGGCGACCCAGGCGCTGGTGCGCAATCCGCTGGCGGACCCGTATCTGCTCGGCATCTCCAGCGGCGCCTCACTCGGCGCGGTCGCCGCCATCGTGCTGGGCGCCGGCGCGGGCGGAGTCCTGGGGCTGGGGCTGTCGGCGGCGGCGTTCGCCGGAGCGCTGGCCTCGTTCGCGCTGGTGTGGTGCATGGCCCGGCGCGTCGGGGGCTTCTCACCGCTGCGTCTGGTGCTGGCCGGCGTCGGCATCGGGCAGTTCCTGTCCGGCCTCACCAGCTACCTCGTGCTCCAGGCCGGCGATGAACAGCAGACCCGCAGTGTGCTGTTCTGGCTGATGGGCAGCCTGAGCGGGGCCACCTGGAATGTCCTGTGGCTGCCGGTACTCGCCGTCGCCGCCGGGCTGTTGGCACTCCAGGCGCGGGCCCGCGCCATGAACGCCCTGATCATGGGCGATGAGACCGCGGCCGGCGTGGGCGTGGACGTCACCCGGCTGCGCAGGGAGCTCTTCGTGGTGACCGGTCTGCTGACCGGCGTACTGGTCGCGGTCTCCGGAGCCATCGGCTTCGTGGGCCTGATGGTGCCGCATCTGTGCCGGCTGGTCATCGGCGGCGACCACCGCCGGCTGCTGCCGCTGTCCGCGCTGACCGGTGCGTTGCTGCTGGTCGTGGTGGACATCGTGTGCCGTACGGCGATGGCCTCCCAGGAACTTCCGGTAGGAGTCGTCACCGCGATGATCGGGGCGCCCGCGCTGCTGTTCATCCTGGACCGGCGGATGGGGGCGGGCCGGTGAACGTCGAGATCGAGGATCTGCAGGTCGGCTACGCGGGCCGGAATGTCGTGGCCGGAGTGCAGCTGATGGCGGCCGACGGCGAGATCGCCGGGCTGGTCGGCCCCAACGGCAGCGGCAAATCCACCGTGCTGCGGACCGTCTACCGGCATCTGCGGCCCACCGCCGGGCGGGTGCTGCTGGCCGGGGCCGACATCCGCACGCTCACACCGGGACAGACCGCACGCCGGGTCGCCGCGCTGCCGCAGGAGCGCGGCAGCGATTTCGAGCTGACCGTGCGCGAGGTGGTGACGATGGGCCGTACGCCCCACAAGCGGGCCTTCGCGGGCGAGGACCACGCCGACCGGGAGAGCGTGGCCCGCGCGCTGGCCGCCGTCGGCCTGGCCGGGCAGGGCGCCCGCCGGTTCTCGACCCTGTCCGGGGGCGAGCGTCAACGGGCCCTGCTGGCAAGGGCGTTCGCCCAGGACCCGGCGGTGCTGGTACTGGACGAGCCCACCAACCACCTCGATGTCCGGCATCAGGTGGAGCTGCTGACGCTGCTGCGGGCGCAGCGCCGTACGACGCTGATCTCGCTGCACGATCTGAACGCCGCGGCGTCCCTGTGCGACCGGCTGCATGTGCTGCACGCCGGGCGGGTGGTGGCGTCCGGCACGCCCCGAGCGGTGCTGACGCCGTCGCTGCTGGCCGAGGTGTTCGGGGTGCGCGCCGCGGTGACCGAACATCCGCTCACCGGCGACCCGTTGATCGCCTTCGATCACCGGGAGGCGTTGCCGGCCGGGGACGGGTGACGGTCGCCGCGCCCGGGCAGCGGCGGGCACCCCGCCCCCTCACCCGGCCACGAAGTGGCTCGGCCGCCCCCGGTGGAACATCAGCCGGCCGAGCCGTTCGGCCTTCGCGCGGTGCAGCAACTCCCGCCGCCCGTCGCCGTGTTCGAGCACGCAGGAGTGCCAGGGCGTCATCCACACATCGGGCGTATCGAGCAGCCGTATGCCGAACTTGGCCGAGCCCTGCGGCTGCGGATGGATGGAGAGCCGGAACGCGCCCGGGTGGTACGCGCCGACCAGCTCGCCCCAGGCGCGGCTGCGCTGCATCACCCCGTAGGCGCGGCGGCGGCAGTCGCGCTGCAACGCCGAACGGGTGCCCGGGAACGAGGCGGAGTCCTCGAAGAGGAAGCGGGTGATGCCCTGGTACAGGCGGCGCGTCGGTTCGTCGCTGCGCGTCAGGGACCGCAGGGCCTCCAGGGCCGGTGCGTAACGCTCGTGGACCAGGGCCCGTTTGGCGTCGTGCGACAGCCGCTGCCCGTACACCTCGCGCAGGTCGAAGACGTCCAGCCGGGTCAGTCCCTCGTCATGGATCAGGGCGCGCAGCGCGTCCGCGTAGGCATCGATGTCCCGGTCGGACACCTGGATGAGATCGCTGAAGACATGCCCGTCCGAGCAGATGACCACCCGCGCACCGGGCGGGTGGACGGCCTCGATCCGGGCACACAGGGCGTCCAGGAAGCGCAGTGCCAACCGTTCGCCCTCGTCGGGGAGGTGGCCGAGCACCTTGGCGGGGTTGGGCGACTTGCACGGGAAGCCCGGCAGGGTGAACACGATCGGCTCGCCCGCCGCCACCGGAGCGGCGAGCTGCCGCAGTTGGGCGGGGAAGGCGTCCGGGGTGTCCCCGTGGCCGGTGTCCAGCGTGCGGCGGTGGGGCAGGAGCTCGGCGAGCACCGCCGTGCAGCCGGCCGGGTGGCCGAGGGGCACACCGGGTCGCGGCCGGGCCGGGCTGGTCAGCACGCGGCATCCGGCCCGCCCGCGCCCGGACAGGCGGCCGGCGCGCCGTAGGTCACCGGCAGCCGGTCGACCCCGCGCGCCAGTACCGCCGGGATCCAGCCCAGCTCGCCGTCCGGGACGGCCGGCCGCAGGTCCGGCAGCCGTCTCAGCAAGGTGCCCAGGGCGATGTGGAGTTCGATACGGGCGAGTGCGGCGCCGGGGCAGAAGTGGATGCCGTGGCCGAAGGCGAGGTGCGGGTTGGGGGCGCGGTCGAAGTGAAGGGCGTCGGCGTCGGGGAACTGCCGGGCGTCGCGATTGGCCGCACACAGCGACACGATGACGGAGTCGCCCGCCGGGATCCGCGTCCCGTGCAGATCGGTGTCCTCGGCGAAGAACCGCCAGGTCGTCAGCTCGAAGGCGCTGTCATAACGCAACAGTTCCTCGATGGCACGGGGCAGCAGCTCCGGACGGCCGGCCAGCGCCGCCAGGTGGGCGGGATGGCGCAGCAGGGTGACCAGGGCCGTGCTGATCTGGTGGGTGACCGGTTCCTGTCCGGCGACCAGCAGCTGGAAGATCATCGAATCGAGCTCTTCCCGGCCGAGCCGGCCGTCGTCGCGCGCGGCCACCAGCCGGGAGAGCAGATCCTCGCCGTGCTCCCCGCGTTTGTGGACCACCAGATCGGCGATGTACTGCTGCAGTCCGCGCAGCCGCGCCTCGTACGCCGGACGGCCGGGGTCCGCCGGCCCCACGGGCTGGACCACCTTGCCCCAGTCGCGGTCGAAGCGCGCCGCGAACTCCCCCGGCAGCCCGATGACTTCGGCGAGCACCTGAAACGGGAAGCGCCCGGCGAACACCTCGACCAGATCGGCCTCGCCGGCGTCCGGGAGGCCGTCGAGCAGGGCGTCGGCCATCGCCTGGAAGCGGGGGCGGAGCCCCTCGACGCGCTGCGGCGCGAAGGCGTCGGTGATCAGCCGGCGCAGCGCGGTGTGCCGCGGCGGGTCCTGGTGGAGCAGATGCACCTGGAGCTGGGAGTGCTGGGGCTCGGGCATGATCGAGGCGCGGGCCCGCCAGGCCGCGTTGCCACGCGAATGGTGTTTGCCCAGCCGGGTGTCGGTCAGCGCCTGATGGGCGGCCTCGTAGCCGGTGACGAGCCAGGCGCACACCCCGCTGGGGAAGCGCACCCGGTGGACCGGGCCGCGCGCCCGTAGCTCGGCGTACAGGGGATAGGGATCGCGGGTGTACTCCGGCCCGTACAGCTCTACGGGGTCGGGCGGTGTGGACAAGGTGTCCTCCTCGGCGGTGCCGGTCGGTGACGAACCGCGCCCGGACGGCACGGCGTTGGAGAGGTCGTGCGCGGGGCGCGTCGAGTTCCCGCCGGGGACGGTGATTTCGGCCGGGCGGGCGAGCGGGGTGGCGAAGTGGGCGGCCGGGAAGTAACCGAAGAGGATGCCGAAGCAGAGGATGCCGAAGCCGACGTCGAACCGGACCCGGGGGCACCGAAGCGAACGCCGAAGGGGCGCCGAAGCGGACGCCGAAGGGGCGCCGAAGCGGACGCCGAAGGGGCGCCGAAGCGGACGCCGAAGGGGCGCCGAAGGGGACGCCCCACAAACCCAGTTAGTCGGCGCCGGAGGCCGCCGAGTTCCGGCGCGGGAACAGGACAAACCTCACCCTCCGCCGAGCCCCCGATGGCCCGCTCGGCACCGCCTCCACCTGCCACGATGACGCGATGTCCCGCTCTTCGGCCGACCGTAGTCGGCCCCCTCTCCGTCAGGCCGTCCAACGGCTGCTGCCCGCACGGCCGGTCATCGGCTTCCTCGTGCTGCTGGCGCTGCTCGGCACGCTGTCGTACGCGGCCGGTGCCGTCGCCGGTCCGGTGGCCCCGGATCTGCGCCCGGCCGGTGATGCCCGTACGGGAGGCGGCCCGCCCGCCGATGACGGGGACATGGGCGGTATGCACGGCATGGGCGGCGCGGACCCCCGCCCGGTGACGGGGGGAGTGCCGCGATGATGCCGCAGCCCCGGCCCGGACCCCCGTCATCGCCCCCGCTGGCGGCCTCGGCCCCGCCCGGCACCACCACCCTCACGATCGGTGGGATGACCTGCGCGGCCTGTGTGGGCCGGGTCGAGAAGAAGCTCGGCCGGCTGGACGGCGTCGCCGCCACGGTGAACCTCGCCACCGGCCGGGCAACGGTCAGCCACCCCGCGGCGGTCTCCGTCACCGACCTCGTCAGCACCGTCGAGGCCGCCGGGTTCACCGCACAGCTCCACGGGCCCGCCCCGGCGCCGGATGCGGAAGACCGGCCGTCGCTCGCCGGCCGCCCGGACGACCGGGACGACGGCGCCCGCACCGAGCGGCACCGGCTGCTGGTGACCGCGGTGCTCTCGCTCCCCGTCCTGGTCCTGTCGATGGTGCCCGGCTGGCAGTTCCGCGACTGGCAGTGGCTGTGCTTCGTGCTCGCCGCGCCCGTCGCCGTATGGGGCGCCGCCCCCTTCCACGCCCGCGCGCTGCGTGGTCTGCGGCACGGCGCAGCCACCATGGACACCCTGGTCTCGCTCGGCGTCGTCGCCTCCTTCACCTGGTCCGCCTATGCGCTGTTCCTCGGCGGAGCCGGGGCACCCGGAATGACGATGCCGTTCAGCCTGCTGCCCGCCGCCGGCGACGGGGCCGCGCATCTCTACCTGGAAGCCGCCGTCGGTGTGCCGCTGTTCGTGCTGGCCGGGCGGCGGATGGAGGCCAGGGCCCGGCGCGGCACCGGGGCCGCCCTCCGCGCCCTGGCCGAACTCGCCGCCAAGGACGTCGAGGTGCGCACGGCCGACGGCACGGGGGGCGCCCCGGTCAGGCGCATCCCGGTGGACCGGCTGCGGGCCGGCGACCGTTTCCTGGTCCGGCCCGGGGAACGGGTCGCCACCGACGGCACCGTCGTCGAGGGCAGTTCCGCCCTGGACCTGTCCCTGATCAGCGGGGAGAGCCGCCCCGTCGACGTCGGTCCGGGGGCGGCGGCCGTCGGCGGTGCGGTCAACTCCGGTGGTCTGCTGGAGGTACGGGCCGACGCGGTGGGCGCCGACACCCAGCTCGCCCGGATCACCCGGCTCGTCGAGGACGCCCAGACCGGCAAGACCAAGGTCCAGCGGCTCGCCGACGCGGTGGCGGCCGTTTTCGTCCCCGCCGTCCTGACCGTCTCGGTCACCGTCCTGGGCTTCTGGCTCGGCGCCGGGGCCGACCCGCAGGCCGCGGTCACCGCGGCGGTGGCGGTCCTCGTCGTCGCCTGCCCCTGCGCCCTGGGGCTGGCCACCCCGACCGCGCTGCTGGCCGCCACCGGCCGGGGCGCCCAGCTCGGGATCCTGGTCCGCGGGCCGGAGGCGCTGGAGCGACTGCGCCGCATCGACACCGTCGTCCTCGACAAGACCGGCACCCTCACCACGGGCCGGATGAGCGTCACCGCCCTCACCGCGCGCACCGGCGGCCTCGAATCCGCGGCGGTGCTGCGGCTGGCCGCCATCGTCGAGCAGGGCTCCGAACATCCGCTGGCCCGCGCGATCGGCGCGGCCGCCGACGCCCGCCTCCCGGGCCAACCGCTGCCGTCCGTAACGGACTTCGGCGCCACACCCGGGCACGGCGTCCACGGCACGGCCGACCGGCACCGGGTGGAGGTCACCCGGCCAGGCGACCTCACCGGCCTGCCGGCCCCGCTGCCGGAAGCGGTGCACACCGCGGAGGCGGCCGGTCACACCGCCGTCCAGGTCACCGTCGACGGCACCCCGGAGGCCGTCATCGCGGTTGGCGACGCCCTCCGCCCCGACAGCTACCGCGCCGTCGACCACCTGCGCCGCCTGGGGCTGCGGCCGGTCCTGGCCACCGGCGACCGTGCCGCCACCGCCCGCGCGGTGGCCGGCCATCTCGCCATCACCGAAATCCACGCCGGGGCCCGGCCCGAGGACAAGGCCGCCCTCGTCACCACCCTTAGGGAGCAGGGCGCCCGGGTCGCCGTCGTCGGCGACGGCGTCAACGACGCGGCGGCCCTTGCCCTCGCCGACCTCGGGATCGCCATGGGCAGCGGCACCGATGCCGCGATCGGCGCCGCCGATGTCACCCTCGTACGCGAGGACCTCCAGGCCATCCCTGACGCGGTACGCCTGGCCCGGCGCACCCTGGGAACCATCCGCAGCAATCTCGTCTGGGCCTTCGGCTACAACCTCGTCACCGTGCCGCTGGCCGCCGTCGGCCTGCTCAGTCCGATGCCGGCGGCCGCCGCCATGTCCGCCAGCTCCCTCCTCGTCGTGGGCAACAGCCTGCGGCTGCGCGCCTGGCGGCCGGCCGGGCCCGGTAATCCGGTCCGCCGCCCCCACAACCGCCGGACACCGGCCGGCCGGGAGACCTCATGAAACGGCTGTCCGTCCCGTCCGCCGCCGTCCCCTTGCTCACCTGTCTGGCGACCCTCGGCACCCTCACCGCATGGACCGCCACCGGCCATGCGGGCCGCCCCGCGGAACTGAGCGTCCCCGAGGGCCGGGTGCTGATCCCCTCGGGATCCGAGGCCACCGCCGCGTTCTTCACCCTCCGCAACACCGGCGGCGCCGATGACGTCCTGACGGGCGTCACCGGCCCGGCCGGCCACCGCGCGATGCTCAGCCGCACCGTCGACCTCGGGCACAACGCCCGGAGCATGACGATGGTCCGGGCCGCCACCGTCCCGGCGGGCGGCGCGCTGACCATGACGCCGACCACCCTGGACGTCATGGTCAGCCCGCCGCCACGGCTCGCGCCCGGCGACCGGCTCACCTTCACGCTGCACTTCCGCCACGGCCCGCCCCGGACCGTACGGGCCCGCGCGGTACGTCCCGGCCGGTGAACCCGCCGGGCCCCCGACGCCACGGGGCTCATGGACCGGCCTTCGCCCGCCCATGAGCCCCGTCACTCGCCCGATTGCGCGGCCCGTCAGGCCAGGGCGTCCGCGTATACGCGTGGCCCGTCGGCCGGTTCGGGGCGCTCCGCCTCCGTCAGCAACGCGACCAGCGTCTCCCGGGCGCGCGCCACCCGGGACCGCACGGTTCCCACGGGGCAGCCCATCACCCCGGCCGCCGCCGCGTACGGCAGCCCGAGCAACTGCGTGAGCACGAACGCCTCCCGCCGCTGTGGCGCCAGCGCCGCCAGCAGTTCGGCCAGCGCGACGCCCTCGTCGAACCCCGGCACACCCCGCGGCTGCACCCGCTCGGCGGCCGTCTGCCAGTCGTCGGTCGCGGCCAGCCGGGGCCGCACCGCGTGGGACCGGATGCGGTCCGCCACGACCCGCCGGGCGATGGTCAGCAGCCAGGTCCGCGCCGACGACCGGCCCTCGAACCGCGGCAGACTGCGCAGCGCCCGGACATAGGTGTCCTGCACCAGGTCGTCGGTCGCTTGCGGATCACCGCTGAGGTGCGCCACATAGCGCCGCACATCGAGCTGGGTGGCCCGCACGAACTGCTCGACGGCCCGTTCGTCACCGGTACGGGCGGCCAGCGCCCAGCCCGTCACCGCCTCGTCATCCCGCATACCGCGACCGCCCCTCGCCGCCCGGTCGCGCTTCGTGGAGGATGGACGCATGCTCTGCTCGCGCATCCGTACGGCACTCTCCGCCCGCCTCGACGGCGAGGAACTGCCACCCGAGCTCACCCCCGGCCGGCTCGACGACCACCTCGCCGACTGCCGGGACTGCCGACGGTGGGACGCGCAGGCACGTGCCCTGACGGCAGGACTCGACCGCGCCGTCGCGCACCCCGAGGACGACCCGACGGCCGCCGATGCGCTGCTCGCCCGGCTGCGGCCGGCCGCCGCACGGCCGGGGGTACCTCCCGGCTCGGCGGACAGCGGCGGCACCCGGGCAGGTTGAGGCGGGGGACGCGGTGGCCCGCGGGCGCCCGCCCCCGTCGGCCGGTGCGCCGGGAACGGACGCCGGCAGCAGCGCCACCGGCATCCGGACAGGAATCATCATCTGGAGTCCTTCGCATGATCCGGTCGCCGCGCGGCGGGGACCGGTGAAGTCGGAGCCGGGACCGTCGGCGGGTGCACTCGGCGCCCGCCCGTCCGTCGGCTCAGGAATTCGACTGTGCTGTCAGCAGACAGCCGGCTCATGCGGCGGACCCCGCAACGACCTCGTATACGCCAGCAGCAACTGCCGCACCGCACGCCGCGGCTCCTGACGGGCGGCGCGGACGGCGGCCCGCGGCTCGGGCAGCAGAACCCGCAGGACGAGCACCAGCGGCGCGAACAGCCGGGCCGACACGGTCCGTACGAGCCGGAACGCCGCCCGTTCGCCGCCCCACAGCCATCCGGCGCTGAGCAGTGCGACCAGCAGGTGGGCGGCCAGCATGCCGGTCGCGCTGCCGTGCATCCCCGGCATCTGATCCGGGTGGGCCATGCTGCCCATGTGCCCCATGCCGCCCATGTCTTGCACATGGCCCGCATGGTCCATCGAGGGCATGGCCGCCATCTGCTGATGCATCAGCTGCTGCAGCTGTGCGCCGTCCCGGCCGGAGAGCCGCATCCCCTCCGCGCCGCACAGCCAGTTCTCCGCCCACTGGCGTGCGAGCGACCGCTCGCCGCCTCCCGTACGGGCGACCGCCTGGCCGAGCGAGAAGGCGCTGTGCAGGGCCGCCTGGGTGCCGACGGTCAGCAACCCCACCCACAGCGGCCCGCGTTCCCGGCCCGCACAGCACCAGGCGCCGGCCGCGGTCCCCGCCCCGGCGACGAGCAGCATCCACACGGGTACCACGGCATCGGACATCACCATGTGCCCCAGCGCGGCGAGCAGCACACAGACCGCCGCGAACACCGCCGCGCGTAGCCCCCTGAGAACCTGCCCCGCATCCATGACAGGCCCATCGTCGCACCCCTGTTCCGCAGCGGAACGAGAGGGGCCCCGGCCTGCCGCGCCGGCCGGACCCACGCAGAACCGGCAACGGGGCGTGGCCGCCGCCACGCCCCGTCGTCGGTTGTCGCCGCTCTTGCCGTACCTAGGGCCGGGGCCCGATGACCTTCTCGCCGTCCCGGACGGTGATGGCGACGGCCGGGCAGATGTCGGCGGCGTCCAAGGCGCGCTCGTCCTCGTCGATCCGCTCGTTCAGCGGACGTGCGTGCGCGCCGTCCAGGGCGAAGAGATCCGGCGCGATGGCGGCGCAGGATCCCGAGGCCATGCACTGCTCGGGGTCGATCTCCACCTTCCAGCTCATCAGCTCACCACCCCACCGGCATGACCCGCGGACCGCGCACCAGCATCTGGCTCTTCCACTCCACGTCGCCCGCCAGTCGCAGCTCAGGGAACCGGGTGATCAGGGCGATGAGCGCCTCCTGAAGCTCCAGCCGGGCCAGCGGTGCGCCCAGGCAGTGATGGACACCGTGACCGAACCCGAGGTGCTGGGTTCCGCCCCGGGAGATGTCCAGCGTCCCCGGTGCGTCGAAGCGCAGTGCATCGCGGTTGGCCGCGCCCACCGCCACCAGGACCGGGGTGCCGGCCCGCACCAGCGTCCCGCCGACCTCGATGTCCTCCGTCGCATAGCGCGGCTGGCTCGCGCCACTGCCGAGCGGCACGAACCGCAGTAATTCCTCCACGGCCCCGCCGATCAGCTCCGGCTGTTCGCGCAGCAGGGCGAGCTGGCCCGGATGATCCAGCAGCGCAAGAACGAAGTTGGGGATCTGGGTAGCGGTGGTCTCGTGCCCGGCGACCAGGATCCCGACGCACAGGTCGACGAGTTCGAGTTCGGACAGCCGGTCGTTGACGTCCCGGGCATCGATCAGCGCCGTCATCAGATCGTCCTGAGGCGCCCGCCGGTGCTCCTCGATCAACTGCCGCATGTAGGAGCGGAGTTCTTCAAGGTTGGCGTCGAACTCCGCCGCCGTGAGGGAACTTGTCGACAGAGCGGCGTCACTCCACACCCGGAACCGCGGCCGGTCCTCGGCCGGCACGCCGAGCAGCCGGCAGATCACCGCGACGGGGATGGGCAGCGCATAACGGTCCACCAGGTCGGCGGGTGGCCCGGCCGCCGCGAGCTCGTCGAGCAGCCCGTTCGCCAGCTGCTTGACCTGCGGCCTGAGCTTCTCGACCTGGCGGACGGTGAACGCCTTGGCCACCAGCGTGCGCAGCCGGGTGTGATCGGGCGGGTCCATGCCCAGGATGCCGCTGTCGCGGCGCCCTTCGGACTGCCGGGGCTCGTCGTGCCGGACGCCCTCGGCACGGCTGAAGCGCTGATCGCCGAGGACGAACCGGGCCTCGGCGTACCGGGTCACGAGCCAGGCCGGCTCGCCGTACGTCATCCGCACCTTCAGCAGTCCCGGGCGGTTGCGGGCCTGCTCGTACTCTTCGGAAAGCTCAAGGCTCTCGGGGACATTGAAGGGGTAGGAAAGGGGTGCTGTGTCGGCTGTGGTCACGGTGACCTCCCTTGTGTAAGCACCTGCTTACATAAGGTAGGCCGCCCCCTCGGGGCGGTCAACGACGCATTGTGGCCGTCATCGTGACGGGCCAACGGAGAGGAGCGTGGCGATGGCGGAGTCCCCGCAGCACGACGTGCCGAGCACCTACCGCCGGGACGCACAGGGCACGCGACTGCGGTTGCTCGACGCCGCGTCGGAGCTGTTCGCCGAGCGTGGCTACGAGCGGGCCACGGTGCGCGACATCGCGGCCCGCGCCGGGGTCAACCAGGCCCTGCTGTTCCGCTACTTCGGCTCGAAGAAGGCCCTGTTCGGGGAGGTGATGGCGCATGGCGGCCACGAGCAGCTGCGCACCACTCCCGCCGAGCGGCTGTTCGAGGTCGCGCTGCGCGGCATGCTGGCCGGCGGCAGGGAGGGCGCCGACCGCTCGCTGGAGGTGTGTCTGCGCTCCATCGGCGGCAGCGACGAGATCGCGGATGCGCTGCGGGGGCTGGGAGAGGAGTATGCGGCGGTGCTCGCCACGCTCTCCGAGTCCGACACCGGGACCCTGCGCGGGGATCTGGCGCTGTCCTGGCTGCTGGGAATTGGCCTGATGCGTGTGGTGGTCGGCAAGGAGCCGCTGGCGAGCGCCGATCCCGACACGGTGTGCCGGCTCGTCGTGGGCGCCCTGGGGGGTCTGCTGGAGGGCCTGCCGCAGGGTGCGGGGACCGAAGGGGAAAGCGGCCCGATTCCGGAGTGAACAGGCGGGTCGTGGCGTGGCCTGCTGCAGTTCGTGCTGCGTTCCAGTGACTCTGCGGCGGGTCGCGAGTCGATGGACAAAGCCACCCTTATTGTCGGTTTTGCAGAGAATATTCCTTTTCTGCAGAGTCGAGTGAAGGTGGAAACATGCTCCGTTCGATCCCTCGCGGCCTTGCAGTGGCCGGCCTGGCCGCGGCTGCCCTGGTGGTGCCGACGGCAGGCGCCGCCACCGCCGCAACCCCGGTGCCCAACAGCTCACAGACCGCCAAGTGCTACTCGCACCACTGCGACAGGGGCCACTACGGCGACCGGTACCACAACCGGCATCACAACCGGCATCACAACCGACACCACGGCCACAGCCACGGCCGCTTCGGGCACGGCGGCCACGACGGCTACGACGGCTACGGCCGTGACAGCAGCCGCCGCGACGGCGTCGGCTCCGGCCGTGACGGCGGCTACGAACGCGACGGCTTCGGGCGCGACGACGGCTTGGGGCGCGACGGCGCCCGCGAGGGCGGCCGTGACGGTAGCGGCCTGGGCCGGGACGGGCTGCTCGGCCTCGGGGTGCTCGGACTGCTCTAGAACCTGTCAGGTAGCCGTACAGGGGGCCCGGGACGATGCATCCCGGGCTCCCTCTGCATGCCGTGGCATGTGCCGGGCCGCTGGTTTCCGTGGCGTCAACAGGGCCGTGGTGCCGGTATCCGTACGGCCCCGGCCGGACCGACCGGTTAACAGGAGGATTGCATTCCGCCGAGTCGCCCCGCCACATTTCACGTTTCAACGTTTTTTGGATTCAGGTGAATCGTTGTCACGGGGCTTGCGGGATGGCAGGATTGCCCTGTCGCATCGTGAATGGGGGATTTGCGGCCAATGGGGGACGGGGGAAAGGGTCCCTTCTGCGTAGCGCGCACCTGACCCGTGCGCCGACCATCAAGCCCATGGGTATCTCGCTCGAGCGAGTGCACTTGCTTTGCGCTGCCCATTTTCAACGGTTTGGATTCTGGTGATAGCGGAAGAAGTTTATGATCTTGTGCTGGATGATCTCTTCATCCGGCTTGACCAACTGGTTCCGGGGAGTTCGGTCTTCCTCAAGCTGGAGGGTCTCAATCCTGCCGGTTCGGTAAAGCTCAAGACCGCCGTCGCGCTCGTAGCGGCGGCCGAGGATTCCGGTCGCTGCTTTCCGCGGACCCGGCTGATCGAGTCGACGTCGGGAAACCTCGGCGTCGCCCTGGCAATGGTGTGTGCGGCAAAGGGATACCCGCTGACCTGTGTCACGGACCCCAACGCCACCGTCCAGTCGAGGCGCCTGATGGAGGTCCTCGGCGCCGAAGTGGTGGTCATCGACGTCCGGGACGCCCAGGGCGGCTATCTGCAATCGCGCATCGATTACATCGGCGAACGGCTGCGCCGCGATCCCGATCTCCACTGGCTGAACCAGTACGCCAACCCGGCCGGACCGCAGGCGCACCGGGATCGCACCGGCCGTGCGATCTTGGAGGAGATCGGCCATATCGACTACGCCTTCATCGGGGCCGGTACGACGGGAACGCTGATGGGCTGCGCGGAGTACCTCCGCCGGCACAGCCCCGCCACCCGGATCATCGCGGTGGACGCCGCGGGTTCGGTGACCTTCGGCGGGCCGGCCTCCCGGCGGCACATTCCGGGCCTGGGGACGAGCCGGCGCCCGGAAATACTGGACACACGGAATATCGACGACGTCGTGCTCATTCCCGAAGCGGATTCCGTCGAGATGTGCCGGACGCTGGCCGAAGAACGCGGACTGCTCCTGGGCGGGTCGTCCGGAACGGTGTTGTGCGCCGTGCATGATGCGGCCAAGAACATCCCGGACGGAAGTGTCGTGGTGGCGATTTCACCGGACTTCGGCGATCGCTATCTGGAGACCATCTACAACGACGCATGGGTGGCCGAACGCTGGCCCGAGATAGCCGGCCACAAGATATCTCAGGCACCGGCCTGAGACGGGGGGAAGATTTATGTTCAACTTCGAGATAGTCGCCGGAGAAACGGTGCGCCAGGTCCTCGACGACAAGCGCGGAGACGTCCTCGGCATTGTGCGCAGCGCCTACCGGGCGCATGAGTCCGGAGACTCCATCAATCCGGACAGCTACTTCCTCCGCTTCCCGGACAAGCCGGATTCCCGGATCATTGCGCTGCCCGCGTTCCTGGGCGCCGACGTCCAGCTCGCCGGCATCAAATGGATTGCGAGCTTCCCGGGCAACACCCGCATCGGAGCCCCGCGGGCATCGGCCGTCCTCCTTCTGAACGACTACGAGACCGGCTACCCGATCGCCTGCCTGGAAGCCGCGAGCATCAGCTCGGCCCGTACCGCCGCCTCCGCGGCCGTCGCGGCCACCGCGCTCCGCCCGGACGGCTTCGCGGGGACCCGGATCGCCGTCGTGGGCGGGGGAGTCATCGCGCGCAACATCTGCGACTACCTGGCCGTCGCGGGCTGCGTCCCGGACTCGTACCTCGTCCACGACCTCGACGAGGCCTCCGGACAGGCCCTGGCCGAGCATGTGCGCACCACCCAGCACTGTGCGGCCACCTTCACCGCCGACCTCGATGCCGCACTGCGGGCCGACACCGTCGTCTTCGCCACGACCGCGCTGGAGCCCTACGTCAGCACGCCGTTCAAGCCCGGCCAGCTCGTGCTCCATGTCTCCCTGCGTGACCTGGCCCCCGAGGTGGTCCTGGCGGCGGACAACGTCCTCGACGACATCGACCACTGCCTCAAGGCGCAGACCTCACCCCACCTCGCCGAGCAGCTGTCCGGCTCCCGCGAGTTCGTCAACGGGACCCTCGCCGGAGTGCTGAACGGCGAGGTGACGCTCTCCCCGGACCGCCCGGTGATCTTCTCGCCGTTCGGCCTGGGTGTGCTGGACCTGGCCGTGGGCGCGTTCGTCCTGGGCGAGGCCCGCAAGGACGGCACCGCCATCGAGGTGCCCAACTTCTTCGGGGAGACCCGCCGGTGGTGAACCACATACCCCGCTCCGTCGCGATCGTGGGCGCCGGATCGCGCGGCCTGGGCATCTTCGAACGGCTGGTCGCGCACTGCCTCGACCGGCCCGCCCCGCTCACCGTCCACCTCATCGACCCGCAGCCCTTCGGCGCCGGATTCCACCTGCCCGGCCAGCCCGACCACCTCCTGCTCAACACCGTCTGCGCACAGCTGACGGCCTTTGCCGACGCGGACATGGTGGACGGCCCCGTACCGTTGTCCGGCCCCTCGCTCCACGCATGGTGCCGACAACGGGATCTGCGGCTGGCGGACGACGGTTATACCGTGCGCGCGGGAGAGGGACGGGAGATCCGGCCGAACGACTTCCTGCCGCGCAGGCTCCTGAACGAATATCTCGTCTGGGCGGCGGAGGAGATCGCCGAGGCGGCGCCCGAGACCCTCACACTGGTCCGGCACGGTACGACCGCCGTCGACATCCTCCCCGGGGCACCGGACACCGAGACGGTGGTCCTCGCCGACGGCACCCGCATCGAAGCCGATGCCGTCTTCGTCACCGTCGGGCACCACACGCTCTACCGGCCCGCGGCGCCCGCCCCCGATCCACGACTGGTCACCCGCCCCTACCCGCTGCCCGCGGCGCTCGACAGTATCGGAGCGGGTGAACGCGTCGCCGTCCTCGGCGCGGGGCTGACCGCCATGGACGTCATCGCCACGCTGACGCTCGGACGCGGCGGCAGGCACACGACGGGCGCGGACGGAATGCGCTACCTCCCCAGTGGGCGGGAGCCGTCGATCGTGCTCACCAACCGCTCCGGGCTGCCCTCGCGCAGCCGCCCCCGCCTCCACCCTGGACGTGTGCGCTTCGCGCCGCTGGCGCTGACCACGGACCGTCTCGACGCGCTCCGCACCCACCGTGCGGAGGGACGGCTCCGCTTTGCCGACGATGTCCTGCCGCTCGTCGAGGCCGAGATGGAACTCGCCTACTACCGCGCGCTGCTGGCCCGGGAGCTGGGCGACGCCATGAGCGCGGGGCTGGAACTCACCAGGCGCTGCGCCAGGGCGGGGCACGAGAGCGTACTGGCGGAGCTGCGTGCCCGGTTCGGCCCCGGCCCGGTGCCCGGGATCCTGTCCGCTGACCTCACGGACCGGCAGTGGACGGGGTACGACGCCTACCGTGACTGGTTCACCGCCGAGGTCACCGCCGATCTGGCCGAGGCCAGGGAAGGCCTCGGTGTGAGCCCCCTCAAGGAGGCCCTGGAGGTCCTCCGCGACCACCGCGATGTCCTGCGGGCGGTCATCGACCCGCCCGGCGTCGACGACGCGTCCCTGGCCACGTTCTTCGGGGAGTTCGCTCCCGCGGTGAACCGGCAGGTGATCGGCCCGCAGCTCGACCGGTCGGCGGAGCTGCTCTCCCTGATCGCCGCGGGGATCGTCCGGCTCGGCCCCGGCCCGCAGCCGAAGGTCGTCGCACCGGCCGGAGCGGGCCCCTGGCGACTGGAATCCACCTGTCTGGCCCAGCCGTTGAGGATGGAGGTCGACCACGTGGTGCAGGCGCATGTGGCCGAGCCCGGCGCGGACCGGGTGCCCGGGTCGCTGCTCGGCACGCTCGTCGCCGCGGGCCGCCTCCGTACCCTCGCCCACCGCGGAGGCACGGTGCACGGGCTCGACGTCACCCGGCAGGGCCAGGGCATCGACCGTACGGGCGCCGCGCAGCCGCGTCTGTTCCTCCTCGGCCCGCACACCGAGGGATCCAGTTACTACAACCACTATGTGCCCTCGCCCGGCGCGCCCTCCCGTGCACTGCTGGACGCGGAACTCGCCCTGGGCACTGCTCTGCCGGAACTGATGACGAGGAAGCGATGAACAACAGCGAGACCTTCACCCCGTGGACGCAGGAGTACCGGCCCGAGACGCGCGCCGCGCAGGGCGACGGCTGGCGCTGCCCGACCACCGGCGCCGTGCCGCCCCCGGTCGGGCTGGGCGCCACCTACGCGCGCGACAACGCATACCGGTCGCCCGCCGGACTGGCGTACCTCCGGGACCAGGGGACGCCGGGGTACGAGCAGGTCGAGAACGTGGTGGCGGGTCTGGAGGGCGGCTCGGACGCGCTCGTCTTCTCGTCCGGTATGGCCGCCGCCACCTCCGTCTTCCAGGTACTGCCCGCCGGCGCGCGGGTCGTGGTCCCGCAGACCATGTACTTCGGACTCACCAAGTGGCTGCGGGAGTTCGGCCCCCAGCGCGGCCTGGACGTCGTCCAGGCACCCATGAACGACCTGGACGCGGTGGCTGCCGCCGTGACCGCTGCCCCGACCGCGCTGGTGTGGGCGGAATCCCCGGCGAACCCCACCTGGACGGTGACCGACCTCGCCGCGTGCGCCGAGATCGCGCACCGGGCCGGCGCCTTGTTCGGCGTCGACAACACCGTCCCCACCCCGGTGCACTCCCGGCCGTTCGCACTCGGCGCCGACCTGATCATGCATTCCGGCACCAAGTACCTCAACGGCCATACGGATGTCGTCGCCGGACTGCTCGTCAAGGCGCCGGAGAGCACGGAGGCCCGGGACGCGATCTGGGAACGGCTGCAGCTGCACCGCCGGCTGACCGGCCCGATACTCGGGCCGCTGGAGACCTACCTCCTCATGCGGGGCATCCGCACGCTCTTCCCCCGTATGCGCCAGATCTCGGCCACCACGATGGCAGTGGCCGAGCACTTCGCGGAACACCCCCTCGTCCGCCGCGTCGCCTACCCGGGACTGCCCACCGACCCCGGACACGAGATCGCCGCCCGCCAGATGACCGGGGGATTCAGTGGCATGCTCTCCCTGCACGTCGACGGCGCATGGCAGCAGTCCCTGCGTACCGCGAACCACTGCGAACTCTTCATCCGCGCCACGTCGTTGGGCGGCGTGGAGAGTCTGATCGAACACCGCTACACCTTCGAAGGGCCGGGTAGTACCTCGCCGAAGGACATGCTGCGCCTGTCCATAGGTCTGGAGAGCCCCTCAGACCTCGTCGCCGACCTCGAACAGGCCCTTGAAAAGGCCGCTAAGGAAGACCGTTGAGTTCCAAGACCCCCACTCCCCACTCCGAAGCCGCCCCGCCGGACTCCTCCGCGCCGGCGGGCGCCGCGGCATCGGAAGGCGCCGGCCCGCCCTCGGCCGCCGGGCCGGGGCGCCGGCCCGGCTTCCTGCGTGACGCCTCACTGTCCGCGGTACTGGCGGGCTTCGTCGCCGTCGTCGTGTCCTACTCGGGTCCGCTCGTCATCGTGCTCGCGGCGGCATCCGCCGGGCACCTCGACACCGCCCAGACCAGCTCATGGGTATGGGCCATCTCCATCGGCAGTGGTCTGACCTGCATCGCGCTGAGCCTGCGCACCAAGATGCCGGTGATCACCGCATGGTCGACCCCCGGTGCGGCCCTCCTGGTCACGAGCCTGGGGGCCTACTCCTACGCGGAAGCCATCGGGGCCTTCCTCATCACCGGACTGGTGATCACCCTGGTCGGTCTGACCGGGGTGTTCGGGTGGCTGATGCGGCAGGTGCCCACCGCCGTCGTCTCCGCCATGCTCGCCGGCATCCTGTTCTCGTTCGGCACAGGAGTCTTCACCTCCCTCAAGACCGCACCGTTCATTGCCGGTTCGGTACTGGTCGCCTACCTCCTGGCCAAGCGCTGGCTGCCCCGGTACGCCGTACTCGTCGCCCTGGCGGCGGGCGTCCTCGCCAGCGCGGCCAGCTCCCGGCTGGACATCCATCTGGACCGGATCGAGCTGGCCAAGCCGGTCCTGACGACCCCGGACTTCTCGCTCGCCTCGCTCATCGGCATCGCGGTGCCCATGATCCTGGCGACCCTCGCCTCGCAGAACGCACCGGGCATGGCGGTGCTCACCGCGTCCGGCTACCAGCCCAAGGACCGCCTCCTGATCGGTTCGACGGGCCTGGTCTCCACGCTGCTCGCCCCGTTCGGCTCCCACGCCATCAACCTCGCGGCGATCACGGCCGCCATCTGCACCGGCCCCGAATCCCACCGCGACCCCCGGCGCCGATACGTGGCCGGAGTCTCCTGCGGAGCGTTCTACCTCCTCATCGGGGCGTTCGGCTCGACGCTGGTGGTGCTCTTCGCGGGACTGCCCAAGGAACTCGTGGCGGCGGTCGCCGGTGTCGCGCTGCTCGGCGCCCTGGCCGGCGGCCTGACCGGTGCGGTGAAGGAGGAGAAGGACCGCGAGGCGGCCCTGATCACCTTCCTCGCCACCGCCTCCGGCGTCACCCTCTTCGGCATCGGATCCGCCTTCTGGGGACTGCTCTTCGGGGTCGTCGCCCACCTCGTCCTGACCCGCTGGCGCGGTACGCCCAAGGAATCCGCCGCCTGACCTGATCCGCCGTTCGCCGACGGCGGACCCGGCGCCGCCGGGCCGCCGGACACCTTCCGTGTCCGGCGGACCCGGCGCTGCCCGTCAGGAGTTCCCTGTCCTGTCCGGCCGGCCCGGCCTGCCATCTCGCGGGTCTCGCGGGCGGGTGACGGGAACGGTCAGGAGGAGCCGGATCCGGCGCCTTCCCGGTTCAGATTCGTCACCTTCTGCGGCACCGGCCCCGCACCGTCGGCGAGCGGGGGAGCGGAGCCGGACGTGGTGGTCCCCTGCTTGAGGCTGTCGAGAATGGCCAGCCCCTGGCCGACGATGCCGGAGGCGATCTCGTTCACCCCGTCGGTGCCGTTGAGCACCGTCAGCCGGGAGCCGGAGAGGCCCTCGGCCGCGGCCTTGGCGAGGGCGGGGAGGTTCTCGATGGTGCGGTTGGCGGCGATCAGCTCCTGGTTGCCGTCCCGCAGCGAGCCCGCGAGGGCCGTGTTCGCATCGGCCCGTGCCTGGGCGACGGCCCGCTCGCTGTAGGCGCGGGCATCCGCCTCGAAGCGGACCTGGTCACGCTGTGCCTCCGCCAGGGTGCGCAGCCGGTAGGCCTCGGCGTCCGCCGGGCGGCGCACCTCGGCCTCCAGCCGCTGGGCGGCGAGCGAGGCCTGCCGCTGGGCCAGCGCGGTCTGCTCCTCGATGACCTCCTGCGAGGCCCTGGCCTGCGACAGCGGGCCGGCCTGTGCGGCGCGGGCGTTGTACTGCTCGGTCTCGGCGAGGAAGCCGGCCCGCTTGATCGCGGTGTCCCGCTCGTACTCGGCCTTGAGTGCCGCCGCCTGCTGTTCCCGCTCGGTGGCTTCCTGGTCGGCCTTGGCCTGTGCGATCCGCGCCGCGCTGGCGACCGCCGCGGCGTGCGGGGCGGCGAGGTTGGTGATGTAGCCGGAGGTGTCGGCGATCTCCTGGATCTGCAGGGCGTCGACGACGATGCCGAGCTTCTCCATCTCGGAGTGGCTGCCGTCCTTGACCTCCTGGGCGACCCGGTCCCGTTCCCGGATGATCTGCTCGACGGTCAGCCCGCCGACGATCGACCGCAGGTGACCGGCGAAGATCCGGCCCACCAGCTCTTCCATGGTGGTCTGCTCGTCCAGGAACCGGCGCGCGGCGTTGGCGATCGAGGTCTGGTCGTCACCGACCTTGAAGACGGCGACCGCGCGGACCCCGATCCGGATGCCCTGCTGGGTGACGCAGTCCTCGGAGATCTCCGCCTCCCGCAGCGAGAGCGCCAGCAGGCTCGCCTTCTGCTTGACGGGCATGACCCAGCAGCCATGGCCCGTGACGATACGGAATTGGGCGTCCCCGGTCCGGCGCTTCGAGCCGGAGATCAACAGCGCCTCGTTCGGCGCAGGAACATGCCAGAACAACATCGAAAGGCTCCTGGTCCGTTGCGACCGGCCTCGGTGGGTGTGCGGGGACGGCTGCGGGAAAGGCAGTGCTCGGGCGGCCGGCCACGGTCTTCGGACGGCCGGTCACGTGGGCAGCGGCGCGACGATCACCGACCGCGCCGAGGTGTGGTCCACCACGATGACCTGTGTATGGCGGGCGATGGGCTCGCGGGACCAGGCGGCGAAGGCCTCGGTCCCGCCGCGTACGGGCAGCAGCACCTCGCCCGGCCCGTCGCTCGGGATCGAGACGGTCACTCGCCCGATCACCCCGATCGGGCTGAAGTCCGTGTCATCCGTTGCGCTCACCCGGGCTCCGTCGCTGGTCAAAGCCGCTGTCGGCGCAGGAGCCGGGCAGCGGTAAATCCTCGACAACTCAACGGTACTCCGGCCGGGGCGCCGCTTCAGTCCGCGAGCCGGCGCCCGCCGGCGCACACCGGGTTCAGGCGTCCAGCCGGGCCGTACGGGCCGCGGGGACGTGCTTTCTCGGCGGCAGCACATCGGGCGCGCGATGGGGCCGGAGAGCCGTCAGGGCCGTCTCGGTCTCCTCCATCAGTGCGCGGTAGGAGACCAGCCGCTGCCACTCCGGATCGGCAACCCCGGGTACGGTGGCGGCGCGCTCCGTCCACTGCTTGACCAGCCCGGCGTACACCGGTGTCTGCCTGATGATCTCCGCGGTGATCCACCGTGGTGTGTGCCCGGGGCGGGGGAGGGGGGTCTGTCCGTGACCTGCGACGGTGCCGGAAGAGGGGTCGCTCATGGCCGTAGAAACGATTCTTCCGCCCTGGGGTCACTGCGTATTTTTGCAGGAGTCCGTACTTCCGCCGCGGAGGCAAGGACGTATCTCTCTCGAATATCACCTTATGCAGTGATCTATAGCCGGGAAGCAGTCCAAGTACCGGCGAAGAAACGTTGACGCAGTCATGGAACCGAGGGAGTTGTGGGAGCGGCATGCCGTACTCGCACAGGCGTTTTGCAGCAGCGATGACGAGGTCCGCCGGACGCAGGGACTCCTCGACGAGGCCGAGGCCCGCCGTTCGCGGACCCTGGCCGCCTTCGCCGTGACCGTCGGCAGCGACGGGGTGGTGGCGGAGCTGCTCGGCCTGGACGAGCGCGAAGTGCGCCTGGCCCGCCGCACGGTGGGCAAGGACGACGCCCGCGCGGTCGCCAAGAGCCTACTCGCCCAGAACACCTGCGAGCAGCCGCCCGCCCAGCAGACCGCCACACCCCCCGCGGCACACTCCACGACGCCCCCCGCGGCGCACTCCACGCCGCACTCCACGCCGCACCCCGTGGGCCCGGCAGCGCCGGCGACGGCCCACGCCCCCGCCGCCCCCCAGCCCGGCGAACCGGCCTGGGCGCCGGCCCTGGACGCGGTCCTGATGAGCAGCTGGCACAGCGGAGTTGACCTCACCGCGCTGGCCACCGAACTCGGACTCGATGTCCGGCTCCTTGTGGCACGCGCACAACAGCTCGCCGCCGAAAGCCGCCCGACCCAGGCGCCGCCACCGGACCGCACGGGCCGGCATCGCCGGATGGCCAATCTCCCGCCTTCCCCACAGCACGAGAGCGCCCATCTGACCTGGCGCGAGCGCCCACCGCAGCCGACGCGCGAGTCCTACGAGCACGATCCCTGGAAGCAGCAGCAGTACCAGAACTACCCGGATCAGCAGGAGTACCAGGAGTACCGGGTCTACGAGGAGCACCCACAGCAACACCCACAGCACCAGCAACAACACACACAGCACCAGCAACAGCATCCACAGCACCAGCAGTATCAACAGCCTTCCCATGCCACCTGGGATGCCAGTGCCATCACCGCCGCGCAGCACGACTGGGACGGCATCCTCAGCCACTGGGAAGCCACCAGCTCCACCACGCCGCCGCTCTCCGCCCCTGGTCAAGGGGGTGTGTGACGAGCCCGGTCCCTCGGGCACCCGCCCGGCCGTTGAGGGGCTCGACGCGCGTGACGGAGTAGATGCCGGGGACCTCCTCCAGGGCTTCCGGGCGTCGATTACAGTGGGCGCCGGGCCGTGACTGGCGCTTGGGTGGAGTACCACCGGGGAGCGGCTCGGCCACTTCTGGCCAGTGCCGCGCGCCTGGGCGATCCGACACGACGCTCAGGAGCACACCATGTCCCGGACCGCACGCCTCATGGACGGCAGCACACTGGCCCGCCGCATCGTCGAACAGGCCGCGGAGCGCGCGGCGGCCCTCACCCGGCAGACCGGAACGTCCCCGTGTCTGGCGACCGTACTGGTGGGCGACGACCCCGCCTCGGCGACGTACGTCCGCATGAAGCGTGCGCGCTGCGAGAAGGCCGGGATCCGCTCCCGGCATATCGCGCTCCCCGCCGCCACCACGACCGCGGAGCTGGTCGACACGATCACCGCACTGTCGGACGACCCCGACGTGCACGGCATCCTGCTCCAGCACCCGGCCGGCCCGCACATCGACGAGCGTGCCGCCTTCGAGGCCATCGCCCCCGAGAAGGACGTCGACGGCGTCACCTGCCACTCCTTCGCCGCGATGAGCTTCGGCCTGGACGGCTTCGCCTCCTGCACGCCCGGCGGCATCCTGCGCCTCCTGGATCACTACGACGTCGACCTGGCCGGCAAGCACGCCGTCGTGGTCGGTCGCAGTGCGATCCTCGGCAAGCCCGTCGGGATGCTGCTGCTCGCGCGCAATGCCACGGTCACCTACTGCCACTCCCGCACCACCGACCTCGCATCGATCACCAAGGACGCCGATGTCCTGGTCGCCGCCGTCGGCCGTCCCCGGTTCCTGAGCGGCGAGCACCTCAAGCCCGGGGCCGTCGTGATCGACGCCGGCTCCAACCCCGGCAACGTCGGTGACGTGGACTTCGAGTCGGCGTGCACCCGTGCCTCCCTGATCACCCCGGTCCCCGGCGGCGTCGGTCCGATGACCATCGCCACCTTGCTCACCCAGACCGTCGATGCCGCCACCGCCCAGCTGAAGGCGGGCTGATCGCCGTGCGTTGAGATTCCGTCATGGTTGTGAAGGCGCGCGCCCGGCTTGCGGTGGTCGTCCGTATGATCGCGAGAGGGAGAGCTGACCACCCCCGGAGGCTTGAACACACATGACGGAACGGCGAGTTGTCCTCGTGGCGGGCGGTGGGACGGGCATCGTCGCCGCCCCGCGCGGCCGCTGCGGGCGGCCGGGTGTGCCGCGCTTGCCTTCCGTATCGAGGCCCACGACGGCGCGAGAGGCTGAGGACGGACGATGACAGACACCCTCTACCGGGACCGTTGGATCGAGTGCACCGCCGATGCTCTGCGCATCCGCGGCTACTACTTCCCGTGGGGTACGAAGACCGTCCGCTACGCCTCGATTCAGGCGGTCCGGCGGGTGGAGATCGGCGCCTTCAGCGGTCAGGCCCGGATCTGGGGGACCGCCCACCCGCGCTACTGGGCGAGTCTGGACCCGGGGCGGTTCTCGAAGAAGGACGCGCTGATCCTCGATCTGGGCCGCTTCGTCCGTCCGTTCATCACGCCGGACGACGCCGAAGCCGTGGCGACGATCCTGCGCGAACGCGCACCCGCGCCGCCCGGGTGATCCGCCCGCCCCCCGGGGGCACGGGCTACTTGCCGGTCCTCAGCACTCGATGATGTTGACGGCGAGGCCACCGCGTGCGGTTTCCTTGTATTTGACGCTCATGTCGGCGCCGGTGTCCTTCATGGTCTTGATGACCTTGTCGAGGGAGACGTGGTGGCGGCCGTCGCCGCGCAGGGCCATGCGGGCGGCGGTGACGGCTTTGACGGCGGCCATGCCGTTGCGTTCGATGCAGGGGATCTGGACGAGGCCGCCGACGGGGTCGCAGGTCAGGCCGAGGTTGTGTTCCATGCCGATCTCGGCGGCGTTCTCGACCTGTTCGGGGGAGCCGCCGAGGACCTCGGCGAGGCCGCCGGCGGCCATGGAGCAGGCGGAGCCGACCTCGCCCTGGCAGCCGACCTCGGCGCCGGAGATGGAGGCGTTCTCCTTGAAGAGCATGCCGATGGCGCCGGCGGCGAGCAGGAAGCGGACCACGCCGTCTTGCTTGTCTCCTGCAGAGGCACTACCGGCCCCGAAGTTGATGTAGTAGTGCAGGACGGCGGGGATGATGCCGGCGGCGCCGTTGGTGGGGGCGGTCACGACGCGGCCGCCGGCGGCGTTCTCCTCGTTGACGGACATGGCGTAGAGGGTGGTCCACTCCATGGCGTGGGCTTCGGCGTTGCCTTCGGAGCGCAGCTGGCGGGCGGAGTGGGCGGCGCGGCGGCGGACCTTGAGGCCGCCGGGCAGGATGCCCTCGCGGGACATGCCGCGGGTGACGCAGGACTGCATGACCTGCCAGATCTCCAGGAGTCCGGCGCGGATCTCGTCCTCGGTGCGCCAGGCCTTCTCGTTGTCCAGCATGAGGGCGGAGATGGACAGGCCGGTGTCCTGGGACAGGCGCAGGAGTTCGTCGCCGGTGCGGAAGGAGTGGGTCAGTGC
>NZ_JBSHAW010000021.1:0-151316 GCF_053611685.1 Streptomyces sp. NPDC054786 | reverse complement strand
CCCGGGAACCGCTTGGTTCCCGGGCCCCCGGCGTTGCGTACGGCCGGTGGTGCGACCCCGGCGGCGGACGGCCGCCGGGTGCTGCCGCGGCCCGGCGCTACGCCTCCTCGCGCCGCACCGACAGCAGGTCCTCCAACTGCTCCTCGCGCGACTGGGCCGCGACGAACAGCAGCTCGTCGCCGGCCTCCAGCGCGTCTTCCTTGTTGGGCGTGAGCACCCGGGTACCGCGGATGATCGTCACCAGGGAGGTGTCCTCGGGCCACTCCACATCGCCGACCCGGGTGCCGGCCAGCGCGGCCTCCGGGGGCAGCGTCAGCTCGACAAGGTTGGCGTCGCCGTGGCTGAAGCGCAGCAGCCGTACCAGGTCACCGACGCTCACCGCCTCCTCGACCAGGGCCGACATCAGACGCGGCGTGGAGACCGCGACATCGACGCCCCAGGACTCGTTGAACAGCCACTCGTTCTTGGGGTTGTTGACCCGGGCGACGACCCGCGGCACGCCGTACTCCGTCTTGGCGAGCAGCGAGACGACGAGGTTGACCTTGTCGTCGCCGGTCGCCGCGATGACGACGTTGCAGCGCTGCAGCGCCGCCTCGTCGAGCGAGGTGATCTCGCAGGCGTCGGCCAGCAGCCACTCCGCCAGCGGCACCCGCTCGACCGAGATGGCGGTCGGCGCCTTGTCGATCAGCAGGATCTCGTGCCCGTTCTCCAGCAGCTCGCCGGCGATGGAACGGCCCACCGCGCCGGCGCCCGCAATCGCGACCCTCATGCGTCCGCCCCTTCAGGACCCGTGGCGAATGCCGCTTCGACCTTCTCGACCTCGTCGGTGCGCATCATCACATGCACCAGATCGCCTTCCTGCAGCACCGTCTGCGAGGTCGGCAGCATCGCTTCGCCCAGCCGGGTGAGGAAGGCGACGCGGACGCCGGTCTCCTCCTGGAGGGTGCTGATCTTGTGTCCGACCCAGGAGGGGGCGGTGTGTACCTCGGCGAGCTGAACGCCGCCGCTCGGGTCCCGCCACAGCGGTTCGGCGCCCGACGGCAGCAGCCGGCGCAGCATCTGGTCGGCCGTCCAGCGGACGGTGGCGACGGTCGGGATGCCGAGGCGCTGGTAGACCTCGGCGCGGCGCGGGTCGTAGATACGGGCCGCGACATTCTCGACACCGAACATCTCACGGGCCACCCGGGCGGCGATGATGTTGGAGTTGTCACCGCTGGAGACGGCCGCGAACGCGCCTGCCTCCTCGATGCCGGCCTCGCGGAGGGTGTCCTGGTCGAAACCGACGCCGGTCACCCGGCGGCCGCCGAAGGACGACCCCAGGCGACGGAACGCCGTCGGGTCCTGGTCCACCACGGCGATGGTGTGACCCTGGCTCTCCAGGGTCTGCGCAAGCGCGGAGCCCACGCGCCCGCACCCCATGATGACGATGTGCATGCTGATTACCCCGTGCCCTGTACTAGCGCGCTGACCTGCACAAACACCCTGCTCACTACTTTCTTCTCCCAGTACCGGCGACACGAAGCCACGGCTCGCGACAGGACCGGGCGCGTCAGCGGAGGCGCTGGGCGCACCGTGGTCCGGTACAACCGTAGCCGTAATGACGCTCCCGGTAGGGGGCGCGGTGGGCCGTGGTCGGATGCGGATCCGCGCCGTCCGCGCGACGGCATCTCGCGCCGGGCTGCGCCGCGCGGCACCCGTAAGGCACGCTAAGAGGTGTGCCCAACCTGCCTCTCCAGCCCCAACAGGGCTCCTGCACCCCGCACATGGTGGTCTGCGGCGACGATGCGCTGGCGCATCGGCTCGCCGCCGAGCTCCGGGACGTCTACGGCGAACGGGTGACGCTCGTCGTCCCCTCCGCCCGGGAGCCGCACCGCCCCCGCATCCCGTCGCCGGCTCGTGCGCTCGGCCGGGCCACCGCGCTGCTGGGCCGGATGTCGGCGGCGATGACGCGTACGACACCGCTGCCGTCCGAGGGCCTCGATGACGGCGCGGAACCGCCGGAGGAGACCGTCCGGCTCCTGGAGGCGTCGCAGCCGGACGATACGGCGCTGATCGAGGCGGGCATCGTCGAGGCGGGCGCCCTGGCGCTGGTCTACGACGACGATGAGCTCAATATCCATGCCGCACTGCGAGCCCGCCGGCTCAACCCCCGGCTGCGGCTGGTCATCCGGCTCTACAACCGCAAACTCGGCCAGTATCTGGAGGAGTTGCTCGACCAGGCGGCGGCGGTCGCCGCACCGGGCTCCGAGGACGGCGGGGACGCGGAGGCCGCCGATGCCTCCACGACCGTGCTCTCCGATGCCGACACCGTGGCCCCCGCGCTGGCGGCCACCGCGGTCGCCGGTACCAGCAAGGTCATCGAGGCGGACGGGCTGCTGCTGCGGGCCGTGGAGCGTGCGCCGGTGCCACCGGGCCGGCCCGGCGATCCGGGGCTGTGCACCCTGGCGCTGCTCTCCGCCTCCGCCAACGACCCCGAGCACGCACCGAGTTCGGCGGCCGGCGACGAGGGTCCCGTGCTGCTGCCGGACGACGCCGCGGCCGCGGGCGCCGTCGGCTGCGGAACCGTCGTCCTGGAGACCGTCTCCTACACGGGGCGGCCGGTGCGCCCCCGTGGACTGCGCGGCCGGGGCGCGCCGCTCGCCTCGCTCTTCTCCCGGCGGCTGCGCTGGTCCCTGGCCGCGGTCGTCGGCGCGGTGCTGGCGCTGGCCGTCGCCGGCTCCCTGACCACCGGCGAGGATCCGCTGCACGCCGCCTATCTCTCGCTGCTGGACCTCTTCGCGATCAACGACCCGGCGATCCACGATCCGACACCCCGCAAGGTGCTGCAGCTGCTGTCGGGGCTGACCGGGCTGTTGCTGCTGCCGGTGCTGGTCGCGGCGGCGTTCGAGGGGCTCGGCACCTTCCGCAGCGCCTCGGCGCTGCGCCGCCCGCCACGCGGTCTGTCGGGGCATGTGGTGCTGCTCGGCCTCGGCAAGGTCGGCACCCGGGTGCTGGCACGGCTGCACGAGATGGGCATCCCCGTGGTGTGCATCGAAGGGGACCCGGAGGCGCGGGGGATCGCGCTGGCCCGCCGGCTGCGGGTGCCGACCGTACTGGGCGACGTCACACAGGAAGGTGTCCTGGAAGCCGCGATGATCGAGCGCGCGGCCACACTGCTCGCCCTGACCAGCGAGGACACCACCAACCTGGAGGCCGCCCTCTACGCCCGCTCGGTCAAGCCGCGGCTGCGGGTGACACTGCGGCTGTTCGACGACCGGTTCGCCACCGCCGTCTACCGCACCCTGCGTGCCGCGCATCCGCGGGCGCTGACCCGCAGCCGGAGCGTCACCTACCTCGCCGCGCCCGCTTTCGCCGGCGCGATGATGGGCCGCCAGATCCTCGGGGCCATTCCGGTCGAGCGCCAAGTGCTGCTGGTCGCCCGGGTCGAGGCACGCGGCCATGTGGCGCTTGAGGGCCGTACGGTCGCCGAGGTGCTCCGGCCGGGCCGGCTACGGGTGCTGGCGGTCGACACCTCCGCGCCCGACGACCCGGAGACGGACGGCGCGGCAGCCGCGCCACCGCCGGACGCGGAGCGCGAGCCGGCACATCTGGTGCACGAGCTCGGTGACGGCTACGTCCTGCGGCCGCAGGACCGGGTGCTGCTGGTCGCCACCCGGCAGGGACTGGGCGATCTCCACGCCCGGCGCCCACGGGCCGCGAGCACCGGAGCGGCCGGCACCGAAGCCGCCGGCACCGGGGCCGGAGCCGCCCGGCAGGCGTGACTGCGGCAGGCAGCGGCCTTCCGGGCCCCTCCGCATGACCACGCATGGACCGCCCACCCATGACTGCCCACCCATGACCGCCCACCCATGACCACGCCATGACCCCTTACCCCTCTTCACGGCGAATCTGACCTCGCGCTGCGTGACGGGCAGCGTCATTTCGTGACGGACGTCGCCGTTCCCGTGACGGATCGGGTCATCTCCGTGACGGGCCGGGTCATCCACGTGACGAACGCCACGGAGTCGGCCTGTCGGAGCCGTGACGTGCGCGCGACGTGCGGATCCTGTGGAGGCGACGGGCTGTACTGGGCCCCTCAGCAGGGCAGACGCGCCCGGTTCGCCGCGCTGTGCTCCCCGTCGAAGCCACCCGATCCGGTAGCGGGTGGGCGCAGACCTTGACGAAGGCTTAGCATCCTCTGCGTGTCCAAACTGACCGACGTGCCCAAACGGATCTTGATCGGGCGCGCACTGCGCAGCGACAAGCTCGGGGAGACCCTGCTTCCCAAGCGCATCGCACTCCCTGTCTTCGCCTCCGACCCGCTCTCCTCCGTGGCGTATGCGCCGGGCGAGGTGCTGCTCGTCCTGTCCGTCGCGGGTGTGTCTGCGTACAACTTCAGCCCCTGGATCGCGGTCGCGGTCGTGGTGCTGATGTTCACCGTCGTCGCGTCGTACCGGCAGAACGTGCACGCCTACCCGAGCGGTGGCGGTGACTACGAGGTCGCCAACACCAACCTCGGTCCCAAGGCCGGTCTCACCGTCGCCAGCGCACTGCTCGTCGACTATGTGCTGACCGTCGCGGTCTCCATCTCCTCCGGCGTGGAGAACCTGGGCTCCGCGATCCCGTTCGTCGTCGAGCACAAGGCCCTGTGCGCGATCGCCATCATCGTGCTGCTGACGCTGATGAACCTGCGCGGCGTCAGGGAATCGGGCAAGCTCTTCGCGATCCCGACCTATGTCTTCGTGGCCGGCGTCTTCATCATGATCATCTGGGGCGTGATCCGCGGCGTCGTCATGGGCGACACGATGAAGGCCCCCACCGCCGACTTCACCATCCACGCCGAACAGGGCGGGCTGGCCGGCTTCGCCCTGGTCTTCCTCCTGCTGCGGGCCTTCTCCTCCGGCTGTGCCGCGCTCACCGGCGTCGAGGCGATCTCCAACGGCGTCCCGGCCTTCCGCAAGCCGAAGTCCAAGAACGCCGCCACCACCCTGGCCCTCATGGGCGGCCTGGCCGTCACCATGTTCTGCGGCATCATCGGCCTGGCCATGGCCACCCACGTCAGGATGGCGGAGGTCCCCGCCAAGGACCTGTTCGAGCACGGCAAGCCGCTCGGCGCCGGCTACACCCAGGACCCGGTCATCTCGCAGGTAGCCTCCGCCGTCTTCGGCAACGGCTCCTTCCTCTTCATCATCCTGGCCGCCGCCACCGCACTGGTGCTGTTCCTCGCCGCCAACACCGCCTACAACGGCTTCCCGCTGCTCGGCTCGATCCTCGCCCAGGACCGCTACCTGCCGCGCCAGCTGCACACCCGCGGTGACCGCCTGGCGTTCTCCAACGGCATCGTCCTGCTGGCCGGCGCCGCCGCGATCCTCGTCTACCTCTACGGCGCGGACTCCACCCGCCTCATCCAGCTCTACATCGTCGGCGTCTTCGTCTCGTTCACGCTCAGCCAGACCGGCATGGTCCGCCACTGGAACCGCCATCTGCTCACCGAGACCGACCCGGCCAAGCGCCGCCGGATGCACCGCTCCCGCGCCATCAACGCCTTCGGCGCCTTCTTCACCGGCCTCGTCCTCGTCGTCGTCCTCCTGACGAAGTTCACCCACGGCGCGTGGGTGGCGCTGCTCGGCATGGTCATCTTCTTTGTGACGATGTCCGCGATCCGCCGCCACTACGACCGGGTCGCCGACGAGATCGCCGCCGAGGACACCCCCGACGACGATGTGGTCCGCCCCTCCCGGGTGCATTCCCTCGTCCTGGTCTCCAAGGTGCACAAGCCCACTCTGCGGGCCCTGAACTACGCCAAACTGATGCGCTCCGACAGCCTCGAAGCGGTCAGCGTGGACGTGGACCAGGCCGACACCAAGGCCCTGCGGGAGGAGTGGGAGCGCCGCGGCATCGAGGTGCCGCTGAAGGTCCTGGCCTCCCCGTACCGCGAGATCACCCGGCCGATCATCGACTACGTCAAGTCGCTGCGCCGGGAGAGCCCGCGCGACGCCGTCTCCGTATACATCCCGGAGTACGTCGTCGGCCACTGGTACGAACACCTCCTCCACAACCAGAGCGCCCTGCGCCTCAAGGGCCGCCTCCTCTTCACCCCCGGCGTCATGGTCACCTCCGTGCCCTGGCAGCTGGACTCCTCCGAGGCCGCCAAGCTGCGCGCCCGCAAGCGCGCGGAGTGGAACGCTCCGGGTGCGGTCCGCCGTGGCCCGGTCGCCCAGCCGAAGAAGGAAAAGGCCGCCACCAAGAAGTAGCGGCGCCACCGCTCGGCGGGACACCGGGGGAGGCACGGGCGGCAGGACGGACACCACGTCGAGTTACGGGTGCCACCACATGCCCCGACGAGGCGCGAGCCGCAGCCCCGGCCCCGTCACGGCACGGGGCCGGGGCATGACACGGTGGGACGTAGACTTGACGGTCGGCGTCCCGCCGTACCACCCCCGCACCACCCACCTCAGGAGCCCTCCCGCCATGCAGGCAGAACCGAAGAAATCGCTGGTCGGCGAGGAGTACGAGGTCGAGGTCGGCCCGGTCGCACACGGCGGCCACTGCATCGCCCGCAACGACGAGGGCCAGGTCCTCTTCGTACGGCACGCCCTGCCCGGCGAGCGCGTCATCGCCCGCGTCACCGACGGCGAGGAGGGCGCCCGCTTCCTGCGCACCGACGCCGTCGACATCCTCAGCCCCTCCAAGGACCGCGTCGAGGCCCCGTGCCCCTTCTCGGGTCCCGGCAAGTGCGGCGGCTGCGACTGGCAGCACGCCGCCCCCGGCGCCCAGCGCCGCCTGAAGGCCTCGGTCATCGCCGAACAGCTGGAACGACTGGCCGGGCTGTCGCCGGACGACGCCCACTGGGACGGCACGGTCGAGCCCGCCCCCGGCGACAAGGTCGCCAAGGGCGAGGTCCCCGCCTGGCGCACCCGTGTCCAGTACGCCGTCGACGCCGACGGTCACGCGGGGCTCCGCAAGCACCGCTCCCACGACGTCGAGCCGGTCACCCACTGCATGATCGCCGCACCGGGAGTCTCCGAACTCGGCATCGAGAAGCGCGAGTGGCCCCAGATCGCCACCGTCGAGGCGATCGCCGCCACCGGCTCCCACGACCGTCAGGTCATCCTCACCCCGCGCCCCGGCGGCCGCCTGCCCATCGTCGAACTCGACAAGCCGGTCTCCGTCCTGCGCATCGGCGAGAAGGACGGCGGCGTCCACCGCGTCCACGGCCGCCCCTTCGTCCGCGAGCGCGCCGCCGACCGCACCTGGCGGGTCGGCAACGGCGGCTTCTGGCAGGTCCACCCGAAGGCCGCCGACCTCCTCGTCGAGGCCGTCATGCAGGGCCTGATGCCGAAGAAGGGCGATATGGCCCTCGACCTGTACTGCGGCGTCGGCCTCTTCGCCGGCGCCCTCGCCGAACGCGTCGGCGACAAGGGCGCGGTCCTCGGCATCGAGTCCGGCAAGCGCGCCGTCGAGGACGCCCGCCACAACCTCGAGGACCTCGACCGCGTACGCATCGAACTCGGCAAGGTCGACCAGATCCTCCCCCGCACCGGCATCACCGACGTCGACCTCGTCGTCCTCGACCCACCCCGCGCCGGCGCCGGCAAAAAGACCGTCACCCACCTCGCCTCCCTCACCCCCCGCCGCATCGCCTACGTCGCCTGCGACCCGGCAGCCTTGGCCCGCGACCTGAAGTACTTCGCGGAGGCGGGGTATGTACCGCGGCGGATGCGGGCGTTTGATTTGTTTCCTATGACGCATCATGTGGAGTGCGTCGTGATCCTTGAGAGGGCGGCAAAGGGTGCCTGACCTGCGGGTTTGGGTGGTGGGCGTTATGTGCGGTGTGGGCGTTACGGGCGATATCTTGACGCTGAAATGACGCTCTCCGAGGCATCTTGACGCTCATTTGACGCTCGTTCTGATGGGTCGTCAGGTGCTCTGTGTCCTGGTCAGGCGCCCCGCTGGCTGCGTGAGTACGGTGGGGCGCTGAGAGTTCGAGGCGCTGAGTGGAGTCGGCTGTACAGGTGTCCGGAACGCTCAGCAGGTTCTTCGTCTGCTGGGGGTACAGCGCAAGCAGCTCGCTGACCTGCGGGTATGGCAGCGGTGGGGACTTTGCCGGGACCGCTGGCCCAGGAATGGTCCGGATCTTGGCTGATGCAGACCTTAGGGCTGCGGCTCTGTTGGATTGGCCGCAGCCGCCCGCTCCGAGCTGACGGTCCCACCTGGCACAGGTTGTAGAAAGCGTCTTGCGCGGTCCAGGTGGCCTAGATCAGAAGCGTTTTCGCTGTCCAGGTCCTTGTGGTCCAGGTGCGTCGGCACTGTTGGTCAGACGCCTGTGATAACAGGTGAGGGACCTCCGTCGGCTGGCTCCGGCGAGGGCCCTGCGTTCGACGACAGCTTCCTGAAGGCTGAGCTGGGATGTCGGTGCTGCCCTGGAAGTCGACTTGACGTCAGGCCGTGAGCCGCCTGATCAGAAGCAGTGCTGGTGTGGAGATGTATGAGCATGGCAAGCCGCCAGGCGCTGGGTGCGGCGCCTCTTCAGCTTACACTGGCGCCAGGTCGGCGGCGATGTTGTGGATGTAGCGGGGCGACCAGCATTTTTGCAGCTCAGGGGCGGTGTAGGGCGGATTGAAGCATGTGCATTTGCCGCCAGCTGTCATCACCTCTGACAGGGTGCATGCTGACTCGCTGCTGACGTTGATGACGTAGTGCCACCTCTACCTGATGGCATGTCACGTCCGCCCGGTCGCGTGGCGTGGGTTCGGGAGGACGGATGGCCTCGGATGTCGGGCTGCTGTGCAGGCTCGATTTTCGGAATCCGGCCGCTATTAACGCCCTTCTTGAGAATGTGCTTGCGCTCCGAGTGAGCATCCACTCGCCGGGCAACGACGGAACGTGGCGCGCTTCTGGTGGTCCCGGCCGTAGCCTGCCGGCCCGGAGCCCGGTTCAGGCTCGGCCCCGGAGGGCAGGTCACGGGCGGCCTGCTGGAAGAAGCCGGCCTTGGTCACTGGGACATCGCTGTTGACCCGGCTGACGCGGCGCTGTACCGGCTGGCGCAACCGGTCTACGCCCGATACCTAAAGAAGGCGCCGGCCGACCCCGAACACTCGCAGAACGTCTACGGCTCCAGACCCGGCGCCGTGGGACTGCCAGGGGCAGGACGTCACTCCACCCACGGACCATTGGACGATCTGCGCTTGGGGGAGTCGCCATCGCGGAGGTGAACCTGTTCATCGCTGCTCACTCCCACCACGACGTACGCAAGCTCTTCCGGCGGCTGGTCACCGAGGGCGGCACAGGGGACATCGACGCCGAGAATTTGCTGGACGACGCGCCCTTCACCGAGGACTTCGCATCTCCCCCGCCCGAGCGGTACGAAGTCAGCACCGAGGCATCAACGGCCGCAGAGCCCTCAGCACCGGGCAGCGTCGTGCGACGCTGCCCGGCGGTCACCGGTACAGACGCGCTATCCGTTCGGAACTCATCGCGGCAGGGGGCGCGGGCATCTTGCTGCCATGCAGCTTGATGCTTGCCGATGCCGATCGTCTGGGGTGCGAATTCTGGCAGCCTGATGCCGGTCGGTGCAGCGACCGCGCAATGCGTGAGGAGGTGTGGCGGGCGGACAGTGCCTGACGGCAAGCGTGGGGGGCATGTGGACCACCTGAGCAGGGGCCGGACAACCGGGCGCGCGGCTGCTTTGTCGCGGCACGCCGTGGCCGAAGCACCCGATACCGGCTGGGGCCGACCGAGCCCGGCGCGGGCAGTCGCCGGACGCTTGCCGGACGGGCAGCCGCAGGAATTCACGGGCACCGAGCCGGAACAGAACAAGACGGATAACGGAGTTCGCTCCGAGACACGGCCAAGGATCACCATTGACCATCAACGGTTTGCACCAGCGGCTGGCGGCCCGCCCGGGCCGGAAGATGCGCTTCCTTTCCCTCGACGGAACCTCGGTCACCAGGAGCTTCTCCGAGGCCCACGAGGACGTGGACCGGCTTGTGTCGGAACTGCGCACCTGCGGGATCGGGGCGGGGGACAAGGTCGGACTGATCGGGCCGAATTCCTACGAGTGGGTCGTCGCCGACCTCGCGCTCCTCGGACTGGAATGCGTGTCCGTTGCCCTTCCGGGCGAGCGCGGGGAGCCGGTCGATGCCGCGCACCTGTGTGAGAAGTACGACCTCTGCGCGCTGTTGCTCACCGCGCCTCCGGCGGCCGGTTCGCAACTCCCGCCGGAGGCAGCGGTACTCGGCGACCGGCCGCTGCGGCTCCAGAAGCGGAAGGAGACCGGACAGGCTCACCCCCGCCTGCCCGAGGACGTGTTCTCCATCGCCTTCTCCTCGGGGACATCCGGCACCAGAAAGGGCCTGATGATGTCCAAGAAGGGGGTCGAGAAAACCATTCGGACCTCGGGCCGGGCCTGGCAGGTCCGCGAGGACGACAACATCCTCATCGTGATGCCGTTCTCCAACTTCCAGCAGCGGTATCTGCTGTATACGGCGGTCTGGTTCGGCTGCGACGCCACGGTGGTCGCCCCGGAGCGCATGTTCCAGAAGCTGCGGGAATTCGAGCCGACCATCATCCTCGGCCCGCCGTCCTTCTTCGAGGTCGTCCACAACCGGGTGCACTCGGCAGGCGACCGGGACAAACTGCCATACCATCTCGCGGCCATCCTGCACGCCCTGGCGCCAGGCCGGCTCGGCCTCGGCGTGCGGTCCCGGCTGGGCCGGAGATGGACGGGCATGTACGGCTCCCGCGTACGCCTCATGCTCACCGGCTCCGCCCCGGTTCCACCGCGGACCGTAAAGCTCTTCCAGCAGCTCGGGGCGCCGCTGTTCGAGGTGTACGGCAGCACCGAGGTCGGCTGGATCGCCTTCAACCTGCCGGGGAGGCACCGGATCGGCTGCGCGGGCCGGCCGGTCGACGGGGTGGACGTCACCCTTGCCGACGACGGGGAAATCGTCGTCACCACCGAGGCCCGGCAGGCCGTGGGCTACGTCTTCGAAGGGCTGGAAACCCAGCAGAGTGTCTTCCTCACGGAGGGAAAGGTCGCCACCGGTGATCTGGGGCGCATCGATGCCTCCGGATTCCTCCACCTCATCGGCCGGAAGAAGAACGTCATCTTCACCCGGAGCGGGGTGAAGATCAATCCCGAGGAACTTGAGGAGGACATCGAGAAGAACTGCCGGACGACGAAGGCGGTCGTTGCGTCGCTGGGCCAGGACGGTCTCTTGACCTGCATCTCCTGGCTTGAGGAAGAACAGTTCGCGCAGCACGCGGAAGAAGTGGAAGCGTATGTCCGCGGCGCCAACCAGAAGCGGGCCGCATCACACCAGATTGTGGATTTCGTCCACCGGCCGGCGGCAGAACTGACGGTGGAGTCCGGTCTGCTCACGAGAAATCTTAAGGTCGACCGAAACGCGGTCGTCCGGAAAATTCTGGCCGACAGCAAGCAGGTGTGAGAATGAATCAGGGCCCGGTTACCGATGAAGCGATATGCCAGATCATCGGCAGTGTCCTTCCCAAGGCAGCGGCGAAGGGGGGTGTCACGCCGTCGATGAACCTGCGGGCAGACCTGGGCATCGACTCGCTCGCCCTGATGAGCATCGTCTTCGTCCTGGAGGAGCAGGCCGGAATCGATGCCTTCAGCAAGGTGGATCGGTTCATCGGCGCCGAGGATGTTTCCGACATCATCGACATCGTACGCAAGAGCTGAAAGGCCCAGGTCATGAGCAACGCTCCGAAAGTCATCGACTTCCACTGCCATATCGCCTCTGAGATGTGCTTCCCCCGGTCGTTTCAGAGCGGCGTCGTCGACAACATGACGGTGGCACTGGCGAGCCAAGGGCTGCCGGTGACCACGGACAAGGTCGCGAAGATGCACGCGAGTACGCTCGGGGACCCGCTGTGCGACGAACTGGTCAAGCAGATGGACGAGGCCGGGATCAGCGAGGCGGTTCTCCTGGTTCCTGACTTCACCTACGCGTTGAAGGACAGTACGCACAGCATCGCCGAGATCATCGACCACCACAAAGAGGTCGTCGAACGACACCCCGGAAGGTTCCGGGTCCTGGTGGGGGTGGACCCTAGGTGGGGTGCGGACGGCATCGCCCTGTTCGAGAAGGCGATCGTTGACTACCGTTTCGACGGAATGAAGCTGTACCCGCCTTGCGGATACAAGCTGTCGGATGATCTGCTGTACCCGTATTACGAGATCTGTGCCGAGTACTCCCTGCCAGTGCTGTCGCACATCGGCGCGACCTCCCCGGTTCTGGATTTCGAGATCGCACAGCCGATCTTCGTCGACAAGGCGGCCAGGGACTTCCCCGGAATCGACTTCGTCCTGGCGCACGGCAGCGTCCACTATCCGGACGAATGCGCGATGTTGTGCAACAACCGGCCCAATGTCTATGTGGACGTGAGTGGTTACGAGGCATTTGGTACCGCGGCCCTGAACACCCTTTTCCGACGGGGAATCAATCACAAGATCCTCTTCGGGACGGACTGGCCGGTCTTCCGTCTCCAAGGCCGCCAGGTCGACCTCGTCGAGAAGCTGACCAAAGAGGGCGCGTTCCCGGAGACCATGTCCGATGCGGACCGTGATCTGTTCTTCTTCAAGAACGCGGAACGTCTGCTGGGCAAGAACAAGCTGAAGTCGTCGGCGGACACGGCGGGATGACGTCGGTTCCCGGCGGACCGGTCCCTGCGCGCCGTCCGCTGTCCGCGTGATGCGTTGTCCCGCATGCCGGAACCCGAACAATCGCGAGAGTGCGTGCTCGCTGCGTGAATCTCACAGTGCAAGTCCAAGTCCGTTCGCGCATTCGGTGAGGTAATCCGGAGCGCCGACCACAGAAGGGCACGAAGGTGACTGACAACACCCCCTTGGGACTGACCGACGAGCAGGTGGAGTTCTTCAAGGAGAACGGTTTCGTCGGACCGTTCGATCTCTACCCGGCCGAGCAGGCGCCGCTGCTCTGGAACCAGGCGATGATCGAGATGGTCATGTCCGAGAACAAGCCACACGATTCCACGATCATCAACTACGACCGGCACCTGGACTGCAACACGCTGTCCGAACACGTCAGCCAGCCGGCGATCGTACACAAGCTACGCAGCCTCATCGGTGACGACATCCTGTCCTGGAAGACCAACATCTTCCAGAAGGAGCCGGGAGCCACGGGCACGGGCTGGCACCAGGTCGAGACGTTCGTGGTCGGCGAGACCACCACGGATGCGACGCCCTCCCTGAAGTACACCGAGGAGAGCACGTACCTCACGCAGGAACTGACTGTGTGGACGGCATTCTCCCCGGCCAGTAAGGAGAACGGCTGCCTGCGGTTCATCCCGGGCAGCCACAAGAAGTGGTACTACGACGAGAGCAAGAGCCTGACGAGGAACGTGGAGAGCAAGTCCCATGACTTCTTCGGCTATGACTACTCGGAGCTCCAGCTCGACAAGGACTGGGATCCGGACCAGGAAGACATCGTCAACATGGAGATGAAGCCGGGGCAGTTCGTCATCTTCCTGGCCAAGTGCATCCATGGGTCGCTGCCCAATGTGAGCGACACGACCCGGTTGGGATTCGCTTCCCGGTACGTTTCCCCCTCGGTCAAGGTGTACGAGAACGTCAGTGAGCTGAACGAGTTCGGGGACACGATCAACCTCGACTACCACGGGAGCGTGCTGGTCTCCGGCGAGGACCGGTACGGGCACAACCGGATCCACGAGAAGAATCTGAACGGATTCCCCTTCCGGAAGGTTGGTCGTTGATGAGCACCGATCAGCGAGCCGATCTGGAGCCCACCGTGTCCGACAACGCGAACCTGCGGAAGTTCGTCGACTTCCTGGGCACCCAGCCCGTGGCCCGCGAGGTGACGTACGACGATGTGGCTCAGGCGAAGACCAGGGACGAGCTCGGCATCAGCTCGCTCAACATGATCCTGATCGTCGCGAACTACATCAAGGAGCACGCGGGCAACACCGTGGTGCTCAAGCCGGATTGGGTGTCCAGGCTGAACGACGTGGACGGCATCCTATCGGTGTTCCAGGAAATAGACGAGGAATTCCACGCGGCGTCGTCCGCATAGCAACCGAACCCGACCCGGCCGCTCCATCGCGCGAGGGAAAGAATGACTCCTGATCAGCACAGCGTCAGCGTAGGCTCCTTTGCCTGCACGTTCGGCGATCTGGAAGTGAAGCCTCACGACATACCGGACTTCGAGGCGTTATGGCAGACGGAATCCCCGGACACGGATTTCGGCGCGATGGGCTGCGGCACGTTCCGGAAGATGTCCGGCCCCGTCGAGGGATATGTCGTCGAGTCGCTACGGCAGACCCTCCAGGAGCACGCGGTGCCGGCCGCCGACGTCGACCAGGTGGTATTCGCGACCAGCGACGCGGTACTCGGGGCCCTCGCGCCCGACTTCGCCGTCAGGGTCCTCACGGCCGCGGGCATGACGGACTGCACCCCGTTGATCCTCTCGGGCCGGCAATGCTGTAGTTCCCTGACGGCCTTGAAGTACGGCTGGGACCTGTTCGCCGACCCGGGAATTAATAACGTCGTCCTGGTGTCACTGGACTTCACCCCCTCCGACCGGGCCCGGGTCAGATCCTTCGCGCTCTTCAGTGACGCGGTCGTGAGCTGCCTGATCAGCCGTGTGCACCCCGGGGCTCTGCGGCTGCTCTCCTCGGACGCCCGCACCGACCCCCTGGGCCTCATCGGCGAGGACTCCTTCGCCTCACGGCAGAAGGTCGCCCACGAGGCGCTCGACAAGGTCCTGCGGGGGAGCGGCCGGCAGATCGAGGACGTGACGAAGGTCTTTCCCACCAACCTGTACCAACCGGTGACGCTGTTCAGCGCGATGGCCGCCGGTATCGGCAGGGAGAAGCTGCACTTCACGGAGACGCTGCGCTCCTACGGGCACTGCGGAAACTCCGACTGGCTGATCAACCTCGTCGATTACCGGCATCGGGTGGGAATTCATGCGGGAGAGACGTACCTGGCCCAGTCCTCGGCCCCGGGGCTCTCGGCATGCGCGCTCCTCGCAGGAGCATGACGACATGAACCACCGGTCGTCCGGCGCAGTGATCGTCAAATCCATCGAACCAAACAAAGGCTTGCGGAAATGCACATCGTAGTCGACGACCTGTCCGGACCCGAGATCGCCGAATTCCTCGAAGACCATGTCCGGGAGATGCGGCTCATCACCCCGCTGGAGAGCAAGCACGCCCTCGATCTCGACGGGCTGCGGCGGCCCGAGGTCACGTTCTGGACCGGGTGGGACAACGGGACCGTGGTCGGTTGCGGCGCCATCAAACGGCTGGACGGCACACATGCCGAAATCAAATCGATGCGCACCGCGCCCGCATGCCAGCGCTCGGGTCTGGCCTCCCAACTGCTGACGCACATGATCTCCGAAGCCCAGCGGATGGGCTACGGCCGGCTCAGTCTCGAAACGGGATCGACCGAGCCCTTCGAACCTGCCCGCGCCTTGTACAAGAAGTTCGGGTTCGATTACTGCCCGCCCTTCTCGGAGTATCGCGAGGACCCCAACAGCGTCTTCATGACCCGCACGCTGTGATCCGCGCCCGTACCCGTCGTGCTGCCACACCGGAAGGGCGCAGCGAATGAAGGATGCCATCTACCCTTACGACCGGGAGCTGTACAGTCGGCTCTTTCTGAACTGCCACCAGCGGCAGTCCTCGGTGATGCTGGCCGAACGCTCGCCGCGGCTCCATCAGTTGTTCCACCGGTGCCTCGTCAGCACGGACGAAATCCTCGACCAGATCGTTCGGCAGCAGCGTCCCAAATTCGCCTTCCAGAGCGGCTACTTCGCCCCCGAAGACTTGGCGAGGATCGGGTTCGCCCCGCAGGAAGTCACCTTCGAGACGTACGCGGAGGCCCGTCCCCTGATCCTGGAAACCGTACGCACGGAAGGGTGCGTGGCCATGGTGGGGGACGTCTTCTACTGGCCGCATTGCCCTGAATTCCGTACCAAGCACCTGACCCACACCGTCATCTTGCGGGAGTACCACGCCGACACTGCGGAGTGGTCGATCATCGATGACAATCCGGCGAGCCTGCTGTGCCGGTACCGTTATCCCGAGCAGACGATCGCGAGCGGCTTTGACAACGGCGAACTGCGCTGCGTCCGGTACCTCACCAGCCGGCCGTTCGAGGCATCCGAGGCCGAACCCGGCACCAGGGAGTCGTTCACCGAGGTCCTGCGGAACCACCGGGACAGCCGTGCGTTGTTCTCGGACATCGAGGACCTGCTCACCTCCCCCTGGATCGCGCGGGAGAGGGCCATCGCGCTCCTGCACGACGCCTTCGCGCTCTATCAGGGCTCGCGCACCCTGCTCCAGGCTTACGTGCGGCGGATGTCCGGTGACCCGCAGGCCGAGGCACTGGCCGGCCGAGCGGTGGCCCAGGCCCTCGGCGTGCAGAACCAGCTGCTGCTCGGCAAGGTGACCGGAACCGTGGACGTGAGCCAGATACGGTGCGCCGCCCTCGAACTGAAGGAAACCGAGGAGAAGCTGGTGGACCTGCTGCGGACGCTCCACGGAGTGCGCCCGGGGGAGCGGTGACCGAATTCCATACGGCGATCCTGCTGGCGGATATCGCCCTGATCCTCCTCATGGCGCGGGTCACCGGGCGGGTCGCCGAGGCACTCGGCCAGCCCGCGGTCATCGGCGAGATCATCGGCGGTCTCCTCGTGGGCCCGACGCTGTTCCACGGCGCCGTGGCGACCACGCTCTTCCCGGTCGACGTGCGGCCCTACCTCAGCGCACTCGCCAATCTCGGACTGGTGCTCTTTATGTTCGCCATCGGGCTTGAATGCGACTTCGGCAGGATCCGGGGAAGCGGCCGGATAGCCGTGGGCACCGTCATCGGCTCCACGCTCGTGCCGTTCGTCCTCGGCTCGGTGCTCGCGCTCCACCTCCTCCGCGACCGGCACCCCGCGAGCCGTCCGGGTTTCGTCCTCTTCATCGCGGTCGCGGTGTCGGTCACCGCGTTCCCCGTACTCGCCCGCATTCTCGCGGAACGGCGGATGAGCGGCACGTGGCTGGGGACGGTCGCGCTGTCGGCGGCGGCCGTCTGTGACCTCGCCGCCTGGTTCACCCTCGCCGCTGTGCAGGTCATCGCCGGGGGAGGGGGAGCGGATCACTGGAGAGTACTGCTGGCCATGCCCTACGCGGTGGTGCTGTTCACCTGTGTCAGACCCTTGCTGGAGAGGGTGCTGAGCAGAAACGGGGTGCATGGGCCGAACTCCACCGGAAGTCTTGCGATCGCCTTGATCGGGGTGCTGGCCTCCGCAGCGGTGACACAGGCCCTCGGACTGCACTTCGTGATCGGTGCGTTCCTGTTCGGCCTGGTCATGCCGCGCAGGGATGACGTCGGGTTCCGCGCGGCCCTCCTGCACCGTATGCAGTTCCCCACCACGCTGCTGCTGCCGGTGTACTTCATCGTCGCGGGCCTCAACGTCGATCTCTCGCAGGTCGGTTCGTCCGGGTGGTGGGACTTCGCGCTCATCCTCGTCGTGGCGGTCACCGGGAAGTTCGCGGGCACCTGGCTCGGCGCCAGGTCACAGGGGCTGACGCCCAGGAGATCGGCCCTGCTGGCCGCCTTGATGAACACGCGCGGACTGACCGAACTCATCGCGCTGAGCGTGGGCTTGGAGACCGGGCTGCTGGACGGCTGGCTCTATGCGGTCATGGTCGTCATGGCCGTGGTCACGACCGTGATGACCGGGCCGCTCGTACGGTACTTCGCCAAGCCGGAGGACGGCATGGGCCCGCCGGACGAGCACCGGCAGGTGCGCGTGCCGGGCGGCCGGGCCGTCGGGGCGAGCCAGGGCCGGGCGGACGGCCCCTCGGGCCGGGAAACGCCGCGGTGAGGTGTCCGGGCCGCGCCAGAGCCCGCGTCACGCTTTCCAGGCGACGCGTAGAAGGTTCACAGCCGGGCGAGTTCGACGGCGAGCAGATCCATACCCATCGGGCCCAGATCCAGCGCGGCCTGGTGGAACGCCTTCAGGTCGAACCCGGCGCCCTTGGCCCGCCGCTGGGCCTCCCGCGCCTCCAGCCACGCGCGCTCACCCACTTTGTAGGCCAGTGCCTGGCCGGGCAGCCCCAGGTAGCGGTCGATCTCGAAGTCCAGGACGGTGTCCGCCTCGGGGACACGGCTGCCCAGGAACGCGCGGCCCAGTTCCCGGTTCCAGCGCTCTCCTTCATGGAAGCCGGTCCCGCGCGGGATCTTCAGTGCCAGGTGGAGGCCGATGTCCAAGACGACGCGTGCGGCGCGCAGCTGCTGGCCGGCGGCGAGGGCGCCCAGCCGGTGTGCCGGATACGGGTAGAAGCCCAGTTCGGCCATGAGGTGCTCGGCGTACAGACCCCACCCTTCGGCGTGGGCGACATGGAGCTCGGACGCCACGCGCTGGAAACGCGTGAGCGCGGGGTTCAGCACCGTACTCCCCAGCTGGAGATGGTGGCCCGGCACCCCCTCGTGGTACATGATCGACGGAACGGTCCAGGTGGGTATCGCCGCGTTCGGGCCGGGGGCGGTCCACCAGACCTGTCCGGGCCGGGAGAGGTCCTCGGTGGGGGCCAGGTAGTAGATACCACCGGCGGCGGTGGGCGGAATGCGGCACTCGATGCGGCGCAGCGCCGGCGGAATGTCGAAGTGCACACCGTCCAGCTCGTCCAGGGCCCGGTCGGCCAGGTCCTGGAGGTGGTGGCGGAACGCCTCGGTGCCGTGGACCTGGTGGGCCGGGTCGGCGTCGAGCGCGGCGAACACGGCCGTGAGCGGTTCGCCCGGCAGGATCTGCCCGGCCAGGTTCTGCATCTCCCGCTCGATCCGGGCCAGTTCCTCCCAACCCCAGGCATACGTCTCTTCCAGGTCCAGACCGCTGCTGCCCAGGTGCTTTTGGACTTCCATGATGTACCGGTCCCTGCCGACGCCGTCCTGGGCCGGAGCGTGCGGCAGCAGTTCGCGGGTGAGGAAGCCGGCGAAGCCGGCGAGGGCCTGCCCGGCGGCCAGCGCGGCCCGGCGCACCTCCTCCTGATGGCCGGCGACCGGGCAGCGGCCGGCCAGCTCCGTGAAGTAGCCGGCCGTCTCCGCGCACTGCCCCGCAGTGCCCGCGATCTGCCGTCGCGCGGCGATCCGGCCGTCCAGGCGCGCGGCGGCGAGGCTCTCCTGATGGCCCATCAGCGAGGCCGGGACGCCGCGGAGCCGGGCGGCCACGTCCGGCCAGGCCGTCCGGTCGCCTTGGTCGAGCAGCTCGACGGCCTGGCGGAGCCGCTGCAACGGGCCGTCGACGACGTTGACGTCCGCATCGGGAATCCGGGCGTCGGCGAGCGCGAGCTCCAGCTCCAGCCGTTCCCGCAGCACCTGCGCCGCGATCCGCTCCCGCTCGCCGGCCACCGGAAGGGCGGTGAGGTCGGTCAGTGTGCGGCGCGCCAGATCGGTCCTGGCCGCCCAGCCGTCGGGCGAGTAGTCGGTCAGCGCCGACTCCTGCCCGGCAACGCCCATCATCGCGGCCTGACACGGGTCCAGGCGCGCGAACTCTTCGACGTAGGACTCTGCGAGATCATCCAGGGCGGTCATGGAGCCAACGTAACCGCCCGCCGGTCGGTTGCAATCGTCCTGTGGCTGATCGCTACCCTGCCTATTTCCCTTCCCCCTTCCCGCTCATCGCCGTGCTGTGACATGCGCTACCTTGAGAGCGGTGATCAATGCCCCATAGCCTGTGAATGGCCGTGCGGTTTCGTGCATTTGACCCCATGCGAGGTCTTCACCCGCCACGACGGCGGCACGACGGACGCCGGGCCGGTGGGCCTTCCCTACAAGCCGGGTACGCAACAAAGTGGCCGGATTCCGCCTGCCCCCAAGAACCGGTCAGACAGGCTGCCAGCCGGGTTCGTGAGCAGGCCGGTCGGCGCCGTCCGGTGTCGACGAACGCGCCGCTGTGCCGTGCCCTTCCCCCGCCATCCCTCACGCAGGAGTAGATAAAGGATGACGATTCAACCCCGCCTCGTCGTCACCGGTCGTCGCCCCGACGACAGCTCCATGGTGCTCCGTGACGAGCAAGTGGAACCGATTGCCGTCGGCGCCATACCCGGCTCAGAGTTCTATCTGCTGTGGGGGACGGACGACGGACACGCCATTGTCGGCAATGAGCCACAGCAGCCGAAGACGCTTCCCTTCTTCGCCGGTACGGGGGGTACCCGGTTCCTGCTGGCACGCTATGCACCGGAGTCGACCACACCCGAGCCCTTGGGGGACCCGGGCCGGCTCGCGGCCGAGGTGTCCACGAAACTACCCGGACTGATCGACGTCCTTGAGCCGGACGGCTCCGGCATGCACACCACCGACACTCTCGACTACGCCATCTGCCTGGAGGGCGAGCTATACCTGGAACTCGACGACGGTGCGGAGGTCCTGCTGACCCCGGGCACCTGCGTCGTGCAGCAGGGCACCCGCCACAACTGGCATAACCGCGGTGACAGGCCGGCGCTGATGTGCTTCGTCGGGATCGGTGCCGAGCGTGTTCCGAGGCGCGAACGGTGAAGGCGTATCTGACGGTGCTGCGCATCGCCGACTACCGCAAGTTATGGCTGGGCGCGGTGGTCAGCCTGATCGGTGATGGCGCCAGCTGGATCGCGATGTCATGGCTCTCGGTGTCCACCGGGGGCGCGGGCAGCCTGACGATACTGGGCGCGTGCTACTTCGCCCCGGTCATCGTCGGCGGCCTGCTGGCGGGAAAGTTCGTCGACCGGTTCTCCAGGCGCGTGCTATTGGTGACCGACTGTGTGATCCGCGGGATGGTGATGCTCTGCATCCCCCTGCTCGCCGTCCTCGGCCAACTCGCCCTCTGGCACCTGTACGTCGTGGCCGCCGTCTACGGTCTGGGCAAGATCCTGCCCATCGGGATCATCCCCACGGTCATCCCGGACCTGGTACCTGCACCCCACCTGAGCACCGCGGTCGCGCTCGAAGCGGCGGCCACCGGCGCGGCCGGTCTGCTCGGCCCGATGGTCGGCGGGGCGCTGGTTCCGCTGATCGGCGCCAACTGGGTGCTGGCCGTGGACGCGGCCAGCTACTTCGCCTTCGCCCTGACGGTACTGAGCATGAAGGCCCGGCTGGCGCGGCCGGAGCGTGCTGTGGACGACGAGGCCGTGGCCCGTCCCACCGCCTGGGCGCCGGTGGTCTCCTTCATCCGGCGCGACCAGGTGATGCTGGTCATCACGGTCACCTTCACGCTGTTCAACATCTCCTTGGGCATGCTGACAGTGGCGCAGCCATGGCTGGCCCACGAACGGCTGCCCGGCGGCGCGACGATGCTCGGTGCGCTGGCGGGCGTCCTGGCCGGAGCCCAGCTGGCCGGCTCGGTCATCGCCGGCGTCATCCGGCCCGCGGCGCGCCCGATGCGGCGGATCGGTCTGCTTCAACTGACCGCCGCAGCCGGCCTGTTGCTGCTGCTGGGCGCCCATCCGCTCCTGGTGCTCCTCGGGCAGGCCGTCTTCGGCCTGCCCGACGCTATGGTGACGGTGTCATCGCAGACCGTGCGATATGCGCACACCCCGGAAGAGCTGCGCGGCCGCACCATGACCCTGATGCGGACGCTCATGCTCAGCGCGCTGCCGGTGGGCTCGGTGATCGCCGGACCCCTGCTCGACTCCGGCAACTACACCGCGATGGTGGTGGTCATGATGGCGCTTGCCGCCCTGCCCGGCCTGCTGAGTCTGGTGTGCGCGCGCAGGGTGGCGGCCGCTGAACCGGCGCCGGAAACCGCCGCACCGGTCGTCCGCCGGCAGCTCAATTAATGCCTGTCTTGACCACTTCGCCACTATTCCGGCAGACGAAGGACGCTTTCACATGACACTGCCTGACCAGATGCCGCTGCTGCTGCTCGTCACGAACGGGTTACGTGAATATCGCGAATACCTGTTGCGCTCGATATCCACCTCCTACTGCGTCCACCTGATCAACAATGCCGAACCCACCTGGGAACGGCCCTACTTGGCAGGCTTCACACAGGTACCGGACACCGGCGCAGACGCCGTGCGGGCCGCTGCCCGGCGGATCGCGGCACAGCAGCCGGTCAGTGGGGTGATGAGCTGGCACGAGGAGCACATCGTGCAGGCTGCCCTGGTGGCCGAGGAACTCGGTCTGCCCGGCACCAGGCCGGATGCGGTGCGGCGGTGCCGTGACAAGTTCGCGACCCGGTCCGCGCTGGCCGCCCAGAACCTGCCCCAGCCGGCGTTCGACGTGGTCTCGGACCTCGATGCGGCGTTGGCCGCGGCGGACGGACTGGGCTACCCGGTGGTGATCAAACCGCGGGCCGCTGGCGGCAGCCAGGGCGTGGTCCTGGTGCAGGATGGCGCGCAGCTGGGCGATCAGTTCACCGCAACCCGCGACGTCCCGGTCCCGCATACGCCCGTCTTCGACCAGGGCGTGCTGGTCGAGGAGTACGTGGAGGGTCCCGAAGTCAGCGTCGACTCGGTGGTACGCGCGGGCCGGGTGACCCCGTTGTTCCTGGCCCGGAAGGAGGTGGGCTTCGCGCCGTACTTCGAGGAGACCGGGCACACCGTCGACAGCGATGAACCGCTGCTGGCCGACCCGGGCTTCCGGAACATGCTGCAAGCAGTGCACACCGCGCTGGGCTATACGGACGGATGGACGCACACCGAACTCAAACTCACGGCGCAGGGTCCCAAGGTGATCGAGGTCAACGGACGACTGGGCGGCGACCTCATCCCGTACCTGGGGATGCGCGCCTCGGGAATTGATCCCGGCCTTGCCGCGGCGACCGTGGCCTGCGGCGGGGAGCCGCGAACGGCCGCCTCGAAGCAAGCGGTGGCCGGTGTCCGCTTCTTCTACCCGCCGCACAACGACTCACTGATCGAGTCGGTCGACTTCGAGCGGGCCGGTCTGCCCGCCGAGATGGACCTGCTGGTGCCACTAGTGGCGCCCGGCGATGTGGTCTCCCCGCCTCGCAAGGCCCTGATCGATGGCCGCGTCGCCTTCGCGACCGCGGTGGCCTCATCTCCGCGGGAACTCCATGCCGCCCTTGACCGGGCGCAGACAGCCCTGCGTCTGCGCGTCGCAGGACGGGCCGCGACGGCGGAATCGGTGTGACCCACTGGTGCGGAGAATTCGGGGCACACACAGCGAGCCCTGGCGGCTCGGCCCCCGTAACCGGAACAGGGGAATTCTTTGCGCCGGTGCTTCCCCGGCCAGAGAAATCAGGGTTCGATTCTGCTGGTTCGGCGATTATCAAGAGGGCATCAACAGTGCCGTCATCCCGGGGTTTCTCGTACTGCAACTAGCTGCCATGCAGCTTGTTGATCGCCTCGCGGATCCCATTTTCCTGCAATTCCTGGCAGTGTGATGCACGCCTGCCGCTGTGCATCGCTTCGTACGCAATCAGCCTGGCCGGACATCGCGGTACGCGATACGAACAAACACCGATGTGTGAGGAACATGCTGTGAGTCGTCTGAGTAAGCCCCTGCTCGCCGGATTCTTTCTGGCCGTTGCGGCCTTCGGAGAACCGCCTTCCGCAGTTCTGGATGACATCGGTCGGGGCCGAGCGGTTGCCACCGCTGCTGTGAGCGGCCCAACGATCGGCCTGGGCGGTATGGATTCGGGTGAGGACACCGGCTGGGGGTGACGGGGCGCCTTTCCCGGTATGAGGCAGGACAGCCCAGAGCGCACCCCAAAGCTCCTTCCCGTCCGCAGGCAGTGGTGTCGCCGTCGACATCACTGCCTGCGCTGGTCCTTTCTATCCGGGGGCGTCGCGGGTCTCTTCGGACGACGAATGTGAGTGAGATGACACGTGAGCGACCAACTCGTCCATGACCCTGCATCCGAACCGGGTACAAGTAGTCGGTCCGCACCTTTCGACATCACGACCGATAGCGGTGACCAGGGCTACCGCAAGGGGCTCAAGGCGCGGCACATCAAGATGATGGCGATAGGAACCGCCATCGGCACCGGGCTGTTTCTGGGCACAGGCGGGCGCCTTGCACAAGCAGGTCCGGCCTTGCTGCTGTCGTATGTGATCTGCGGACTCTTCGCCTACTTCGTCGTCCGAGCGCTGGGCGAACTCATCCTGTACCGCCCTTCTTCAGGGTCCTTCGTGTCGTACGCACGGGAATTCTTTGGGGAAAAGGGCGCGTACATCGCGGGCTGGATGTACTTTCTCAACTGGACCACCGGTGGCATAGCCGACATCACCGCTGCCGCTCTCTATGCGCACTACTGGGGCATGTTCACCGACATACCGCAGTGGGTGCTGGCACTGCTCGCCCTCGCCATCGTGCTCTCCGTCAACTTGATCTCGGTCAAGATCTTCGGAGAGCTGGAGTTCTGGTTCGCCCTGCTGAAGGTCGTGGCCATCTCCGCCTTCCTGGTCGTAGGCGTCTTCCTGCTCCTCAAGCAACACGAGGTGGGCGGGTATACGCCCGGGGCCGCGACGATGCTGGGGCATGGCGGGCTGTTCCCCAACGGTGTCATTCCCGTGATTTTCGTGATGCAAGGTGTCGTCTTCGCGTACTCGGGCGTCGAGCTCGTGGGTATCACCGCAGGCGAGACCGCGCAGCCGCATTTGGTCGTCCCGCGTGCCGTCAATTCGATCATCTGGCGGATCGCGCTCTTCTACATCGGGGCTGTACTCGTGCTCGTCCTCCTCATGCCATGGCAGGAGTACAGCGGCAATGAGAGCCCGTTCGTCACCGTGCTGACAGCGGTGGGAGCGCCGGCCGCCGGTGATGTGATGAACTTCGTCGTACTGACGGCGGCCCTTTCGAGCCTCAACTCCGGGCTCTACTCCACCGGGCGCATTCTCCGGTCCATGGCGATGAACGGCTCCGCTCCCGGATTTGCCGAGCGTATGAGCCGCAGTCAGGTTCCCTATGCCGGAATACTTTGCACAGCGGCGGTTTGTGTGCTGGGTGTGTGGATCAATTATGTTGTACCGCAGCGGGCCTTCGAGATCGTCCTCAACATCTCCTCCTTGGGCGCCGTCAGCACCTGGAGCATCATCATGCTCTGTCATCTGGCGTTCGTCCGACGAGCCAAGGCCGGTCTGGTGGAACGCCCCGCGTTCCGTTTGCCTCTGTCGCCCATTACGCAGATCTCCACCATCGTTTTCCTGCTGGGAATTCTGGCGCTGATGTGGTGTGAGCCGGAGGTCGGACGCAAGACCGTCATGGTGATTCCTTTGATCGCGGCTGCCCTTGCCGGCGGATGGTTCTGTGTACGGCGCCGAGTCCATGCTCGCGAACGCTCCCGCGGCCGGCTCGGTACGCCTGGCGTGCCGGCCGAATGAGTCCCACTAGAAGCGCATATTGGATGAGTGCATATGACGTACTGGTCGCCGGTGCCGGACACCCCCATCACGCGTCCCCCCGCCAGCGGGGTCCGGCAACTGATCGCCGGCACCGTGGGCAACGTGGTGGAGTGGTACGACTGGCATGCGTACACGTTTCTGGCCGTTTACATCGCCGATGAGATATTTCCGCACGGTGCCGGAAATCCGCTGGTGCCGCTCCTTTCGACATTCGCCGTATTCGCCGTCGGCTTCTTCGCCAGGCCCCTGGGCGGGCTGCTGCTCGGCGCCATAGCCGATCGGCACGGCCGTCGGATCGCGCTGACGACGACGGTGTTGTTGATGGGCGTCAGCTGCCTGATGATCGCGGTGACCCCCACCTATGCCATGGCGGGCGTGCTGGGGCCCATCGTGCTGGTTGTCGCACGGTTGCTCCAAGGGATCTCGGCGGGCGGCGAGTTCACCGCCAGTACCACGTTCCTGGTGGAATCTGCGGGGCATGGCAGACGCGGCCTGTTTTCGAGCTTCCACTACTTGTCCGCCACGGTCGGGCAGATACTCGCCTCAGGCACGGCGACGCTGGTCGTGTTCTCCCTCTCCGAGCAAGCCATGCGCGATTGGGGGTGGCGGCTGCCGTTCCTTTTGGGCGCGGCACTCAGCCTTGTGGGCCTTTGGATCCGGCGTGGCGCCGAGGAGCCACGCGGAAAGTGGCAGTTGGAGAACCGTCCCGGCCTCTTCGATGCGTTGCGCAAGCATCCCCGGGAGTCGTTCCTGATCTGTGGCATCACGCTCGGCGGAACCATCGCCTTCTATACGTGGACCTCGTATCTGCCTACATACGCGCAGGTGAACGAGGGTTTCGACAAGAGGCAGGCGCTGCTGGTCGGTACTGTCTCGTTGGTTTTCTTCGCCCTGATGCAACCGCTGGGCGGAATCCTTTCGGACCGGGTGGGCCGGCGCCCACTCCTGGTGGGCTTCGGGGTGGGGACTGCCGTCCTCTGCGTGCCGCTTCTCGGCCTCATCACCTCCGGGTCCGTGCTGTCGCTGCTCCTTGTGCAGTGTGCGGGAACGTTGCTGCTCACGGGGTACACCTCGATTGCGGCAGCGGTGAACTCCGAGGTGTTTCCGGCGCAGGTCCGCGCGGCCGGCATCGGCTTTCCGTACTCGATCACAGTGGCCGTTTTCGGAGGGACGGCCCCCTATGTAGGGACGGCTCTCAACGCCATGGGGGTGGCGGAGGCTTTTCCGTGGTACGTGGCTGCGCTCTGTCTGGTGTCGGGGATCGTCTACCTCCGGCTTCCGGAGAGCGCGCATGAACCGATGGACGCCTAGGGCTTGTCCGGGGGGCAGGTGTTGACGGCTGCCCGGGCGGCGAGCGTATATCCCGCCTGGAATCGGCTCTGGGCGCCCAGCTCGGCCATGATTTCCGCGATGTAGCGGCGGCAGGTGCGCACCGACATACCCAGCCGTTTGGCTATCGAGGCGTCCGTCATGCCTTCGGTGAGGAGCCGGATGATGCTCTGCCGCAGGTCATCGGTGATCACTGTCCGTGTAGCCGCACTACCCTCGAAGGTCTCGGCGGACAGCCATAACCTTTCGTAGGTCTCGGTCACGAAGTTCACCACATGAGGTTCCCGGATGAAGGCGGCGGCCTGGGGTTTGCCGGGCACTGCGATCAGGGCGGTCTTCCGGTCGAAGACCAGCAGTCGGGTGAAGTGGTCGTCCAGTGTGCGCACATGAGCCCCGAGCTGCGTCACGTGATCCACATAGACGGTGGTGCCGCGACTGAACCGCGCGGTGTGCTGGTAGAGGATCTGCATACGGACGCCCCGTTTGAGGGCCGCCTCGTCGCGCGGCATCGCCTCCTCGAGGACGCTCTCCTCACGCCGGCCACCGGGCTGGGCCGTGAGGATCTCCTCACGGCATTGATGGGTGAGATCCTCGATGACCGCACGTATTTCAGTGAGCTGGTCGAGCACCTGGAACTGGGTGTGATGCTCGTCCGTGGGGGTCACAAACGACTCGAAGTCCGCTGCGAACGACATGAGTTGCTTGCGTGATTTTTCGATGTTTAAGCGCCGCAGCCGAATGTCACGCTCCGACGGGCCGAGGGCGGCCTCTGCCGCCTCCTCCGGAGACACCGCGACGAAACATTCTCCCTGCTGGCTGCGCAGCAGCCCCATGGTGACCAGTTGGTCCGCCGCGGCCTTGGCTTCGGACGAAGGGAGAACGAGTGCCGCGGAGAGTTCGGTAAGCGCAACGCCGCTGCCGGCGCCATGAGCCAGGGCGTACCTGTATAGGTGGTGCAGCGTGTCGCACTCGATTGCTTCCCGGTTCATGTGGTCTCGTCCCCCTGTTCTCCACTGCCACTAGCGCAGCCCTTTCGGACAGCATTACGCATGGGCGGCCGGGTGCACAGCCCCGTCCACATCCTGAGAGATTCATTTTGGCGCATTCTGATCGCTCGTCAGTGAGCAACCATGCGAGTTGAGGGCACACGCCACTTCCTTTAGAAGAGATCCTTTTGGCGTGTTTTGATCGCTGGTCGGTGAGCGGCCCTGCGTCTTGCTGGATCTTTCTCGGCCCATTCGTATGGGCGGCCTCAATGACGCGGCGAGGAAACCTGTCCCTCTTGTTACCGGCAAGTTTCTGGGGTGGGTCGGTGGTGTTTCGCAAGGCTGCAACGGGAGGGCGGCAGGCCCCGACCGGCAAGCTACAGAGGCGATCTGACGCCCTATAGGTGATTTGTATCGGACAATTCGATTGGTTCCGCAGGCACCAAGCTGTCACGCAGCTTGCTGATCGAGTGCACAGCTGATGTGCGCAGTCCCGTGTGGGAAGGTCGTCTTCATCGCACCCGGAGAGCTGATCCCTGCAATTGACGTCACTGCACCGCTCTTCAGCACACCGCTGCTACCGGTAACGCAGCCGGATTCCTTCTTTCGACAGTTAGATTTCCCGCTCTGCTTCGCCGTAAATGATTGCAGCGGACGGGCGGGCCGTGCCACAGGAGATGATCTAGTGAGTGGCTTGGTGGGCTGGGTTGACTTCCGCCAGGACCTGAGTAGGGAGGGGGACGTCATCCAGGGGATGACGGACTCGATACAAAGCCGCGGTCCTGATACGAACGGCACGTGGATTTCCGAGAATGCCGCTCTGGGGCATTGTGGTCTGGACGCCTCGCCGGTTCACGGAGCGCAGCCCCTTGAGTTCCGGGTCGGCGAGACCTCGGTCACCGTCACCGTTGCGGGCAGCGTCTATAACCCGAGGGAACTCGCTGCCGAAATCGAAGGCGCGGGTGGAAAGCTCCGAAGTCAGGACGCTGCGGAATTGTTCCTGAAGGCGTACTTGCTGTGGGGCCACCGATTCGTCGAGCGGGTCAATGGAGTCTTCGGATTCGCGATCTGGGACGGCCGGACGCAGCGCATCGTGCTGGGGCGCGATCGCGTGGGCATCAAGCCGCTCTACTACTACGAATACGCCGGTGGCATCGTCTTCGCTTCCGTACCGAAGGGGATCATGGCCAATCCGCGCTTCACGGCGCGGCTCGATCCCGAAGCGCTCCCGGTCGCATTGCAGCCCCGTCTGGCCCTGCCCGGGGAGACCCCGCTCGTAGGGCTGCGAGAGGTGCCGCCGGGCCATGTGTTGACGTTCACGGAGTCGGGGCTGACGCGGGACTGCTACTGGCAGCTGACCAGTGAACCCCACAGCGACTCCTTCGACGAGACCGCGCGCCGCGTCAGGGACCTGCTCGACGACACCGTCGGCCGGCAGATGACCACGGATGGTTCACTCGGCGCGATGCTTTCGGGCGGTGTCGACTCGACCTCGGTCGCCGCGTTGGCCATGGGGCGACTGCGCGGTATCGAGCCGGGCCGTGCTCTGGACACGTACTGCGTGCAGTTCGAGAGCGACCCTGCGCACTTCGTCGCAACCGAGCTGCGGCCGGACGTCGACGCGCCGTATGCGGCAGCCGCCGCGGAATTCATGGGAACTCGGCACCACACGCTGACCGCCGCGGTGGAGGATCTCCTCGACGTCATCCCGGCCACCCGCCGGGCCCGTGATCTGCCGGGCTGGGGGCAGTTCGACGCGTCGATGTACCTGTTGTTCCGGGAGATCCGGCGCAACTCCGCCGTGGCGCTGACCGGTGAGGCCGCGGACGAGGTATTCGGCGGATACCCGTACTTCTTCAAGCGGGACGTGGTCGAGCGGCAGGCGTTCCCCTGGCTCGGCGACGGGCCCAAGCTGTCACGGTATCTGGCCCCCGAAGTGACCGCGCTCGTCAACCCGGAGGAAGACGAACACGCCCGGTACTCCCAGCTGATCTCGCAGGTCCCGCGTCTTCCAGGAGAGGACGCCGAGAACGCCCGCATGCGCGAGATCTTCTACCTCGGTCTCTCCGGCCCCCTGTCGGTCATCCTCGATCGCAAGGAGCGGATGAGCTCTGCCGTCGGTCTTGATGTGCGGGTTCCGTTCTGCGACCACCGCCTGCTCCAGTACGTCTGGAACGTGCCCTGGACGGTGAAGTCGCAGGGGGGTGTGAAGGGCCTCCTCAAGGCGGCCATGGCCGATGTCCTGCCGCCGAGCACGGTCAACCGGAAGAAGAGTGCCTACCCGCACGTTCAGAACCCGTCCTACGACCAGACGCTCATCGCCGCGGCGACACGGATTGCCAATGACAGATCGTCACCTCTGGCCGAATTGTTCGACACGCCACGGCTGAACGGACTGATCGATGAGATCAGCAGCAACGCCGTCAACGTGGAACTTCCCGGCGGGTCGAACCAGGCGGCGCTCCTCATCCAGCTCGTGGAACTCCACGAGTGGGTCGACGAGTACGGAGTATCGCTGCCTTGACCGGGACGGGCCGCCGTCACGTCCACAGCAATCCAGACGGAGCACTCATGCTTGAGCTGATACCCATCACCGATTTGATCGGCACCGAGATCCGCGGGGTCGATGTCACGACCGACATCTCCCACGGTGACTTCGAGCGCATCTACCAGGCTTGGCTGGACACGACCATTCTGGTCTTCCGCGGGCAGACCATGACGCCGGCCCAGCATGTGGAGTTCACCCGGCGGTTCGGTGAGATCTACACCTACACCCGCTCGAATTTCAGTTACCAGGACCACCCGGAAATCCTCATCCTCTCGAACCAGAAGGAGAACGGGAAGCCGATCGGCTCGGCCTACAGCGGGCGGGTCTGGCACAGCGACGGCCACTTCCTGACGGCTCCTCCGGTGGGTTCCATGCTGTACGCCCGCGAGGTGCCGCCGGTAGGTGGTGACACGTGGTACGGCAACATGTACGCGGCCTACGACGCGCTGCCCGAACGCGTCAAGGAGCGGATCGCCGACCTGAAGGTCATCATCAGCCGCGTCCAGTCGCGTCCGTACAACTACCCGGACCGCCCTGCCCCCACCTCCGAGGAGCAGGCCGAGTGGGTGGACGTGAGCCACCCCATCGTGCGCGTTCACGAGGAGACCGGACGCAAGGCGCTGATGGTGGGCGGCAACGTGCCGTGGCGGATCGAGGGGATGTCCGAGGAGGAGAGCCTCCCGCTGATCACCTTCCTCCAGGAGTTCGCGGTCCAGCCGCAGTTCACCTACCGCCACAAGTGGCAGCCGGGCGACATCGTCCTGTGGGACAACCGCTGCGCCATGCACCGGGCCACGTACTACGACCATGTCGCCCACACCCGCGTCATGCATCGGACCACGATCGCGGGGCGGCATTCGGTCGCCTCTGCGGCCTGAGCAGGGTTTATGAAGACATACGACTACATCATCGCAGGTGCCGGCGCCGCGGGCTGTGTGCTGGCCGGCCGGCTGACCGAGGATCCGTCGATCAGCGTGCTGCTGCTCGAATCGGGCCGCGAACGGCACAGCCCGCTGCTCTCCATTCCGGCCGCCGAGACGGTCCTCATGGGGAACCCGAAGTACGACTGGTGCTTCGAGACCGACGCCGACCCGACGATCGAGGGCCGCAGTGTGCGGATTCCTCGCGGCCGTCTCCTGGGCGGGTCCAATTCCATCAACGGCATGCTCTATGTGCGCGGCCAGAAAGAGGACTACGACGACTGGGCGGCGCTCGGCAACGCGGGCTGGGCCTGGGCCGATGTTCTGCCCTACTTCAAGAGCCTGGAGGCGGCCGGGGTCGGCGGTGACAGCCGCGGCCGCGACGGTCTGATCTCGATCGGCCTTCCGCGTGACCGGGACGAACTGTGCGACGCCTTCCTCAAGGCAGCCGTGAAGGCCGGCTACCCGCAGAACCCTGACTACAACTCCGGTGACCAGGAAGGTTTTGGCTACTACCAGGTCAACCACCGGTACGGGCGCCGCTCCTCGGCAGCCGGCACATATCTGAGGGCGGCGCGCCAGCGAAAGAATCTGACGCTGCTCACGGAGGCGCACGTCGGCCGACTCCGCTTCGAGGGCAAGCGCTGCATCGGTGTCGACTTCCGCCATGGTGGCCGGACGCAGCAGGCAACCAGTCGTCATGACGTGATCGTCAGCGCCGGTGCCGTGCAGTCCCCGCAGCTGCTGGAGCTCTCCGGGATCGGCTCGGCAAGCGTACTCGCCGACAGCGGGGTGCCCCTCGTGCACCATCTGCCCGGCGTCGGCGAGAACTTCCAGGATCACTTCGCCGCCCGGCTGCGCTGGCGGGTGCGGCAGCCGATCACCTTCAACGAGCGTTCCCGCGGGTTCGGCCTCGTCCGCGAGGTCGCCAGGTACGCACGCGACCGGCACGGGCTGCTCAGCCTGCCCATCGCCCTGGCGCACGGCTTCGTCCGGTCCTCGGAGGAGGAGACCCGTCCGGACTTGCAGTTCCACTTCGCACCGGCCAGTTACGGAGAAGGATCGAGCCGGCGGCTGGACACCTCCCCCGGAATGACCTTGGGCGTCTACCCGTTGCGCCCGGAGTCCAAGGGATCCATCCACATCCGGTCGCGCGACCCGTTGACCGCACCCGCCATCCGGCCACGCTTCTTCGACTCGGAGCTCGACCGCACCAAGCTGGTAGCGGGCATGCGCATCGCCCGGAAGATCATCGAGAGCCCGGGCCTCGATCCGTACCGCGAGTACGAACTGGTGCCGGGGCGTGATGTCCAGACCGATGAGGAGATCCTCGCGTACGCGCGTGAGCACGGTGACACCTCTTATCACCCCGTCGGCACATGCCGCATGGGCAGCGATGAAGGCGCCGTGGTGGACCAGCGGCTGCGCGTACGCGGTGTGCAGGGGCTGCGCGTCATCGACGCCTCGGTCATGCCGGCCATGGTCTCGGGCAACACCAATGCCGCGAGCCTGATGATCGGCGAAAAGGGCGCGGCCATGGTTCTGGAGGACCACCGCGAGGGGCGCGCCGCGTGACTAGTGACGCGCAGATGGATCACCGGGAAGGCGCGGTTCCTTCGGCAGGAGGCGCCCCGGCGAACGCCACGGGCACCCGGCATGCGGGGGTGGAAACACCCGGCTCGCCGGAAGTCCGAGGTCCTGCCCGGGCGGGTATCGCTTATGTCTCGGCCTTCCTGGTACTGGCGAATGCCAATGCGGTGTTCTCGGGGAATCTGCTACAGAGCATGCATCCGTTCACGTTCTTGTTCTGGAGCTTCTTCGTCAGTGCGGTGTTCTTCGGTATCGTGCTGGTCGCGCGGAACGGGCTCGCTGCACTGAAGATCGAACGGGGTTCGGCGCTGCCGCTGCTGATCCTGAACGGCACCACCGCCTTCAACTGGATCGGCTATTTCTACGCCCTGCACTTCATCGAGCCGGCCATCGTGAGCGCAATGATGGGCGGGCTCGGCCCGCTCGTCACCATCGTGCTGGAACGTTTTCTGCGGAAGCGACGCTTCCCCAAACGGGTGTATGTGCCGGCCGCCGGCGTGCTGTTCGGCGCCGGAATGCTGGCCTGGGCCTCGCTGATGGGAAAGTCCGGACTCGCTCAGATCAGCGTGACGGCCTCCGTTATCGGGCTGCTCGCCTCGACGGTGGGCGGTGTCTCACAGGCGCTGAACACCGTGGCGACCAAGCAGTTGGCCGACCGCGCGTGGAGCGCCACCAGGATCATGACGCACCGTTTCTACCTGCTGCTCGTCATCGCTGCCGGGCTTGCCCTCAGTGGCCCCGGCCTGGCGGTCGACGGGGCGTCACAGGCCGGTCTGCTCGCGGTGGCGACCGTACTCGGTGTCATCGCCCCGCTCTGGCCGCTACAGCGCGGAATCATCCTTTCGGAGCCGTTCACCGTCGCGGCGCTCCTGGCGCTGGCCCCCATTTTGACCTACGTGTTCCAAGGGTTTGACGCACGAATGCACTGGTCCGCTCTTTCGGCGGTCGGATGTGCCGTGGTGGCAGTATTCACGGTTTTCGGAACACGCATCACCCACAAGGGAAATCTCGCATGACTATGGCATCACCCAAAGTGCTGGTCGTCGTTGATGGGTACTCATCAGGCTCACAGATTCCACGGGTCATGGCGGAACGCGGCTGGCAGTGCATTCATGTGTCCGCGCTCCCCGACATTCCTGACTACTATCGTGAGACGTTCGACCCGGACGCATACATCGGCCGTTTCAGCTATGCGGGCGATGTCGTCGGCCTCGCTCGTGAACTGGCCGGGCACAGCCCGTCCGCGGTGGTTCCCGGCACGGAGAGCGGCGTCATCGTCGCAAGTCTCCTCGCGGCAGAGCTCGGAGTTCCGGGAAACGCCCCGGATCGCAGCAACGCCCTCCGTGACAAGTACGAGATGCACAACCGCCTCAAGGCGGCGGGCCTGCGCAGTATGGATCACTACCTTGCCCACGACTTCGCGGGGCTGCTTTCCTGGGCGAACTCCGGGGCATGGCCGGTGGTTTTGAAGCCGCAGGCGAGCGCGGGTACGGACTCGGTCACCTTCTGCAAGGACGAGGCCGAACTGAGTGCGGCGTTCCACCGGCTGCACGGAGCCGTCAACCAGATCGGTGAGCGCAACGAAGCGGTGCTCGCCCAGAGGTTCCTGTCCGGACAGGAATACTTCATCAACGGGATCAGCGGAAACGACCGGCATGTCATCACGGAGATCTGGCGCACGGAAAAGGTCAACGTGCCCGGCGCGGGAGCGATTTACGACCGCAGTGTCCTGTTGGATCCCACGACTCCGGAGATGAAGGACATCGTCGGCTACGTCCATGACGTCCTGGACGCCCTCGGTGTTCAGTGGGGTGCGCACCACACCGAACTCATGGTCACCGACGTGGGTCCGACGCTCATCGAGTGCGCCGGGCGCCTTTCCGGAGGGCTGAACCGCGCGGCCGCCGACCACGCGGTCGGCATCAGCATGCTGGACCTGCTGGCGAACCTGGTCGACGAGGGCCCGTCGTATGTGAGCGGCTTCCTCGACACCTCGCGTGTCCACCGGTATCCGCTGTGGCAGGTGCAGTTCATCTCCGATCAGGCCGGTGTGGTGAAGGAGTCCTGCTACGCCGAGCTGCTTGCCACCCTCAGTAGCCGGACCTGGCTACAGAAGGCGCCGTCCCCGGGTGACCCGGTCAGCGTCACGACCGATCTCTTCTCCAGCCCCGGCATTGTCTTCATGACGCATGCCGATACCGAAGTCCTCCAGCGTGACTACGAGACCGTACGTGAATGGGAGGGCAAGGGGCGGCTCTTCACGGTCGGTTAGCCGCAACTGCAAGCGAATTCAGCAGCATCAGGAAAAGCTTCTTCAGAAGGGGAATTCAGTGTCTGAAGAAAACCATGTCGATCGCTTCGACTACGCCCACAACCTTCCCAAGGCCGGCAGCTACCGCAAGTACCGCGGCAGCTTCTGGCCACCCGTGTCCGGCTATGAGGTGTCATGCCTCGACCTGGCGCTGCAGACTCCGGACCTCGGGCCCGGTTTCCTCCGCGGTCTCGCCGCGCTGAAGTCCGCGGTGGAAGCCGAGTGGCAGACGGTCAAGGAGATAGGCATCCCGGCCCGGCGTCGCTTCAATGACCCCGGAGCCATCGCCGCGGCCATGCGCGCGATCATTCCGCATCTGCCGGGAGAGGCGGACAAGCGGGCCCTCACCCTGCGGTCCGACGCGGTCGAGAACGGCTACACCGACGAGATCCTGGAGGAACTCAAGGGTCTCGAAGAGGATCTCACGGTGGTGGCCGGCCAGATCTCGACCTGGTACGGCAAGGAGGTCCGGGGCCTGCCCACGGCCCTCGCCTGCCGTCGGGACGAGCACGGCCAGGCCCACGTCGAGCGCGCCCTGGAGGACAAGGGCGAGGTCGAGGGCTATCTGCGCCGGCTCCACCCCGATCTCCGCCTGGGCGATCTGCCGGCGTTCGGCGTGAGCAACCTCTTCCACATGGCCGGCGAGGGGAATCTCCACCCCAAACACATCGCCTACTTCCTGCCGGAGGACGAGGGCGTCAAGTACTCCCCGTTCAAGAAGACGTTCTACTTCCGCAACACGCACCGCGCACTGTTGGAAAGCATCTCGGCGCCGCTGGCGGCGCGGTACGTCCGAACCGGCGTGACATTCGACCCGGCCGACCGGCGTTTCGAGGCCATTCCTATCCTGGGCGTCCTCAGCCACGAACTGGGCCACTTCGTGCACCGCCCCGTCACCGACTACAAGAGGCTCAACGAGGAGGGGCGCTGGGCCTCGGTCGTGCTCCAGGAAGTCGCCGCGGATGTCTTCGGCATCCTGATCCTCGCCGATGTCTGGGCGGAGAAGCTGGGTCTGGAAGCCGGCGATGTCGTGGCCTACTACTTGGCGGAATGCCTGCGCTACGTCGATCGCGGCCTCGGCCATTTCCCCGACAGCGACGGCATGTTCCTACAGCTGTCCTACTTCGTCCAGCTGGGTGCGCTGACCGTTGAAGAGCGGGACGGACAGCAACTGGTCGGCACCTCCGAGACCGTCCTGGCCGGTCTGCGGTCCCTGGCCCGGGTGCTCGCCGAGACCCTGCTCGCGGACAAGGCCGACGACGCGACCGCATTCCACCGGAACTTCGGCCCGGCCACGGGCAGCCCGCTGCGGGCATGCGTCGACCAGCTTCGCGAACGGCCGTCCAAATCGGTCGAGTACACCCAAGAGCACATTCACGTCACGGGCACTTCTGCCGCTTAGGAGAGAACGATGATGCAGACCAAGCAGGACCTCGGCGTGGTGCGTGACTACTACACCGCGCAGCGCTCCGTCAGCCAGGACGAGGAGAGCATCTACGCCATCTGGGAACGCGGTGAGGCATTCAATGACTCCGTGACCCCCTCGACGTATGTGCCCGAGTACCGGTCCCACATGCTGCTCAAACTGATGTCACTGACCGAAGACGACGCCAGCGTCTTCTCGCTCGGCTGCGGCAACGGCTTCGTGGAGGGGGATCTGGCGAACCTCGGCCGCGCGGTCCGCGCGATCGACTTCAACGAAGAGGCGGTCGAACTGACCCGGACGAAAGGCGTGGACGCCTTCCGCACCGACTACTACGAACTCACCGCGGCGGATCTCGCGGGCACCGACGCGGTGTACGCCGATGGATTCCTCGGGCACCTCTTCGACGCGCAGGACGAACTCCGTCCGGCACTGGAAAAGCTGGCGAGCTTCGGCTTGAAGCCGGGTACGCGGCTTGTCTTCTCCAACGACGCCCCGTTCGACTCCGCGGCCGCTTTTGAACCGCACCATCGGGTCAAGGACTTCTGGTTCCTCTCCAAGGACTACCTCCGGGAGAGCCTGGAAGCCTTCGGCTTCTCCTCAGTGGAGAGCTACTACTTCCCCTACCAGCGCCCGATCAGCGGCCTGCGCAACCGCACCATCTGCGTCGTACGCGTCCCGTAAGGCGAAAGGAGAGGGAGCGCAGTGCCCATATCGGATGAGTTCGCCAGCCGGCTGCTGCCGGTTCTCGAAGAGATCGTCGCAGCGTACGGAACGCCGTTCCACATCTACGATGCCCGCGGTATCACGGATACCTACCGCGGCATGGTGGAAGCCTTCGCGGGCGAGCCCTACCGCCAGTACTTCGCGGTGAAGGCGCTGCCGAACCCCGCGGTACTGTCCCTCCTTCTGGCGCAGGGCAGCGGCCTGGACTGCGCGTCACCCATCGAGCTCGAACTGGCGGCACGGCTGGGAGCGGGCGCGGACGACGTGGTGTTCACCTCGAACAACACCTCCCCGGCCGAGTACCGCCAGGCGCTCGACGTGGGAGCCCTGATCACCTTCGACGACCGGGCGTTCTTCGAACGCGTGGAAAACCTGCCCGAGACCGTGTCGTTCCGCATCGCGCCGCACGGTCTCGCGGCCGGTTCGACGCTCATGGGTGATGCCGCGCACACCAAATTCGGCGTCCCTGCGGACGAACTCGTAGAGGTCTATCGCGAGGCCCGACGCAGGGGCGCCACCCGCTTCGGTGTTCACGGCATGATCTGCGCCAATGAGCTGGACCTGGAACGCGCCTCCCGGGCCGCGGTCGATGTGATCGAGCTGGGAGCCCGGGTGGCCGCCGAAGCGGGCATCGAGCTCGACTATGTGAACGTCGGCGGCGGCCTCGGCATCCCCTATCGCCCCGAGGACAAGCCCCTTGACTTCGGAGCCTACGCGGATGCGATCGTGCAGGCCCGCAGACGCTGCTTCGGCAACAGCAGGCCGCGCATTCTGATGGAGTGCGGGCGCTATGTCACCGGACCGCACGGTGTTCTCGTCACCAGAGTGATCAACCGCATGCACAAGGCCCGTGAAATGGCCGGCGTGGACGCCTCGATGTCAGCCCTGATGCGGCCCGGATTCTACGGCGCCTACCACCATTTCAGCCTTCCTTTCGCCGCCGGCCGGCCGGAGGTGGAGGTCGATGTGGTGGGCGCGCTGTGCGAGAACATGGACAAATTCGCGATCGGCCGCACCGTGCTGGACCCGGCGGTCGGCGATATCGCGCTCATCCACGACACGGGTGCCCATGGGCACGCCATGGGATTCACCTACAACGGGCGACTCAGGCCGGCGGAACTCCTCCTGACCGAGAGCGGAGACATCGTCGAAATCCGGCGCGCCGAGAGTTTCGACGACTATCTGGCCACTGCGCGGTGGCAGCCGCGGACCGTGGTGAGGGGCTGCGGCTCCCACCCGGCACACGAAGCAGAAGGAGCGAAATGAGCAGTGCGAAGACGAGAGAACTGATCGAGGACGCCTTCGAGCGGCGTGCCGAGCTGACCGAGGAGGAAGTGCGCGCCCTCACCCCGCACGTCGAGACCGGCCTGCTGGCTCTCGACCGCGGTGAGCTGCGGGCGGCGCACCCCGTAGACGGATCCTGGCAGGTCGACACCTTCGTCAAGAAGCTGATTCTGCTGTCGTTCCTCACCCACCGGAACGCCGCGGCGCAGCCCAGCCCCGGTAGGCCGCAGAGCTACGACAAGGTGCCCCTGAAATTCGAGGACTGGCAGGAGAGCGATTTCGATAAGGCGCGGGTGCGCGTCGTTCCCGGCGCGGTGGTCCGGTACGGAGCCCATGTGGCGCCCGGCGCCGTGCTCATGCCCTCCTTCGTCAACATCGGCGCCCACATCGGCTCGGGAACCATGATTGATACCTGGGCGACCGTGGGATCCTGCGCGCAGGTGGGCGAGCGCTGCCACATCTCGGGCGGCGCCGGTCTGGGCGGCGTACTGGAACCCATCGGTGACGACCCCGTCGTGATCGAGGACGAGGTCTTCGTCGGCGCACGGAGCGAGATCGCCGAGGGCGTCCGGGTCCGGCGCGGTGCGGTGATCGGCATGGGTGTCTACCTGGGACGTTCGACCGCGATCGTGGACCGGGCGAGCGGTGAGGTGTTCTACGGCGAGGTGCCGGAGAACGCCGTGGTCGTCGCGGGAGCGCGGACCGACCGCAACCGGCCGGAGATCTCCGTGTACGCGGCCGTGATCGTCAAATACGCCGACGAGCGCACCCGGGGCAAGACCGCGCTAAACGACCTGGTGCGGGACTGAGCGATGACCACCCCTGTCCGCAGTGCGTTCGCCAGGCTGCGGGAACTGCTCGACGGTGTACCCGCACCGGACGGTCTCGACCCCGTCCAGCTGCACCTCGGGGAGTCCCGGCTGGCGAACCCCGCGATGGACACGGCGCCGCTGGCCGAGCCGGAGGGCTGGACCCGCTATCCGCAGCTCGGCGGTTCGGCCGAGCTGCGGGCCGCCTACGCCGGCTGGCTGGAGCGCCGGTTCCGGCTGCGGGACCGACTCCTCGAAGACGGCGTGCGCTTCGAGCCGACGCCGGGCACCAAGCAGGCGGTCGCGGCGGCGATCACGCTGGCGGTGGGGCGTCACCGCGGGGCGGACACTCCCGCCGTCGTCATGCCCAACCCGTACTACCCGACATACCGCGCGGCCGCCGAAGCGTCGGGGGCGCACCCCGCCTACTACACGCTGGACGATCCCGACGATGTGTCGCCCGTGGAGGCCGCCGTACGCGCGGCGGGCGGCCGGGCGGCGGCCGTCATCGTGTGCAATCCGGGCAATCCCCGGGGGGAGATTCTGCCTTCCGCCTCCCTGGCCCGGCTCAGTGAGCTGGCCGCGGCGGCGGGGGCGTGGCTCATCGTCGACGAGTGCTACACGGACGTGTGGCACACCTCGGCCCCGCCGGGCTATCTGTCCTGTGTGTCCGACGGCAGTGTGGAGCCGGTACCGCACGTCGTACTCCACAGCCTGTCGAAGAGATCGGGAATGCCCGGATTGCGCAGTGGGTTCCTCGCCGGCGACAGCGCGAGCGTATCGGCCTACGCCTGCTTCAACCGCGCCTGCGGGGTGTCGGCGGCCGCCCCTGTCAACGCCGTCGCGGCCGGCCTCTGGGCGGACGACGCGCATGTGGTCGCCGCCCGGCGGGCGCTGGCGAGGAACTGGGCGCTCGCCGACGAACTCCTGCGGGATGTGCCCGGGTACTGCCGCGCCGAAGCGGGATTCTTCCTGTGGCTTCCCGTCGCGGACGGTCAGGAGGCGGCCAGGCGGTTGTGGCGCGAACAGGCCCTCTCCGTCATGCCGGGCCGGTTCCTCGCCGCCGACGGCCCGGACGGAACGAATCCCGGTACCCCCTACGTACGGATCGCGCTCGTCCACGACGAGGCGCGGATGGGTCAGGCGCTGACGAGGCTGCGTGACGCATGGGCGCTTTCACCAACGGTCTGACAGCTGCGCGGGCGGCGAACCGGACCGCTCGCTCAAGGAGAAGAGAGCAATGCACATCACGGAAACCGCACCGGAGCGCGCCCCCGACGCCTCCGGGCCGGGGGGCTCGCCGGCCCAGGGCCACTCCCCGGTGTGGCTGGCCCAGCGGCTCATTCGGTTCAACACGGTAAACCCGCCCGGCGACGAGGCCGAATGCGTCCAATGGATACGCGGGGTGCTCGACGGGGCCGGTATCGAGACCAGGATCGTGGCCCGCGACCCGCGCCGTCCCAACCTCATCGCCCGGCTACCCGGACGGGGCCTCGAACCGCCGCTGCTCCTTCACGCGCATGTCGACGTGGTGCCGGTGGAGGGGCAGAAGTGGACCCGCTCGCCCTTCGCGGGGGAGATCGTCGACGGGGAGCTCTGGGGGCGCGGCGCCGTCGACATGAAGGGCCAGCTCGCCATGATGATGGCGGCGCTGCTGCGGATGAAGGCGCGCGGTGAGGTGCCCGCGGGGGACGTCATCCTTGCCGTCGTGCCCGACGAGGAGACCGGCAGTGACGTCGGGGCCCGCTTCCTCGTCGAGCGGCATCCGGAGCTCTTCAACGGCGTGCGGTACGCGATCGGGGAGGACGGAGGGGCCGAGCTCGGAGTCGGCCGCCATGCCCGTATCCACCCCGTCGTGGTCGCGGAGAAACGCACGTGCTGGGTGCGGCTGACCCTGCGGGGGCCGGGCGGTCACGCCTCCCGCGTGGCGCCCGACGACGGTGCCGTCAACAGGTTGCGACGGGTGTTGGAGTCGCTCTCCAGCGGCGGCCTGGGCATACAGCAGACCCCGGTGGTCGACCGCATGCTGAAGGAGCTGGCCAACGCCCTGCCCCCGGGCCTGGGGGAGCGCATCGACGCCTTCCGCAGCGATCCCACGGACCCGGGTGTCCTCGACGGTCTGGAAGAGACCACGGCCCGCTACCTGCGCTCCCTTGTGCAGCACACCGTCAGCGCCACCGTGCTGCACGGCGGCACGGGGACGAATGTGCACCCGACGGAGATCACGCTCGAACTCGACGGCCGGGTCCTCCCCGGCGGATTCACCACCGAGGACTTCCTCACCCTGCTGCGGCAGCAGGTCGGAACGGATCTCGACATGGAGCTCTTCGTGGAGGGGGAGACCAGCCCACCGCCGCGGCTCGACGCCTTCTACGACAGGCTCGCCGCGGTGCTCCGGTCCAAGGACCCGGAGGGGATTCCCCTGCCGATGGTGACCACGGCGTCCACTGACGCCCGGCTCTTCAGCAGCCGGCTGGGGATCCAGTGCTTCGGCTGGATGCCCCTGCGGCACGACCCCGATGTCGTCTACCGCGACCTTCTGCACTGCCCCGACGAACGCCTCGCCGTCTCCGCCCTCGAATTCGGGGCGGACTGTTTCCACTCCCTGCTGTCCGGCACTCACTGACACCGGTCCGATCCGGTTCCTGGCTGCCGTGCAGACGCCGCCCGGCGCGCTCCGGTCACTCTCGCAGCGGCCGGAGCACGAGGGGCAGCCCGTCGGACGGCGCCGGCAGCGACGTAAAGCGCCAAGGGGCCTCATAACCGTCCGGAAAGCGCCACTCGAATCCGCGCAGCAGTGCGTCGAGCGTGGCCTTGACCTTCAGCATGCCGAGATGCATCCCTATGCATTTGTGGTGTCCCGAGCCGAACGGTGCCCATGACATACGGTGGACGCGGTCCTCGTTGCGCCCTTCCGCGAAGCGTTCCGGGTTGAACTTCTGTGGCCGGTGCCAGAGTTCGGGGAGGAGCTGATTGACCGCCGTGCACACCGACACGAGTTGTCCGGCGGGCAGGTAATGGCCCAGGACCTCGGTGTCCTTGACGGTGACCCGCATATTGATGGGCGATGGCGAGACGAGCCGGATGCTCTCCTTGATGACCAGATCGAGCGTCTCAAGCCGGTTCAAGGCCGCCGCGGTGTGGGGCGTTTCCCTGTTCGTGAGGCATTCCGCTCTCGCCCGTTTCTGCCACTCGGGGTGGCGACCGAGGAAGTAGACCGCCGCAATGGTGGCGGCCGCGGTGGTGTCGTGTGAGGCGATCAGCGTGAACAGGGTGTGCTCGGCGATCTGCCGGGAATCGAACCGGCCCTGGTCTTCCCCGCCGGCCCGGCTGAGCACCGACAGGAAGTCGTCGCCCTCGCGTACCCCGGACCCCGGCACGGCCCGGGTGAGGGAGGCCAGGAGCCGCCGGCGCGCCCGGTGCGCCCGGTGCCAGAGGGTGCCGGGGAGCCTGAGGCGTAGCGCTGCGGTTTCGGCGCGGATGCACTCCTCGACGGCGCGCATGATCCGCCGGCCCGCCGGCTCGTACGGCACACCGAGGATCGCTCTCGTCGTGACCTGCCCCGACAGCTCGCGGAGAGCGGGGACGGCCGCGAAACGCCGGCCCGTGGGCCAGCGTTCGAGGGCGGTGTGCGCGTCCTCGGCCATGCGCCGGAGGTAGCCGTCGAGTGCCTCTTGTGCGTAGGCGGCGGCCTGCAGGAGCCTGCGGTGCCCGAGGTGTTCGGGCGCGTTCATCGCGAGCAGACCGCCGTCGAACCACGGCCCGATGACATCGGGCCACCCGGTCGCAAATGCCTTGTCCTTGTTGGCGAGAACCGCCTGTACGGCGTCGGGCCCGGAAACCATGACGATCTTCCGGCCGAATGCCTGACACCACGACACCGGTCCATGACGGCGCAGAAGTCGCAGCTGATAGGCGGGGCCGTAGCGCAGCGTATGAATGCCGAATCCCACGAAGGGAAGTCCGCGGTCCCCGCGCACCGGTAAGAGGCCGCTGCCGGCCGGCGGGGCGGCCAGGTCGCCGGCCCGCGGGGGAAAGGATCGGAGCACCGTGTCGAACCAGTGCGAGGTGTCCATCGCGACAAGACGCAGATTCTCGGTGTCGCCCGGACCTTCCTGTCGTTTCGTCATGTGTGCGACCTCCCGCGACCCGATCTAACGCGAATTCCGTGGTGCCCGCTGTCCCTTGTTCCAGGGACACCACGGCAGGAGCCGGAGCCCCCTGTCCCGGGGGCTCCGGCTGCACGCCGATGTCGAGTGGAACCTCGACAGGGGGTGGGTTCACCTACCTCTGGGGGGTGCGGACGGTCCCTTCGAAGACGCGCCTGCCGGATTGGACCGCCCACACCTCGGTGGTGCTTTGCTGCCCGCCGTCGGCCGCGTCCGGCTCGGGGGCAGGGCGGGTGTAGAAGGCGCAGGGCTCGTCAGGGGTGGTGTAGCCGGTGAACGTGCCGGTGAGGCCCACTGGGGTCCTGACCGGTCCGGGCCCTTGGGCGGCCGCTTCCAGGGCCGCACCGGCGAGCACCATGCCGGGGATGTGGTCGACCGTGAGGCCACGGAACGTCAACTGCTCGTCGGTGACCTTCAGTTCAAGGGCGGCCGCGCCGGTCTCGCGGGCTTCCTCTCCGCCTCCGTCACGGGCGGAACGACGGACGAACCGGTAGACCGCCGGCGAGAGAAAGGCGAAGTCGACCTCGGCCCGGCCGACCGCCGACGCGCCGTTGACCACGTCGGCCCGGAACCTGGCGCCCACCAGCTGACCGCGGCGCAGCTCCGGGTCCAGGCGCAGACCCAGCGACACCTCCACCCCCGGTTCCAGGGCGGATGGCGGTCCGGCAGCGTCGGCCGGCATCATGCACGACACCGACCGGAAGACGCAGTGGTGCCCGCGCGGAATGCCGTACGCCTCGTGCGCCACCAGCAGGGCGCTTTGCCGGACGGCGTGGGCAAGGGCCAGTGGCTGCCGTCCGTGTGTATAGCGTGCCCTGACCTCGAAGCGGTGCTCACCCATCGACTCCCAGCTGACCAGGGAGAACCCGGCCGCCGGGTCGTTGAGGTCGGCCGGAGCCTGGTGTGCTTCGCTCGTGGTCATCTCACGCTCCACTCGCGTGGTGGCCACGGCGTCGCAGCGCGGCATCGGTCAGTTCCGGTGCCGTCCACCCGCCGTCCTCCGGATTCAGTGTGTGGCCGGGCGGCACGATCTCGTCGATGCGGTCGAGCACGTCCTGGGAGAGCCGGATGTCCGCGGCACCCAACTGGCTTTCGAGCTGCTCCATCGTGCGTGGCCCGATGATGGCCGAGGTCACGCCCGGGTGCTCCGTCACGAAGGCCAGCGCCAGGTCGATCAACGTGATCCCGGCGTCCTTGGCCAGCAGGGCCAGCTGCTCGACCGCGTCGAGCTTGCGCTGGTTCGCCTCCAGCGACATGTCATACCGCTTGCCCCATCGGCCGGCCCGGCGGGTGCGGGCGATCTCCTGCCCCTTGCGGTAGAGGCCGGTCAGCCAGCCGCCGGCCAGCGGGCTCCAGGTCGCCGTGCCCATTCCGTACTTCTGGCACACCGGCAGCACATCCGCCTCGATCTCGCGGGCGAGCAGCGAGTACGGCGGCTGCTCGCTGACGAAGCGTTCGCGGTGGCGACGCTCCGCCACCCACTGCGCCTCGACGATCTGATGCGCCGGGAAGGTCGAGCTGCCCAGGTATCGGATCTTTCCCGCCTGTACGAGATCGGTGAGCGCGCCCAGCGTCTCTTCGATGTCGGTGTGCGGGTCCGGGCGGTGCATCTGGTAGATGTCGATCCAGTCGGTCCCCAGCCGCCGCAGACTGTTCTCCACCGCCTGGTGAATCCAACGGCGGCTATTTCCCCGGGAGTTGGGGTCGGCGCCCATCGGGGCGTGGCACTTGGTCGCCAGCACGACGCGGTCGCGTTTGCCGGACTGGGCGAGTGCCTTTCCCACGACCTCCTCGGATTCACCGCGCGAGTAGGAGTCCGCGGTGTCGAGGTAATTGATGCCTGCGCCCATCGCCCGTTCGATGATCCGGATGGAGTCATCGGCGCTGTTGCCGCCCCAGGACCCGAACATCAGCGTGCCGAGGCACAGTTGGCTGACGCGCACACCTGTGGTGCCGAGATAGCGGTACTTCATACGGTGGCGACCCCCGGCGCCGTCGAACCGGCCACGCGCGAGGCGACGTGCTCCGGCCAGTCGTAGAGGAAATAGTGGCCGCCGGTCAGGTACTCGACCTCGACCGGGCCGGTGGTGTAGCCGGACCAGCCGGGCAGCTGGTCCGCCTGAGTCATCTCGTCCTCGCGGCCTGCCAGGACATGCACCGCAGTGGTGATGCGGTGTACGGGCTGCGCCGGTAGGTATCCGTGCACGATGCGCTGGTCGTTGCGGATGATGTGCAGGAAGCCCTCGGCCATGGCGCGGCTCAGCCCCTTCGGGACGCCCCCCACGGAAGAGAGCTCCGCGAAGAGTTCGTCGTCGGGCAGCCCCGCCACCCGCTTGCCCCAGGCGGTCTGGAGGTGCGGAGGGTTACGGCCGGAGACGATCAGGATCCGCGGGGTCTTCAGCTGGTGACGCTCAAGGTGGCAGACCATCTCGTACGCCAGCAGCGCCCCCATGCAGTGGCCGAGGATGACGAAGTCATCGCCCTCCAGACGGTCCAGCAAAGTGGCCGACAGATCGGCGGCGGCGGCCGGAAGGTCGGTGAAGAACTCCTCGCCACGGCGCACTCCGCGGCCTGCGGGCTCCAGCGGAATCACCTCGATGTCGTTGGGGAAGCTGCGCTGCCAGGGGCGGAAGACTCCGGCCGAGCCTCCGGCGTGGGGCACGCAGAAGAGTTGGGTGCGTGGTGTGTTCGGCACGGTGCCGTTCCTCTCTCGCATCTGTGCGGTCACTTGTGCTGAGCGGTCGCCGCGAGGGGAACAACCGTGACGTGCCGGGGGCGTTCGCTGCGCATCAGCAGGGGGCGCAGGGCATCGTGGACCATCGCTTCGGTGACCAGTACGGGCTCGGGCGCGTGGATCTCCAGATCGATGCAGTTCTCGCCGTCGTCGTCCTGGCCGACCCTGGGCACACAGCGTGCGACGCCGGGGATCGTCTGTGCGGCCTGGCGTATCGAGTAGAGGGACACCTTCTCGCCGCGGATCACGACGAAGTCCGACAGCCGCCCTTGGTAGTAGAGGTAGCCGTCCGCGTCGCGCTTGAAGAGGTCGCCGGTGGCCACCAGCCCCTGGCCCAGGAGGGGCTGGCGCGCCGAGGGGCCGATCTTGCGCAGCAGCGCGGTGTCGGTGGCCACGACCAGTTCCCCGACACCGTCGGCATCGGTGTTGCGCAGGCTAACGGTGACGCCGTCCATCGGCAGCCCGACCGATGTGTGGCGGTGCACCGGCTCGCGGTGGGCCGCCAAGGTGGCCACCCGCGGGCCGGCTTCGGTGAGCCCGTACGTGAGATACAGCTCGCCGCCGGGGTTGAGTTCGAGCAGGCCGGACACCTGCTCGGGGGTGATCCGGTCACCGCCGACCGCCAGGGAACGCAGCGGGGCGGGGAGCGCGTCGCCGATCTCCAGCAGCTGCCGCGCGATGGTCGGGGTGATGGAGGAGGAGGTGATGCCGTGGCGCTCGATGGTCGCGCGGTAGGCGGCCGGGTTGAAGGGCGGGCCGGAGATCACCAGCCCGGCGCCCGTCACCAGCGCGGTCATGGCCTGCGCGACGATCGCGTACGAGTAGTACAGCGGCAGGCTGATCAGCAGCCGGTCATCGGCGCCGACACCGACCGCCGCGCTGTGCCGGCGGGCGTTGCGCAGCAGGGAGTCCACCCGGTGCAGGCACGCACTGAACATCCCGGAGGTGCCCGAGGTCAGCATCATCACCTCGCCCGCCCGGTAGGCGCCCTGCGGGCCTCCCATGGACAGGCTGACGGCCTGCTGTGCACCGACCTGGTGCACCAAGCTCGCGCCGTAGCGGTTGGGGTCGATACGGGCGGCGATCAGGGCGCCGGCCTTCAGGTGCCCGGCGAGGGCGGTGATCCGCGCGGACGAGGTGGAGGGTGACACGGCCAGGGGGACACAGCCGTTCAGCAGTACGGCGAAGTACTGCTTGAGCAGGTGCGCGCCGTTGGACAGGGCGATGACCACAGGGGTTCCCTCGGCGAGCTTCAGCCGCTGCAAGTCGGCGAGGACATCGTCGAAGGCCGGGCCGGCGTCGGCACCTTCCGGGCGGCTGAGGTCGGTGGTGCGGGACAGCAGGGCGACGACGTCGTCGCGGCTGATACCCAGGGCCGGGGCCAGGGTTTCGGTAAGCGTGGCAGACGGTCTCCTCTTTCAGAGGTCCGCGGTGGCCGATATGTGGACCGGGGCCGCAAGCCGAGAGAGATCGGGCTCCGTGTACGGCTCCGGAGTGGGGGAGGACTGCAGGACATAGCAGCGGGCGCCGTGGACGTCCCCGTCGCGTCGATGGGATCCGATGAGGACGTAGCGTGCACTTCCCCGGGCGATCCAGCCCTCCGCCATGGCGAGGGCCGACGGGAGCGCCGGCGCGGGGGACATGGACAGCGTCAGCGTCGGGCCGCGGAAGCCGTTCCGGATGCAGGGGAGTCCGGCGACGGAACCAGGGTTGGCGCCGGCGAACTTCAACGGTGAGAGCCGTCCTCGGGGCGTGGCCTTGGCGATGGCCCGCATGGTCTCCAAAGTGCAGGCGTCGCTGATGGCGACCATGCCGACCTGATCGCCGACGGCGGACAGGTCCGTGCCGCAGTCATCGGCGGCACGTTCCACCGCCTCGGCCATGAGCCATGCCAGCGGGTCCGCGAACAGGGACGAGCCGTTGCGCGAGTGGCCGGCAGGTGTCGTGGTGACCACTTCGCCGTAACCCGCCGCGACGAGGGGATGGCGCGAGATCGTGGCCATAGCGCGGGATTCACTCATGGCTTCCCCCGGGACGTGAGAAGAGCAGTGCCGTGTTGAAGCCGCCGAATCCCAGCGTCAGGCTGAGGCCCGACGATCCAGGGACCGGGGTCGGTGAGCCGATGGCCAGCTGGTGCGGGAAGTCGTCCATCGGGGTCTGAAGTCCCTGTACGGGAGGTGCCAGCCCCTCTTCCAGCGCCTTGATCAGGGTGATGGCCTCGATGGTTCCGCAGGCACCGAGGCTGTGGCCGAGAGCGCCCTTGGTGCCGTAGACGACCGGACCGTGCTCTTGGGAACCGAACAGCCTCCGCAGGCTGGTGGCCTCGACCGCGTCGTTGACGGGCGTGCCGGTGCCGTGCGCGCTCACCACCGCGATGTCGTCCGCCGACATCCCACTGCCGGCCAGGGACCGCTCGACGGCGAGCACGACGCTGGTCCCGCTGGGGTCCGGGGCCGTCATCCCCGCAGCGTCGTTGGCGGACCCCTCGCCACGCAGGATCGCGTGCACCGGAGCCGAACGCGCACGGGCGTGTGCGGCCGATTCGAGCACGATGACGCCGGCGCCTTCGCCGAGCACCATGCCGTTGTGGCGGCTGTCGAAGCTGCGGAGCGCTTCGTCGGTCATGGTTCCGAGCAAGGAGTGCCCCAGCCGCTTGGCGGGCGTGACCACATCCGAGCCGACGCAGACGCAGACGGTGCGACGGCCGGAGCGGATCAGCTCGGCCCCCATGAGGATGCTGTCCGATCCGGCGGAGCAAGCAGTGGTGACGCACAGCGGCGCTCGCGGGAACCCCAGCCGCGCCGCGGCCTGCTGGGCCCACTCGTACAGCGAGGGGACTTCCGGGTCGTCGAGGTTTCCCGCATAGCTCGTGCCGAGAATAAGTTCAACGCCGTCCGCAGCCAGGGAAATTCCGGCGTCCGTAAGCGCGGAATTCACCGCGGAAACCGTGAACTCACGCTGGCGCAGGTGCGGACTCTCGTTCAGTGGGACGGTCGGCACGACGGCTGTCAGATTACTGCGGACCGGAATATCCGACGGCGTTTCCCGCACGCCGGATTCACCCTTCAGTAGATCACTCCACACCTCGCTCACAGAGTTCCCGAGCGGAGTGACCCAGCCCATTCCGGTGACTAAGCAAGAGTCCGGTGGGGCAGATTCGATTAAGTTATTCATCCCCGTTTCCCCCTTGGGTGGAACGCGATGCGATCGATCGCGGTGTCCGGCGGCACCGGGCAGCCGGACGCCGCTGTCATGTACGAGGCCGGCCGTCCGGTGTCGGACGGCCGGCGTCACTCCGGGGTCAGGCAGCCGAAGCCGTAGCCTGCTGACGCTCGATCAGCGAGGTCAGGGACGCGATGGTGGCGAAGTGCTCGGGCGTGAAGTCGTCGTCCGAGATGGCGATCTCGAACGCCTCCTCGATCTGCACCCGAAGCTCGACGAAGCCCAGGGAGTCCACGCCCAATACGTCTCGCAGGCTGTCCTGCTCGCCCATCTGGTCGATCGGAACCTCGACGTACACATGGGCGACAAGAATGTTCTTGATGGTGTCTGCAATGGACATGGAATAGCCTTTCCGGTTCCCCCGAAATCGGAAATTCGGGAAGCGGGATTGCAGCAGAATGTGCGCGCAAGATGGCGTGTGAAAGTGAACAAGGTTAACCACTCAAGGCACCTGAGGGCTTTTCCAAGCTAGAGTCGACCAAGCTGGTCCGTCAAATGCTTTAGACGTGGGATAGATCTCATTCGGCATTCACCGGGTCGGTAATCCGTCGTAGTGGAACTATGTGTCCGCTCTGAATTCCCGAATGTTTCCGTCGCGTTGCCGGGCGCAAAAATAACGTCAAGGTCGTGTCGCCACACGGTTTCCCAAGGGCATGGCGGGGCTGCCGCCCGACCGGCGGCAGCGTTCATCACGGCAGGTGCGCCGAAGCCGGCCGCACGGCCTCGTACCCATCGGACGGTTAACCTCGTCCGCCGTTCTTCGCGGCCGAAGGAGAGGCCGAGCGCTGCGCCAGTGCCGCGCCCGCCAGGATCACGAGTGCGCCGACCGGCTGATGCCACTTCAGCACCTCGCCGAGGATGACCACACCCGCGGCGGTGGAGACGACGGGGACCAGGTAGGTCACCATGGACGCCACTGTGGCGCCCGCGTCCCGCACCAGCCCGTACTGGATCAAGAAGGCCACACCGGTCCCCAGCGCACCGAGCACGATCAGGGACAGCGTCTGCACGACGGGGAAGTGTGCGGGCGCCGAGGTGAGGAAGGGGGTGACCACGGCGAGTTCGACGGCGCCCGCGGTGACCTGGGCGGCCGACAGCGCCACGCTGGAGTGGCCCGAGTCGGTGAGGAAACGGCGGACGTAGACCCATCCGGCACCCATGCTCAGCGCGGCGCCCAATGCCATGCCGGCCCCCAGCGGGTCGCCGACGTCCGCGCCGTTCCAGATCCCGAAGACCACCAGCACACCGAGGAATCCGATGGCCATGCCCGCGAGCCGGTTCCTGTTGGGGCGCTCGCCGGGCAGCACGCTCACTGCCACGAGAAGGGTGAACAACGGGGTGGTGGCGTTGCAGATGCCGGCGAGCGCCGAGGTGATCCGTTCCTCGGAGTAGGCGAAGAGTGTGAACGGCAGGGCATTGAGGAGGAAGGCGGCGACGGCCAGATGCAGCCACAGCCGCAGGTTCTTCGGGAGCGACTCGCGCTTGTACACGAGCACACCCAGCAGCGTCAGTGCCCCGAAGACGACACGGCCCAAAGCCACTTGGAGAGGGGCGTACGCCTCACCGCTGATTTTGACGAAGAGAAAACTCAGCCCCCAGAGCAGTGCGAGGAGCGCGAAGCGTAACCGCCAGTCGAAGCGCGGTCCGGGTGCCGGCACAGGTGCAGTGCCGGAACGGGCTGCGGGGGGAGGGAGGGAGGGAGCAACGGCTCCGCCTCCCTCGGCTACAGGGGGGAGCGAGTCCATGGCTAGAACTCTGATGTTAGCTACATCGAAGCACAAGCGAGAAAAACTGAGATCTCGCTGTAGGGTTGCTTCAACATGCTCAACCTCGAACGTCTCCGCACCCTGCAGGCAATCGCCACCTACGGCTCGGTCAGTGGTACTGCCGAGGTCCTGCACGTCACCACCTCTGCCGTCTCCCAGCAGATCCGCAAGCTTGAGCAGGAGACCGGGCACCAACTGGTGAAACGCAGCGGCCGCGGGGTCGAACTGACCTCCATGGCCCAGCTGTTGGCCGTTCGCGCGGGGCAGATCCTCGCTCTGGTCGACGAGACCGAGGCCGAGCTCCAGGCGTACCGCAGCGCGCCTCTGGGCGAGCTCACGCTCGGCGCCTTCCCCACCGCAGCCCGCGGCCTGGTGCCACACGCTCTGCGCCTGCTCACCGAGCGTGCCCCGGAACTCCAGCTCCACATACGTGAGATGGATTTCGACTCACCGCTGATCCAGGTGGAGCGCGGGGACCTGGACGTGGGGCTGGTCCAGGACTGGGACCACGTACCGATCGGCTGGCCGGACACGGTCCGCAAGAAGCTGCTCATGACGGACACGGCCCAGGTGGCTCTTCCCCAGGACCACCGGCTTGCCGACCAGCCGACGGTGCGGATCGGCGAGCTGGTCGACGAGCGGTGGATCAGCCGGGTCCGGCGCTCGACGTGTCATGAGTGGCTGCTGTTCACCATGCGGGGCCAGGGCACCGAGCCGCGTATCGTGCACACGGTCAACGAACACCCCACGCAACTGGCCCTCGTTTCGGCGGGGGTGGGACTGGCCATGGTGCCCTCCCTCGGGCTCGCACCGCTCCCCGCGGGCATCCGAGTCGTGCCCGTCGAGCCGGAGCTGACCCGCCGTGTCTATGCGGTGTGGCGGGCCGAGGGGTCGGTACGCCCCTCCGTACAGGCCACGGTCAACGCGCTGGCCGCGGTCGGCGAGCAGCTCTCCCGCTGACGTCCGGCCACACCGGGTGTCCCTTCTTCCAGGGACATCACAGCCTTGATCGCGATGGTTAGTGTCGCAGCCATGCCGACACCTCGTTCGTCCGCGGACCCGATTGCCGTCGTCGGAATGGGCTGCCGCTTTCCCCCGTCGCTCTCCTCACCGGAAGAGCTGTGGAACTTCCTCGCGCGCGGCGGCAGCGCCACGGTCCCAGACTTCCCCACCGACCGCGGCTGGGATGTGCGGACGCTCACCAACCCCGACACGGGAGCTTCCGGGGCGACGTATGCGCGGGGCGGGGCGTTCGTCGACGGTGTCGGCGACTTCGATGCGTCGTTCTTCGGCATCAGCCCCCGTGAGGCGCTGGGCATGGACCCGCAGCAGCGGATCCTTCTGGAGACCTCCTGGGAGGCGCTCGAACGGGCCGGGATCGATCCGACGCGGCTCGCGGGCACCCGCACCGGGGTCTACTTCGGCGTCGTTGCCCAGGAGTACGGCCCAAGGGTGTTCGCCGGGGAAGCGGACCACGCCGGGCATCTGACGACGGGCACCACCCCGAGCGTGGCCTCGGGGCGTGTCTCCTACGCGCTGGGCCTGGAGGGGCCGGCCGTCACGGTCGACACCGCCTGCTCGTCCTCTCTCGTGGCCGTCCACCTGGCGGTGCGGGCGCTGAGGGCCGGGGAGTGCTCGCTGGCCCTCGCGGGCGGCGCCAGCGTGGTCTGCGCGCCGAGCATCTTCGTCGGATTCGGGCAGCTCGGGGCGCTCGCCCCCGACGGCCGCAGCAAGCCGTTCTCGGCGGAGGCCGACGGGTTCGGCGTGTCGGAAGGGGCCGGGGTCCTGGTGCTGGAACGGCTCTCGGACGCGCGGCGCCACGGCCACACCGTACTGGCGCTGCTGCCCGGTACCGCGATCGGTCAGGACGGCGCGTCCGAGGGCCTGTCGGCCCCGAGCGAGGCAGGCCAGCGTCGCGTGATACGCGACGCCCTCGCCGACGCCGGACTGACCCCGGCCGACATCGACGCAGTGGAGGCCCACGGCACCGGCACGAAGGTCGGCGACCCGATCGAAGCACGCGCCCTCATCGCCGCCTACGGAGTCGCCCGGACGGCCGGCGCCCCGCTCTTAGTAGGGTCGATCAAGTCGAACATCGGCCACCCCCAGGCATCGGCGGGCGTCGCCGGCGTCATCAAGATGGTCGAGGCGCTGCGCCGCGCCGAGCTACCCGGGACGCTGCTGTCCCGCGTGACGGACGCCGTCGACTGGTCCGCGGGATCCGTGCGGGTGACGTCCGAGACCATCCCCTGGCCGGCCCGGGGCGAATGCGCGACACCCCGCCCACGGCGCGCAGCGGTGTCATCGTTCGGCATCAGCGGGACCAACGCCCACATCATCGTGGAGCAGGCGCCCCCGCAGCAGGACCCGGACGCCGCGCGCGAAGGGCAGCCGGAGGACCGGGGAGTCGTGCCGCTCGTCCTCTCGGCGAAGACCCCGGCGGCGCTGCGAGCACAGTCCGCGAAGCTGCTCGCGCACCTCACCGAGCGCCCTGAACTCCGCCTCGCCGACGTCGCCCACACCCTGGCCACCGGCCGGGCCCGCCTCGACCACCGCTCCGTCCTGCTGGCGGACGGCCGCGAGCAGGCCCTGGAGGCGCTCGCCGCACTCGCCGAGGGCCGGCCGCACCTCGCCACGGTCACGGGAAAGGCCGGCGCGGCCGGGGACGTCGTCTTCGTGTTCCCCGGACAGGGCTCGCAGTGGACGCGGATGGCGGACGAACTCCTCCGTACCAGCGCCGTGTTCGAAGCGGCGATCGAGGAGTGCGACCGCGCCTTCGCCGAGTTCGTCGACTGGTCGCTGCTCGACGTCCTGCGGGGCGGGCCCGACGCGCCGGGCCTGGACCGCGTCGACGTCGTCCAGCCCGCCTTGTTCGCCGTCATGGTCTCCCTCGCGCGCTGCTGGCAGGCGTTCGGCGTCCGGCCCGGGGCGGTGATCGGGCATTCGCAGGGGGAGATCGCCGCGGCCCACATCGCCGGCACGCTCTCACTCCGGGACGCGGCGAAGATCGTCACCCTGCGCAGCAAGGCCATCGCGGCCATCGCGGGTACGGGCGGCATGGCATCCGTGGCGCTGGGCGCCGATGAAGTGGCACCCCACCTGGAGCGCTGGGACGACCGCCTGGCCATCGCCGCCGTCAACGGGCCGCGTACGACGGTGGTGTCCGGCGAGGCGGCGGCACTCGACGCGTTCGTACGCAGCTGTGAGGCCGAGAACATACGGGTGCGCCGCATACCCGTCGACTACGCCTCACACTCCGGCCACGTCGAGGAACTCCGCGAGGACCTGCACGAGGCGCTGGCGGGAGTCGAACCGGCCCCCTGCGACATCGAGTTCCTCTCCACCGTCACCGGACAGCCGATGGCGGGCGACGCACTCGGCTCCGACTACTGGTACCGCAATCTGCGCCGGACGGTGCGCTTTGAGCAGGCGGTGCGCAGCGCGTACGACCGGGGCCACCGCGTTTTCGTCGAGGTCAGCCCGCATCCGGTCCTGACCGTCGGGGTCGAGGAGTCGCTACAGGACGCCGCCGGACCCGGCGCCGTCGAGCCGTGCCTGGTGGTCGGCAGCCTGCGACGCGACGAGGGAAGCCTCGCCCGGCTTCTCGCGTCGGTCGCGGAAGTCCACGTGGCGGGAGGCGGGTTTGCCGTCGATCGGCACCTCGCCGACCGCGGTGCGCGGCGCGTCGATCTGCCCACGTACGCCTTCCAGCGCAAGCGCTTCTGGCTGGCGCCGACGGCGGGTAGGGCGACCGCCGTACTCCCGCCCGGTGGGGGCGGGCCGGATCACCCCTTCCTCGGCGCGGTGCACCACCACCCCGAGCGCGAGGGGCTGGAGTTCAGCGGCCGCCTCGCGACGGCCACCCACCCCTGGCTGGCCGATCACGCCGTCAACGGGGTGGTCCTGCTGCCTGGTGCCGCGCTCACCGAGCTGGCCCTGGCCGCCGGCCAGCAGATCGGCTGCTCCGCCGTGACGGAACTCGTGCTGCACGAGCCGCTGGTGATCCCCGAGCACGCCGCCGTCCAGGTCCAGGTCGTCGTCGATGACGAGTCCGACGAGGGACGCGGCGTACGGATCTTCTCCCGCACCGAATCCCCCGGGCCGCTCGACGCCCGGCCCGCCTGGACGAAGCACGCCGAGGGCTTCCTGGGTACGGCGCCGGCCGACGCCGGTGCCGACGCGGCGGTCTGGCCGCCGGTCGGTGCCGAGCCGGTGGAGGTCTCGGACGCCTACCGGCGGCTGGCCGCGCGCGGGTACCAGTACGGGCCCGCTTTCAGGGGGCTGCGCGCGGTGTGGCGCCGGGGCGGCGACGTCTACGCCGAGGTCGCCCTGCCCGACGGCATCGAGGGCGACGGCTACTGCCTCCACCCGGCGCTCCTCGACGCGGCCCTGCACGCACTCGAATACGTCGAGCTCGACCGCGAAGTCACCCCCGGCGAAGTGCGGTTGCCGTTCGAGCTGTCGGGGATCCGGCTGCATGCGGTGGGCGCCTGCGCACTGCGCGTGCGCCTTACCTCGACCGGGCCCGACACCTACGCATTGGTGCTCTTCGACCCGGACGGCCGGCCGGTGTGCACGGTCGGGGCACTGACGCTGCGGCCGATCACGCGGGACCGGCTGCTCGCGGCCGGCACCGGCACGTCCGATGCGCTGTTCCGGCTCGACTGGACCGAGCTCCCCCCTCCGGACACGGCCGCCACCCTGACCGAGTGGGCCGAATGGCAGACGGTGTCCGCATCCGGCACCCCGGCCGCCGCGGTGCTGCGCTGCGAGACCGTCGACGACCGGCCCGGGGCTCAGCTCCCGCAGCGTGCGCGACAGGCACTCGGTGACGTGCTCCGGGTGGCGCAGCGCTGGCTGACCGACCCGGCCCGCGACAACGCCACCTTGGTGGTCCTCACCCGGCGTGCCGTCTCCACCGGCGCCGGTGACGATGTCGTGGACCTGGTGCACTCCCCCGTGTGGGGGCTGCTGCGCAGCGCGCAGACGGAGAACCCCGGCCGGATCGTCCTGGCCGACGTCGACGACTGGACCGGCTGGCGGGAACTGGTCCCTGCCGTGCTGGCAAGCGGCGAACCGCAGCTGGCGTTCCGGCAGGGAACTGCCCGGGTGCCGCGTGTCGTACGGGCGGAGCGGTCCCGCATCGGGGGGCTCGACCGGCTGCGGGAGCCCGAGTGGCAGCTGCGCACGCGGGGCGAGGGCGCGCTTGAGGCGAGCAACATGGCCCTGATGCCGTGGGCCGAGGCCGCCCGGCCGCTGGCCGCGGGTGAGGTCAGGGCCGAGGTGCGCGCGGTGGGACTGAACTTCCGCGACGTCATGATCGGGTACGGGCTCTACCCCGACCCCGGCGCCGACCTCGGCAATGAAGGGGCCGGCGTGGTCGTGGAGGTGGCCGACGATGTGCGGACGCTGCGGCCCGGCGACCGCGTGATGGGCATGTTCTACGGTGTCGGTCCACGCGTGGTTCGCGACCAGCGGTACTTCACCCGCTTCCCCGCCACATGGTCCTTCGAGCAGGCGGCGGCCACTCCGGCGGTGTTCCTGACCGCCCACCACTGCCTGCGCACCCTGGCCACCCTGACCTCGGGGCAGCGGCTGCTGGTGCACGCCGCGACCGGCGGGGTGGGCCTCGCGGCGATCCAACTGGCCCGCTACTGGGGAGCCGAGGTGTTCGCCACCGCCGGCCCGCAGAAGTGGGGCACACTGCGCGACCTGGGATTCGGCGACGACCATATGGCGAACTCGCGCACCTGCGACTTCGCCTCCGCGTTCCTCGAAGCGACCGGCGGCGCCGGCGTCGACGTCGTCCTCAACTCGCTCGCGGGCGAGTCCGTCGACGCCTCACTGCGGCTGCTGCCGCACGGTGGCCACTTCATCGAGCTGGGCAAGACCGACATCCGCGACCCGCAGCAGATGGCGCGGACCCACCCCGGCGTTCGCTACCGGCACTTCGACCTCACGCGCGTGGGCCCGGACGACATCCGGGAGACGCTGTCCGCGCTCGGCTCGCTGTTCGACCGCGGCGTGCTGCAACCGCTGCCGGTCTCGGTGCGCGACGTCCGGCAGATGCCGGAGGCGCTGACGTTCCTCAGCCAGGCCCGCCACACCGGCAAGCTCGCGCTCACCCTGCCAAGGGCTCTGGACCCGGCGGGCACCGTGCTCATCACCGGTGGCACAGGTGTGCTCGGCGCGCTGCTCGCACGCCATCTGGTGACCGCCCACGGCGTCCGGCACCTGCTGCTGCTCAGCCGCAGCGGACCGTACACGGCCGCGGCGCGCGAGCTCGGCGACGAACTACGCGCGCTGGGCGCCCAGGCGCGGATCGTCGCCTGCGACGCCGCAGAACGGCACGCGCTCGACGAGGCGTTGGCCCACGTCCCCGCACAGCACCCGCTGACCGCCGTCGTCCACGCCGCCGGAGTGCTGGACGACGGGGTGTTCGGCGCGCTGTCGCCGGCCCAGCTCGACCGTGTGCTGCGGCCCAAGCTCGACGCGGCCTGGAACCTGCATCAGGCGACCGGCCGGGCGGACCTGTCCGCATTCGTGCTCTTCTCGTCCGCGGCCGGCATCCTGGGGTCGCCCGGACAGGCGAACTACGCCGCGGCCAACACGTTCCTCGACGCGCTCGCGGAGCACCGGCGCCAGCGCGGGCTCCCCGCGACCTCCCTCGCCTGGGGCGTCTGGGCGCAGGAGACCGGGATGACCGGCCACCTCAGCGGGACCGATCATGCCCGGCTGCGCCGACTGGGGTTCTCGGCGATGTCCTCCAAGGAGGGGCTGGCGCTATTCGACGCCGCGCTGCGCAGCGGTCGTCCGCTGCTGCTCCCCGCGCGTCTCGCCCTGCCGTCCGGGCGGTCCCGGGGGCCCGAGGGCGCGGGGGAGTGGCCCTCGGTCCTCGGCGGGTTCGTACGGCCCGCACTGCGCGCGGCGGGCAATGGCCGGCGCGCGGACGAGACACCACGGCTCGGCGACAGCCTGGGACGCATGACACCGGACGAGCGGCGCGCGACGCTGCTCACCCTGGTGCGGAGCGTCGCCGCGACCGTGCTGGGGCACGACACGCCGGAGGCCGTCGGCCACGACGTGAACTTCAAGGACCTCGGCTTCGACTCCCTGGGCGCCGTCGCCTTCCGCAACCGGCTCAAGAAAGCGGCCGGGCTGCCCGTCTCGACCAACGCCGTCTTCGAGCACAAGACCCCGGCGGCGCTGGTGGAGCACCTGCTCGCCCTGCTGCCGCAGGCTGCCACGGCCGCGCTGCCGGGCCCGGCTCCGGCCGCACCGCCCGCCCCGCCCCGGGCTGCGGAGCCGGCACCGCGACCGAGCGCCGAACGGACTCCGGCAGCCGGGACGACGTGGCCGCTGAGCGGCTACCAGCAGGACGTCGTCACGGCCGCGCTGACCTACCCCGACCGGCCCGTCGCCCAGCCCAGCGGCTACCTCCGTCTGCGCCGCACGACAGACGTCGACCGGGTGAAGGCGGCGATCCTGCGCACCGCGCGCAGGCACGACGCCATGCGACTACGGCTCGAACCGCACGGCGACGAGTGGCGGCAGCGGGTGCTGCCCGACTACCCGGACGTCGAGGTCGTGTCGTTCCGCGACTCCCCGGATCCGGGGGACGCCTGTCGCCGGTGGATCGACCGGACCACCGAGACCGTCATCGCGCTGGACGGACCCCTCGTGCAGACGACGATCCTCATCGACGACGCCGACTCGCTGATCGTGTACTGCCGTCTCCACCACGTCGTGGCCGACGCCTGGGGCATCAACCTCATGCTCAAGGAGATCTGCGAGGACTTCGAGCCCCACGACGGCCGGGCTCCGGACGCGTCGGCCCCGGCGCCCAGCTGCCTTGACGTCGTCGCGGCGGACCGCGCCTACCGCGCCTCGCCGGACCGGCAGGCCGACCGGGACGCGCTGGTCGGAGCGGTGGGCGGGCTGACGCCCGCGCTCTTCGCCCGCACCGCGACGGTGGGCGGCCACCGCCGACTGCGGCGGTCCGTGCATGTCGACGCCCACCTCGCCGACCGTGTCCGGGCCACCGGGTGCTCGATCTTCGCGGTGACCGCGGCCGCCCTCGCCGGCTACCTGCGTCGGCTGCACCGCGACGGCGACATCGTCCTCGGCGTCCCCCTGCTCAACCGGCAGACGCCGGAAGACCTCGCGACCATGTCGGACGTCGCGAACATCCTGCCCCTCCACGTGCCCGTCGACGAGCACAGCACGCTGCTCGACCTCGCGCACCGGATCCGCTCGGACGTCTGGGACCTCACGTCCCATCAGCGGTTTCCGCTGGGCGATCTGCTCGGTGCGCTGCGCGATGAAGGCCACCGGGCGCAGGGCCTGTTCGACGTCACCTATTCGTACATCACCGTCCCCGACAATCCGCTCGACCGGCGGGACGACGTCGAGCTGACCGTGCTCTCCTCCGGGTACGCGCTCGACGCCGTCAACATCGTCGTGCGCGAACACGAGAGCGACGGCTCGCTCGACGTGGACGTCTTCTACGCCGACGACGTCTTCGACGACACCTTCTGTGTCGAGGCGGCGATGGGGAATGTCGCCCGGCTCCTCGACGAGGGCCTGCGATCGGCCGACGCACCGCTGCGTACGCTGTCGATGCTCGGCCCCGACGAAACCGCCCGCATCAGTGCGTTCGAACGCCCGCACACGGCTGAACTCGACGAGACGGCGACCCTCGACCGGCTGATGACGGCGCAGGCCGGCCGCACGCCGGACCGCCCGGCAGTCGTCTGGTCCGATGCCGACGGCGGGACGCACACGCTGACCTACGCGGAGTTCCTCGGCCGCGTCTCCCGGCTCGCACAGCGGCTGCGGGACGCCGGGCTGCGGCCGGAGGAGTGCGTGCCGGTATTGCTGCCGCGGTCCGCGGAGTACCTGATCGCGGTGCACGCCGTGCATGCGGCGGGGGGCGCCTACGTACCCGTCGACCCGCAGCATCCGTGGGAGCGCGTCCGGTCCGTGCTGACGGACTGCGGGGGACGGATGGCCATCTGTGACGAGGAGTCCGAAGGTTTCCTCGGTCCGCTCGGCATCCGGCCCGTGCCGGCCGCCGCCGCTACGGTGCGGGGCGACGCCTCCGACGCGGACGCCGAGCCCGTCGAAGTGCCCGGTCTTCCGGCCGCGTCCCGTCCCAGGGACCTGGCCTACGTCCTGTACACCTCGGGCTCCACCGGCACTCCAAAGGGCGTGATGATCGAGCACCGTTCGGTCGTCAACCGTCTTGCCTGGATGCAGCGCCGATATCCGCTTCAGGACGACGACGTCGTCCTGCACAAGACGCCCGCGACATTCGACGTGTCGGTGTGGGAGCTCATGTGGTGGGCCCAGGCCGGCGCGCGGGTGGCGGTGGCGCCGGCGGGGGCCGAGCGCGATCCGCGGGAGCTGGGCGCCGCGATCGCCCGCCACGGCACGACGGTCCTGCACTTCGTGCCGTCGATGCTCGCCGCGTTCCTCGATCACCTCGCACACGACCCGGAGGCGGCCGCGCAGATCCGCACGCTCCGGCGGGTCTTCTGTAGCGGCGAGGCGCTCTCACCCGCGCTGGCGGAGCGCTTCCGCGCGGTGTTCGCCGCGGCCGGACGGGCCGATGTGCGGCTGACCAACCTCTACGGTCCGACCGAGGCGACGGTCGACGTCTCCTCCTTCGACATTCCGCAGCAGGGCCCCGTCGGACGGGTGCCCATCGGCAAGCCCCTCGACAACATCGCCCTGATGGTCCTCGACGGCGCGGGCCGGCGCTGCCCGGTCGGTGTGCCGGGCGAACTCAACATCGCGGGCGTCGGCGTCGGCCGTGGCTACCTGGGCCGACCCGCCCTGACCGACGAGGCGTTCGTCGTCGACGAATCCCTTCCGGAGCGGCGCCGGTACCGCAGCGGGGACCTCGCGCGCTGGCTGGCGGACGGCACCCTCGAATACCTCGGCCGCCTGGACGACCAGGTCAAGGTCCGCGGGAACCGGGTGACGCTCGGCGAGGTCGAGAACGCGCTGACCCGGTGCCCGGGCGTGGTGGCGGCGGCGGTCGCCGCCGAGGACACCGGCGCCGGAACGCGGCTGGTCGCCTATGTCGTCGCGGACGACGGCACGGCCGTTGACACGCGGTCCGCGCGCGCGGAGTCCGTCGTGGACTCCCTTGCCGGCCTGCTGCCTTCGTACATGATCCCGGCGGACTTCGAGTGGCTCGACGACCTTCCCCTGACCCGGAGCGGCAAGGTGGACCGGCGGGCGCTGCCCGGGCTCGGACGGCGCGAGCGCGGCGCAGGCACCGACCGGCCGGGCACCCCTGTCGAGCGGGAGCTGGCCGCGATCTGGCGGGAGGTGCTCGGGTCGGGCGCGTTCGGCGTGCACGACGACTTCTTCACGGTGGGCGGCGACTCGATCCTGGCCCTGCGTGTGCGGACCGAGGCCGAGAAGCGTGGACTCTCCTTCGACCTCGACCGGTTCCATGCCCGCCCCACCCTCGCGGGCCTCGCCGCGCACGTGTCGGCCGGCGAGCGCACCCCTGCGCCGAGCGCGGGGGTGTCCGCCCCGCTCGACCTCGTACCGCTGATCGACCGGGCTTCACTACGGACCGTCGAGGATGCCTTTCCGGCCTCCCAGATGCAGCTGGGCATGCTGTACCACAGCCTGCACAGCGCGGACTCCCCGTTGTACAAGGACGTCTTCCGCTACCGCCTGAGGATGCCCTGGGACGAGGACGCGTTCCGTGCGGCGTACCGGCGGATGGTGCGTCGGCAGCCGGCGCTGCGCTCGGTCTTCGATCTCACCGGCCGGTCGACACCGCTGCAACTCGTCCTCCCGGAGGCCCCGGACGCCCTGGAGATCACTGCGGTGGACGCCCCGGGCGCCGAGGACGTCGAAGCCTATGCGGAGCGGATGCACCGCACCGAGTACCCGCCGGCCGACGCGGGGGCGGAGCGGGCCACCCCCCTGCACCGCACCCGGGTCTTCGTGCGGCCGGACGGTGTGGACCTGGTGTTCAGCTTCCACCACGCGATCCTGGACGGCTGGAGCGTCGCCCACCTGATGAGCGAACTGCTCACGGACTACCTGTCGGTCGCCGACGGTCGCCCGCCCGCAGACGCGGCGCGGCCGCACCCGACGCTGCTGCTCGCCGAACACGTGCGTGCCGAGCGCGCCTCGTGCGGGGGGCAGGCCGCGCGCCGGTTCTGGAACGAGGCGCTGGAGGGGGCCAAGGCCACCACGATCGAGTCGGAGCGGGCCCATGTCGTGCGCCCGGCCGACGAGGACGGCGACCGGATGATGCCGCTTCCCTCGTGGCTCGACCGGAGCGTGCGACAGTTCGTGCGGCGGCAGGGCGTACCGATGAAGTCCGTCCTGCTAACGGCGCACTGCCTCGCGCTGCGGATGCTGTCCGGAGCCGACGACGTCACCACGGGCTGTGTGACACACACCCGGCCGGACGGCGCCGACGTCGAACAGTGCGCGGGCCTGTTCCTCAACACCCTGCCGGTACGCCTGGACGGGCGGCAGCGCACCTGGCGCGACGCGGTCGAACACGTGGTCCGCTGGGAGCGGGACGCCTTCCCGCACCGGCGCTTCCCCGTCAGCGCGCTCACGTCCGAGCGGGGCGCGCCGGCCTTCGAGACGGCGTTCAACTTCGTCAACTACCACACGCTCAGCGGCGTTCTGGACGGTGGGCGGATCGAACTCGTGGATGTCGGGGTGCGCGAGCAGACCAACTTCACGCTGCTGACCACCGCGCTGGTCGACCCCCGCGACGGCCGCCTCGCCGTCCGGGTCAGCACCGGTGAGGACGCGCTCACGGCGGCCCAGTGCCTGGAGTTCGGCCGACTCTTCGTCCGGGTGCTCGGGGAGATCGTCCGGCACCCCGACGAGGAGACCGACCTGGGGGAGATCCGGTACGGCGACGTCACGGAGACGGTCGCCCGGGTGGCCATGGAGCACCCGACGGCCAATGCGGTCGTCGGCGGCGCGGACCGGGCGGAGCGCTGGGACTACCGCCGGCTGTCCGATGCCGCGGACACCGTGGCGGTGGAACTCCTGCGCACAGGAGTGCCGTTCGGCGCCCGCGTGGCGATCCGTATGCGGCGGTCGACCGAGCTGGTGGCGGTGGTGCTGGGCGTGCTGCGCGCCGGGGCGGCCGTGGTCCCGCTCGACCCAGACTATCCGCAGGCGCGCCTTCGCGCGATGCTCCGGACGGCCGGGCCGTGGCTCGTCGTCGCGGAGCCGGATTCCGGCCCGCCGCTCGAAGGGGCGGCGCGGATTCTCCCCCCGGAGGCGCTTCTCGCGCCGGACAGGAGCGTCGCCGCAGCGGACGGCACCGACGAGACCCCGCTGCCGCGACTGCGCGCCGACGACGTCGCCTATGTGCTCTTCACCTCCGGATCCACCGGTGAACCCAAGGGCGTGGTGATGCCGCACCGCGCGCTGACCAACCTGATCGAGTGGCAGAACCGGCGTGCCACCGGTGCGGCCGGAATGAGCACCCTCCAGTTCGCGCCCCTCAGCTTCGACGTCTTCTTCCAGGAGGTCTTCTCCACGCTGTGCGGCGCCGGGACCCTGCACCTGGTGCCCGAGAGCGCGCGCCAGGACCCGGTCGCTGTGCTCAAGGCCGTCGCCGACGGCGGAGTCCAGCGGCTGTTCCTGCCGTATGTGGCCCTTCAGGCACTGGCGGAGGTGGCGGCGGCCACCGGCACGTACCCGCGCTCGCTCCGGGCGGTCATCTCTTCGGGCGAACAGCTGCGGATCACCCCGGAGATCCGCGCGCTGTGCGCCGCGAACCCGGACGCGGTCCTGGAGAACCAGTACGGCCCGACCGAGACCCATGTCGTCCTGGCACACCAGTTGTCCGGCCCTCCCGAGGACCATCCGCCGCTGCCGCCCGTCGGCACCCCGGTCTCGGGGACCGTCGTCTCCCTCCTCGACGACCGGATGCGGCCGGTCCCACCGGGCGTGAAGGGCGAGATCCACGTCCAGGGACCCGGCGTCGCGCTGGGGTACGAGAAGCGGCCCGAGCTGACCGCCGAGCGCTTCGTCACCGGCCCGGACGGCGAGGTCCGCTACCGTACTGGCGATATCGGCATCGCCCTGGCGAGCGGCGAGATCGTGTGCCTCGGCCGCGCGGACCGTCAGGTCAAGGTGCGCGGCTACCGCGTCGAGTGCGCCGAGGTCGAACTCGCGGTGCTCGGTCTGGGCGCGACGTACCCCGGCATCGAGCAGGTGGCGGTGGTACCACGCGACCTGGGCGGATCCGACGCCGTACTGGAGGCCCTCCTCGTCGGTGACGCACAGCGGACCGATACCGAGGCGCTGCGGTCGCAGCTGCACCGCGTGCTGCCGTCGTACATGGTGCCGTCCCACTACCGCTGGATCGACGCGATGCCCCTGACACCGAGCGGAAAGCGCGACGACGCCGCGCTGCGGGCCCTGACCGCGCACGGATCCGGTGGCGTCACCGCGGCCGGCGGCGACTCCGGAGGCGGCCTCGAAGAGGAAATCGCCGCCGTGCTGGCGGAGTTCGCAGGTGTCGACGACCTGGACGCCGAGACGGGGTTCCTCGACGCGGGCGGGACCTCGATCGGAGCCGTACGCGTGTCGATGACCATCGCCCGGCGCTGGGGGGTGGAACTCCCGCTGGGGACGTTCCTCGCTGCACCGACGGCTCGCGGGCTCGCGGCGGTCATCCGGGCCCGCGGCGCCCGCCCCGCCTTCGACCCCGTGGTCCCCCTGCGCACCTCGGGCGAGGGCGAGCCGCTGTTCCTGGTCCATCCGATCGGCGGCAGCGTCCTGTGCTACCGCGAACTGGCCGACCGGCTCGCCGGCGATCGGCCGGTGTACGGTCTCCAGGCGGCAGGCGCGGAGCCCGGCACCCAGCCCCTGACCTCGGTGGAGGAGCTGGCGAGCGCGTACATCGCGGCGATCCGCCGAGTGCGTCCGGACGGGCCCTGCCACCTCGCCGGCTGGTCCTTCGGCGGCTATGTGGCGATCGAGATCGCCCGTCAGCTGGGGGAGGCCGAGGTCGCCACGCTCACGCTGCTCGACACCATGGCGCTCGGCGACGGGCCACGGCAGCTCTTTGACGAGCAGCAGCTCCTCGTCCTGTTCTTCCGGGAACTGCTCTGGTACGCGGTCGGCGAGACGGAGTCCGACGACGCGCTCGATCCGTCCGGCTGGGAGCCGCAGGAGCTGTTCGACGCGATCTTCCGCCAGGCCGTGGAGCGGGGAATCCTTCCCGAGGACGGCTCACCGCGGCTACTGCGCCGGCTGTACGGAGTGTTCCGGGCCAACTACCGGGCGACGATGGACTATCGCGTCGGCCCGATACGCAAGCGCCTCGTCGTGCTGCGGGCGGCCGACGAACTCCCGTCCGGCTTCGCCACCGCACACCGCACCCTTGGCACCATGTGCGCCGGGCCCGACAACGGCTGGCAGCGCTGGGCGCAGGACGGGGTCGAGACGGTGGAGGTCCCCGGCAACCACCTGACGATGATGGCCGCCCCGCACGTGAGTGTCGTGGCGGACCGTCTCGGCGACGTCCTCAAGCGCGCCGCGGACCGCGGCGGAGCGGGCCGATGACGGCGACCGCGGGGGGCGGGGCGGGGCAGATCCGCCGGCCGCTGAGCCCGATGGAACGCTGGTACTGGATCTGCGACCGGATCTCCCCGCTCAATGTGATCGCCCGGGTGCAGGTGACCGGTGCGGTGAGCGGGGAGGCCCTCGCACGGGCGGGCGCACTGCTGGCCGCGGAACATCCGCTGCTGCGCGTCGCCGTCGCCGCCGGCCCGGGGGACAGCCGCCCGTGTTTCGTCGCGGCGAAGGACACGCGGATACCGGTGCGCACCGTGCGCTGCGATGAGCCCGATCCGCAGCGGTGGGAACGGGAGGTCGACGAAGTCGAGTTGGTGACCTCGCTCGACTGGCGCGAGGGACCGCTGGCCCGCATCGTCGATGTCGCGCAGGGCACTCCCGGGGCCGCCGGCGAATGCCATGACCTGATCCTCACGGTGTCGCACGTCATCGCCGACGGGACCACCCTGATGGAGCTGTTGCGCCGCCTGGTGGAGCTGGCGGCCGTCTCGGCCACGTCACCGGCGGTCGACGCACCGAGGCCGCGAAGGCCGCTGCCGCCACCGGAAGCACTGCTGCCGAGGCGGATCAACGGGGCACCCCGCACGGTCCACCTCGTCGCCTGGCTGGTCGCCGACCGGATCGCCGGGGCACTGGCCCGGCCCCGCCGGCTGTGGCCGGCCACGCCGGTGCCGCCCGCACTGCGGCGTACCCGGCTCATCCGGCACGAACTGGACGCCGCGCAGCTGGACGCTCTGGTGCGGCGGTGCCGCCTGGAAGGTGTGACGGTCCACAGTGCGCTGGCAGCGGCGATGGCGCTGGCCGTGTCCGGCACGGCGGGGCCGGCGGGGCGCGGCGCGCGCGTGACCGTCGGCTCCCCGGTGGACTTCCGTGCCGATCTGGTCCCGCCGGTCGGGACGCGGGACGCGGGCGCCTACGTCGCCACCGTGCCGTCACACATCAAGGTGGGCGCGGCCGGCGGCCTGTGGGCCGTGGCACGCGGCGCCCACCGGGACCTACGGCGCCGCAAGCGGCTCCATCAGCACCTGGCGCTGGTCTCTCTGCTGCGTTTCATGGCGCCGCGCTCGGTCCGGCGAAGCGCCCGTGTCCTTGCCCTGGTCGACAGGTCGGGGCCGGGGAACACCTGCCTGTCCAACATCGGGCGCTACGGCTTCCCCGACCGGGCCGGGCGATGGGAACTGTCCGGCGCCCAGTTCGTCGCCGGCATCTCGGTCAGCGGATACCTGGTCGCGACGGTGAACACCAGCCACGGCTCACTGCACTGGAACTTCACCCATATCGACGGCGCCGTCCCCCGGGACCGGGCCGAGCGGATCGCGCATCGAGCGGTGCGCGCCCTGATGTCGGGCCTCGGGCCCGCCGGGACGCTCACACCGGACCCGGACCGGGCCATCGTGCCGGGCACCACGACAACGAGAGGTTGATCATGTCGAACAGCCGAGGCGCGGTCCTCGTCACCGGTGCGTCGTCGGGGCTGGGCGAGGCCACCGCCCTGGCGCTGGCCGACGCCGGATTCACCGTGTACGCGGGGGCGCGGTCCGCAGACGGTGTGCGGGACATCGCCCGCCGGAGCCCGGCGATCCGCCCGCTGCCGCTCGATGTCACGTCGGGCGAATCGGTGGCCGCCGCCCGCGAGGAGGTGCGCGAGCGAACGGACGGGGCGGGCCTGCACGGCCTGGTGAACAACGCCGGGATCTGTGTGTCGGCGCCGCTGGAGTGCGTGCCGCTCGACGATCTGCGGGCGGAGCTGGAGGTCAACCTCATCGGCACCGTCGCGGTGACCCAGGCGTTCCTGCCGCTGCTGCGCACCCGGCCGGCGACGACGCCTCCCGGGAACCCGGCGGGGCGCATTGTCAACATCAGCTCGGGTATCGGACGCGTCGCTGCACCCTTCCTCGGCCCGTACGCCGCCTCGCAGTTCGCCAAGGAAGGCATGTCGGACGCGCTGCGCCGGGAGCTGGCGCCGCGGTCAGTGAGCGTCTCGGTCGTCGAGCCGGGAGCCGTGATGACACCGATATGGTCCAAGGTCGCCGAGGGGGCGCGCCGTGTGCTCGACGCGGTCCCGGCCGAGGTGGCCGACTCCTACCGGGTGCGGTTCGAGCAGTTCGTCGCCCTGAACCAGGGGCGCGCCGAGGCCAGCAGGACCCGCCCCGAGGACATCGCGCGCGCCATCGGCCACGCGATGACGGCCTGCCGGCCCCGTACGCGTTACCGGGTCGGACCGGACGCGTGGGGTGCCGCGGTAGCGGCCCGGCTGCTGCCGGACCGGGCCCTGGACGCGGTGATCCGGCGGCAGTTCGCCGCCGCGGGCGCGCGCGGTGGCACCACGGTGCGCGCGGTGCCGTCCGGCCGCCGTCAGCAGGGGACGCGATGAAGGTGCTGGTGGCCGGCGCCGGTGTGGGCGGTCTGACGACGGCCGTCGCGCTGCGCGCGCGGGGCATCGACGTCGAGGTGTTCGAGTCCGCGCCGGGGCCGTCGACGTCGGGCGGCGGGCTCGGGATCGCCGGCAACGCCACGAGAGTGCTGAGCGCTCTGGGCCTCGACCTGCCGGAGGACGGCGTGGGGCGGGTCTGCGAACGGCTCTTTCTGCGTACCGCGCGCGGCCGGCCGATGCGGGAGATACCGTTCGGACCGATCGCCGAGGAGCTGGGCTCTCCGGTCGTCAACGTGCGCCGCAGCGACCTGCTCGCCCGGCTCCGCGACGCGCTGGCCGACACCCCCGTTCACTACGGCGCCGAAGTCACCCGCTGCGACCGCGTCGGGGCCGGCGTGGCGATCACCTGCGCCGACGGCGTGACGCACACCGGTGAGGTGCTCGTCGGCGCGGACGGCATCCGTTCCGCCGTCCGCGAGCTGTCTACGGCCCGGGAGCCGGTCCGCGAGTACGGCTACGTCTGCTGGATCGCGACCGTTCCGTTCGAGCACCCCCGTCTGCCGACCGGTGGCGCCGCCCACTACTGGGGGACGGGGCAGCGGTTCGGCCTGATCGACATCGGGGACGGCCGCGCCTACTGGTGGGGGACGAAGAACACTCCGTCCCGCCGTCCCCTGCGGTGGGCGGGCACCAAGGACCGGATTCTCGACTCCTACGAGGGCTGGGCGGACGAGGTGCGGCAGGCCATCTCCCTGACCGAGGACGAGGCCGTCATCAGCGTGCCGGCCCAGGACCGGCCGTTCCTCGAAACGTGGGGCATCGGGCCCGTCACGCTGGTCGGGGACGCGGCCCACCCGATGCTGACGAGCCTGAGCCAGGGGGCCGGCACGGCGATCGAGGACGGCCACGCGCTTGCCCACCACCTGGCGGCCGGGCCCGAGCCGGTCACAGCACTGCGCCGGTACGAGAGGGCGCGCCGGGACCGCACCCGGTGGCTCGTGTCGGCCGCACGGCGCCTGAGCCGACTGGAACAGCTCGGGCATCCGCTCACCGCGGGCCTGCGCAATCTCGTCCTACGGCATGCACCGAGCTCCGTCGTACACCGTCAGATCGTCGCTCCGATGCGCTACGACCCTCCGGCCTGAGCCGGCCACGCCCCCCACGCCCCGCCGAAACCCGCGACGGCCCATCGCCGCCGAGAGACCCCTGCCGTGCACCGAGAAAGGGAACCGAAGCAGATGTCGCTGCACACGTCACAAGACGGTCCGCTGCCCGTACCGTGGGACATGCGGGCAGGAGTGCGCGCCTACTGGACCCCGAATACACCGCCACCGGGCGCCAACGACCCGCATGTCAGGCCGACGGAGGATCATCCGCGGCCGGTGCTCCTCCTGCATGCGTTCATGTCCAACCAGTCGTTCAACTTCCAGGCCGGAGCGCCTTTTCTCCGTAATCACGGCTACTGCGTGTTCACCATGAACTGGGGAAAGCCGGCGTGGGCGGAGAAGTGGAACCTGCCCTTTCACGGGTGTGCGGACCTGCGGGACGCCGGAGCGGAACTGGCCGCGGAGGTTGAGCGCATCAAGCAGCTCACCGGCGTCCCCAAGATCGATCTCGTGGGGCATTCCGGTGGCGGCGGTCTGCTGATGCAGTACTACCTCAATGTCCTGGAGGGGTACACCAACATCGACAAGGCGGTGTCGATCGCCCCGTCCAACCACGGCGTTTCGTTCAGCACGCTGACCTATGTCTTCCGGAATGCCGCCCCCGGCCTGTACCACGTGCTGGCCCGCAAGCTGTTTCCGCTCTGTGACCAGGGAGCGCCCGACTCCGAAATGATCGACCTGATCTACGGTGCGGGCGATACCCGGCCGGGACCGCAGTACACCGTGATCATGACGGAGCACGATCAGATCGTCACGCCGTACAAGAAGGCGTTCCTCGACGGCGACGAGGTCACGAACATCTTGCTCCAGGACGGCTGCCCGGAGGACCTCTGCGAACACGCCGGCATCATCTACAACGAGCGCGCGTGGCTGCACGTCCTCAACGCCCTCGACCCCGAGAACGCCGAGCCCGTTCCCCGCTTCCGGGTGGACCCGTATTTCCCGGGGTGGAAGTGAGGATGTCACTCAGCCGCCGCGCCGCCCTGGTGGGACCGCTGCTCGTCCTCGGGTACTGCGTCCTCAACTCCATGAAGTCGGTACTGGAAGGCTCTCTGGTACAGAACCTGTCACCGGAGTTCCTCGTCTTCAATTCGTTCGTCATAGCCCAGGCGTTCTACTTCTTCACGCTCAGGGACAAGAGGGCTCTCAAGGACGCGATCCGGCAGCACCTGCCCAATGTCGTGATGCTCAATATCTCCAGCGCGGTCTGCTGGATCGCGGTGCTCTACGCCTTCACGGTCTTCGAGCCCGCCGTGGCCAACTCGCTCATCAACGGCCTGGTGCCCGCGCTCACGATTCTGCTCGGGCTCAAATTGCGTCCGGGGACCAAGGCGCTGCCCCTGGAGATCGTGGCGGCCGCCGCGATCCTGGCGGCCATGGGCTTCCTGCTGTCGGCGGCCTTGCGCGGAGCGTCGGCCATCGGAAGCGTGTCGGGCGGTGAGCTGGTGTTCGGAGTCGTGGTGTGCGTGCTCGCGTCCGCGTCGCTGGCGGGCATCACGTATTACACGAAACGACTGGGCGATGCGGGAATGGCGGTACCGCAGATACTGGCCTCGCGCTTTGTGCTGCTGATCATCGCAACCTTCTTCCTCATGCTCGCGCGGGGAAGCTTTGGGTCCTACACCCCGCAGAGCATCGGGGCGATACTCGCGATCAGCGTCTTCGGCGTGATCATCTCGCTCTACCTGCTCCAACAGGGCATCATGCGGACCGAACCGATCACCGTGTCCATGCTCTTCGGCACCAATCTGGTGATCACTTACGTCGCCCAGTTCCTCGACCCGCGGCTGCACCAGTCACAGGACACTCTCGTCGGCATCGTGATCCTGTCCGCCGCCATGTCCCTGGGCACCTGGGCCCGTTGGCGCGCGGGAAGACGAGACGCAACGCGGGAGAAAACCTCCCCCGCAGCGACGGAAAAGGCGTCGCAATCGGCGAGAAAACGCATAGGAGGTGCGCATTGAGCGGGAACTGCGCGATCGACGAGGGGTGGCGGCTATGGCCGAGTTGCACGATCTGACGGCACTGGAGCAGGCGGCCGCGATCCGGACGGGCACGGTCTCCCCCGTCGAGCTGGCCGATCACTACCTCAGCCGGATCGACCGGCTGAACGACACCATCGGCGCCTTCCTCACCGTCACGCCCGAGCTGGCCCGCGACCAGGCAGCGAAGGCCGAAGCCGAAGCCCTCGCCGCCCGTCGCGACGGCCGGGAACTGCCGCCGCTGCACGGAGTGCCCGTCCCGGTGAAGGACATCAACTTGGTGGCGGGGGTCCGCACCACGATGGGCTCGGCGGCGTACGCGGACCACGTGGCGGACATCGACGACCACGTGGTGACCAGGCTCCGCGGGGCCGGCACCGTCATGCTGGGAAAGACCAACACCCCCGAGTTCTGCCTGCCTTGCCACACCGAGAACCGTTTGGCGCCGCCCGCCCGCACCCCGTGGGACCCGCGGCGTACGGCCGGCGGATCGAGTGGTGGCGCGGCCGCGGCGGTCGCGAGCGGACTGGCCCCCCTTGCGCAGGGTACCGACGGCGGAGGTTCGATCCGCATCCCCGCATCGGCCTGTGGGCTGTTCGGTTTCAAGGCGAGCCGGGGGCGGGTCAGCGGCGGGCCGGTGCAGCATGATGTGACCGGACTCAGCACCCACGGCCCGCTTGCCAGAACGGTGGCAGACGCGGTGGCGCTGCTCGACGCTCTGGCCGGACCGATGCCGGGCGACCCCTACGCTGCGCCCTCGCTGCCGCCCGGCGAGTCCTTCTCCACATACGTGGGGCGCGATCCGGGCGTCCTGCGTGTGGCCGCGGTGCTGCAACCGCCCGTGCCGGAGGCCGAGGTTCACCCCGACTGCCGGGTAGCCCACGAGGACGCGGCCGTACTGCTCCGGGATCTGGGTCACCAGGTGGACGAGGTGGAGCTCCCCGTCGACGGGAGCCTGCGCAGCGCTTTCGTCACCGTGTGGCAAGTGATGGCCGGCACCTTCCCCGTCGGACCTGGGCAGGAGCACCTGCTGATGCCGCTCACCCGCGCCCTGCGGGAACGGGGCGGTGCCGTCTCCGGCCCGCAGTTCGCCCACGCCCTGCACACGTTCCGCGCGCTCGGCCAGCACCTCGCGGACGTGGTTCTCTCGTGGTACGACGTGATTCTCAGCCCGACCCTCGCCCAGCCTCCCGCCATGATCGGCGGGTTGCGGAACGACGAGGACCCCGCCGCCGAGTTCGCGGCCCAACTGGCGTTCAGCCCGTTCACCTCGCTGTACAACGCGACCGGCCTGCCAGCCGTCAGCGTGCCGCTGCACTGGAGCGCCTCGGGCCTGCCCATCGGGATGATGCTCGCCGCCCGCTACGGCGACGACGCCACGCTCGTGTCCCTGTCGGCGCAGCTGGAGGCCGCCCGGCCGTGGCGCGAACGGCGGCCGGCGCTCTGGTAGCCGTCCCCGCCTACGGCCGCACCGGCACCGGGAAAAGGCAGCAGCCTGCCATGCAGCTTGCTGATCACGTTCGTTGACCCCGCGCCGCCCCCTCCTCTGGCAGCCTGATGCCGGAACTCACCAACCGCACGGGGGGCAGCGTGATCCGCACGGAAATCTGGGGAAGGTCCCCGGTCTATCTCGTCGGGCTGGTCCAGGTCCTCAACGACGTCGGCATCATGGTGCTCGCGGCCAAGACCACCCTGGATGAAAGACGGTTCTCACACGCCGACGTCTTCCTTATCGACGCGGAGGCGGCTTCGGCCGATGCCCTTCATCGCATCGCCGACGTGGCCGCGCACACCTCCGTCCTCGTCGTGAACCACGAGGCCCCCGCACAGGCCGCCACGTACCTGATGGCGGGCGCCTCGGCCGTACTCGGCAGGTGGGAGTCGGGCCACTGCATCGTCAAGGCGGTCAAGGCCGTCGCCTCCCGGACCGCCGTGCCGCAGTGCGGCTGCACCGCTCGGTCGGACACCGATGCGGTGCCGGTGGACGCATTCCACCTCTCCGAGCGCGAGAAGCAGGTCCTGTGGCACATCACGCAGGGACTGACCCATGGTCAGATCGGCACACGGCTGGGCATCAGCTCGCACACCGTCGACACCTACGTCAAACGAATCCGCGTCAAGCTCGGCGCGGGCAACAAAGCCGAACTCACCAGGCTGGCCCTACTCGGCCGGTGCGAAGCGTGAATACTCCTCGCACTTTCCCCCGCACGGGCCTAACTCACCGGCATTGCAGGTCAGGAGCACTTCGTGCGTTGGCGATCACCCATCGGACCGCCCGTTTTATGAAAGCGCGAGGTTAGAGATACTTGCTACTGCTGGCTGCTTGGTTGATTGCCCCTCGGGCGGGCTCGATTGTAGGGCGGCGGTCACGCGTAGCGCTTCAAGCTCGAACAGGGCGATATGCGCCGAACAGCCCAGCTTGCTCAGCTTCTGCTATTGGCTTGTTTTTAGCAAGTCAGTTTGACTACTTCGATGGCGGCGTGATCGCATAAGTGAATGGAGGCGAGTTGTATGCAATTAGGGGGTTTCTGTGTCTGCCAGTCTGCAGCATATTCTGGATGTCTATCGTGCAACGCAACGTGGGGAAAATCCCCCTCCGCATCCGTATGAAGTAATGGCGGGTGACCCTTTTAGGGTGATTCGAACCGCTCTATTGCGGCTCCGGATGAAACGGATGGATTCCATGCCGAAGTAGACTGCCTCGTGGGCCGCTTATGTTTTGGCCTCTGAGGGTGCGGTGATGCGACAGGTGCTGTGCAGCACTCGCGGGTCCTAATGCCGATCCGCGTGAATGGTTGACAGGGAAAGAGGTTCCGTGGCAGTAGATACTCCCGAGCCCAACATCGTTGAAGACTCGCAGAAGAGATTCTTCGGGCACCCATGGGGACTCTCCACGCTCTTCATGACTGAGATGTGGGAGCGCTTCTCCTACTACGGCATGAAGGCAATTCTGCTCTATTATATGTATTACCAGGCTGCCCACGGCGGCTTGGGATTAGATAAAAATCTGGCCATGAGTCTCGTCTCTATTTATGGCGCGGCTCTCTATATGTCCGGCATCGCCGGGGGCTGGGTAGCCGACCGGATTCTGGGCGCTCGTCGTTCTATTGCATGGGGCTGCGTCCTCATCATGTGTGCCCACGTCGCGCTGGCGATACCGGGTGGGGGTCCCCTGGCCCTGTATGCCTCCATGGTCTTGCTTGTCGTGGGCACAGGCCTACTGAAGCCGAACATCACGAAGAACGTTGGTGATCTTTACGAAAAGGGCGACAATCGCCGTGACGCCGGATTCACTCTGTTCGTCATGGGTGTGCAAATGGGGTCCTTCCTTTCTCCCATCATAGTCGGGGACGTCTTGACGAGCCCCAATCAGGCGAGTTCGCAAGGAAATCATTTTCACTGGGGGTTCAGCGCCGCCGCGGTCGGTATGGCCATCGGCCTCCTTCAATACCTACTGCGTGCCCGCGGAACTCTGGGTGACGCTGGTATGCACGCTCCCAACCCTCTAGAGGTCCACCATCGAACCCGCGTATACGGGGCGCTCGGGGGCGCTTTCCTCGTCCTGGCGATAATAATCGTCATATTGGTGGTCAGTGACCATCTGAGTGCCGAGGGTATTGTCAACTCGGTCAGCGTGCTCGCGCTCGTTGTGCCAGCTATGTATTTCATTGTTATGCTGCGCAGTAGCAAGGTCACGACTGTCGAGCGTGGACGTGTGAAGGCATTTATACCTCTATTCATTGCCATGGTGGTGTTCTGGTTCGTCGAGGAACAACAATTCACTGTCATGGCAAGTTACGCTGACCAGCAAACAGACCTAAATGCCTGGGGGTTCCATCTCGACCCGACGCTGGTGCAGACAATCAACCCAGCTGTCATGCTGGCCTTCGCACCCGTACTGGCTTCCCTCTGGACAAAGCTTCGCCGGCAGCCGACAGCCCCGCAGAAGTTCGCTGTCGGCCTGATCCTCACGGGTGCCGGATTCGCCCTCCTCTTCTTGCCCTGGTTCCTTGATGGGCCGCACACTCCCGCAAATCCGGCTTGGCTCTTGGCGAGTCTTGGCTTGATTGCGATCGGCGAATTGTTCGTCAACCCTGTCGGACTGTCTGCCACTACACAGCTCGCGCCCATCGCATTTGCCTCGCAGGTCGTAGGTCTTAATTACGCTTCTGACTCTGCAGCACAGGGGCTGATCGCTCAAGTTTCGAAGTACTACAGCGCGACTACCTCGGGACCGTACTTCGGCATCATCGGCTCTCTTGTGATTCTTCTCGGAATCGGCTTGTGGTTCTATTCTCCCAAGGTGCACCATCAGATGATCAGTGAACCCGACGTGGACGAGCCTGTGAATTCTGAAAAATTTCCTAAGGATTCCGTGAGTGGGAAGGTGTCAGCGTCATAGCACGAACGTGAAGACCACCAAGCGGTGGTACGTCAAGCCGGACGTGGAAGATCTTCGCGAAGCCGCCACGGCATGGGATGGCTTGCACGGGGCTTTGACCCGGCATGTGAGAAATGGTGAGATTCGAGCGTGCAGGGCGTGAGTGAGATGTCGACGCCGACCCCGCAACGCCGCTTCTCCGGGCCGAAAGTCCCCGGCCCTGATCACCGAGGGCGTGGCGCTGCATCCGTACCAGAGGATCATGGTGAGCCACGACGAGCCGGATCGCCCGGTCGTCTGCGTCGTCTCCAAGGTGAGGCTCTGACCTGTGGGTACCTCGCTTCGGCCGCGACCGGCGGCACATACCCCGGCGGCTCTTCCTGACCCGGGCGTCAGGACCGCGTCGGAGAGCCGGTAGCTAGAAGGCCCTGCAGCACCGGATCGACGGTCCCGACGACGTCCCCGTACTCGTACTGGGCGCCGCGCTCGGGACCACCTGACACATGTCGTAGGAACCGTCCAAGTGCGTCCAGCGAGTCCAGGGCGGGGTGCGTAAGTCCAGCTCGGAGCCTTGTGATGCGGAGGCGTCTTTGGGGTCTGTGCGATTCGTGTGAGATCTGGTGACGCGACGAAACCCCGCCGGTTTCCCGACGCGGGGGGTTGCTCGGCCGCGTACGGCTGTGAGTCCGGTGGAGGCCATGTTTGCGGCATCGTGCAGACGGCCGGTGTTGTAGGCGGCGGCGCTCCAGAAGGCGAGTACGTTCGCACCAAGGGCGGCGTTGCCCGCGACGTGAGCGTAGCGAAGGGCAGTGTCGAACGCGTCGTCGGCGCATTCGCCTTCGACGTCGAAGAGTGCGGCGGCCAGCTGGCGCGCGAGGTCGTAGCCGTATGCGTCCGAGAAGGCGCGCAGTTGGGCAGGCGTGCGGCCGAAGCGGACGCCCTGGAAGGTGTTGGCGAGGTCAGTCTCTCGCGGCCCGATCGCTGCTTCGTCCCAGTCGCCGAGCGTGGCGGCGGAACCGTCCCGGAGAGTCTTGCCCGGGTAGGCGTCACCGTGGACCAATCCCTGGCCGAGGGGGAAGTCGAGATGCGCGTAGGCGTCCAAAAGTTCGTCGGAGCAGCCGAGCCGCGATCGCTGGGTGAAAGGGCAGTGCTGGACTCGACGACAGGACGCAGAGCCAGATGGGGGCGATAGGCGGGCAGCTCGATGGGGGGCTCGGGGAGCCGGTGCAGGCGGCTGAGCAAACGGCCGAGGTGTTCCGGGCCGGGGGGCGGGCCATCGGGCTGCGGGTAGTGCCGCCACAGGGTGATCACGTATCCGTGAATGTCCAAGGGCTGCGATACGGCGAGTGGTTCGGTGACCTCAAGTCCCTGGCCGGCCAGCCAGCGGGTGAGGTCGATGGCTCGTTGAATCGAGGTGCGCTGTTCGTCCCGGCTGACCCGGGTGACGGCTTCGGCATGGGGCAGGACAAAGACGGAGGTGGCGTCGTCATGTCCGCCTTGGAGGCGTACAGCTCGCGGCGCGCCGAGACGCCGGGTGGCGCCTCGTGGTTGTACGTGCAGCACGTTCCCGTACGGCGTCTGATCACGCAGCTGGTGCGGAAACTCCTGGTGCTGAGCGCGTGGCCCGAGTTCGCCGCGGCCCCCGTGCCCGTGACCGTTGCTCCGTGCGAAGGGCTGCTTGGGCTGCGGGACAGCAGTGCCCGCGAGTACCGCGCCTATACCGTCACCTGGTCGGGCGTCGCGTATGCCCTTGGTGCGCCGGCGCCGTACAACCCGGAGCGCTCCGCCCGGCTGCGAAAGCTCACAACTATCCGTCCCGACAGCCGTCTCGCAGGCACTCCGACCCCTTCCGCCGTGCCCGCGTCTGAGCTGGTGGCGCTTTCCTGGCCATCCCGTCACGCGCAGACCCTGCTGCCGGTACTGGAGGAACTCGCCAGTCAAGGCCGATCGAGCGTGCTGGTCGATCTCGCCACGGACCCTGGTCAGGGCGTGGGGACGGGTGTGCCGGTGAGGTGTTCGGCGCGTTGTGCGATGAGCGGGGTGAGGTGGGAGTGTACGCCTCTGCTGCACGCCTGGAGGAGCTGACCAACCGCGACGAGTTCCCCGGCCCGCCCCGCGGGATTGGTCAGAACCTTGGCTACTCCTGCCTCAGCCGGGCTGCGGTCGCGGGCGCGGTCGGGGTGTAGGCGTGGAGGAGGCCGAGGTCGTAGCGGACCGGTAGCAGGCTCCACCCCTCCCAATCGAGGACAACCAGCGGGGCGTGGGTGACGTTCGCCCAGTGCAGGTCGGCGTGCCCGGTGGTCCAGTCGTGGATCTGGAGGGAGGTGGTGCCGAGGAATCGGCGGAAGTACCGGTCGAGCCACTGCTGCCTATGACGCATCATGTGGAGTGTGTGGTCATCCTGGAGAAGGCGTGGAAGGGCGCCTGACCTGCGATTTTTCGCCCGTGCGCGTGGTGTGCGGTGTGGGCGTTACGGGCGATATCTTGACGCTGAAATGACGCTCTCCGGGCATCTTGACGCTTTCCTGATGGGGCGTCAGGTGCAGTGCGTCGCTGGTCAGACGGTCTGCTGACTACTTCCGTGTGGCAGGTCGCCGGGAGCTTCGTGGTGCTGAGCGGTTTTGCTCATCCACGTGTGCGGAACGCCCAGCAGGTTCATGGCCTCTTTGTGGTAGATCGCCTGCCCGGGCTCCCCGGTGCCTCGTACCGGCCACGCACTCCACCCCACAAACGACGGAGCTCCCGACCACTTTTGGCGGTGGGGAGCTCCGCGGGGTTCCCGCGGATGCGTATTCCCCTTTCACAGCCGGACCCGGCAAGCCAGGAGTGGTGAGTGACGGCATCTGTGCGTGGGGGAAGTGACGACGAACTGGTCACTGACGTCTGGCTGCACGGGTCCCTTGAGGGCAGGGTGCTCAGAGAGCGGTGGCTCGACGAAGTGCGTCATACGCGAACAACGGATGTTGTGTGGGGCGGCGACAAGGGGCTCTCTCCCCGAGGAACCGGAGGCATGTGCACGGCGTATGACGGTGAATCATGAGCTGACTGTGCTGTGACTGACGTGAAAGTGCGGCTGTCATACGGTTGCACCTAGGATTGACGGTCGGCGCGTGATCGCCGAGGGGCCGAGGGTTCACCGACCGTGACAGAGGCGACGGACGACGAAATGGCACACCTTCAACGTCATCACCGCCATCTTCGCCCGTGGCCGCGGTGCTGCGGTGCAGGGCGCGGGGAAGGCCGGCGCAGCGGCCAGGGCCCTGTCCTTCGCCCGCAAGGTGGGCCATGCCATCGACCCGAGGACCTACGTCTTCAAGGGCGCGGGCGCGGGCCTGTCGAAGATCGGCGACGTGATGGCCCACCTCAAGGACGCCGGCCACATCGAGACCCCGAAGATCTCCGAGGGCGCCTTCAGCCTGCCCGAGGGTTCGGTCAAGATGCCGGACGGCACGGTGCAACTGCCCAAGGGTGCTGCAGTTCCGGACGGGGCGATCAAGCTCCCGGACGGCCGCATCGAGCTGCCCAAGGGCACCGTCACCCTCCCACCGCACACGGTGAAGGACCCTTACACCGGGAAGTACATGGGCGGCAGAGGTGATCTCTACAACGAGGACGGAAGCCTCTTCCAGCGCGCCGAGGACGCCCCCAAGGGCAAGCCCGCCCCACCCGCCACGGGTGCCGACAACTCACGGATTGAAACCCCGGTCCATCAGGACCAGCCGGTCCCGGCCGGCGTCGGCGGACGGGGCGATGACTTCACGCGTGTCGTGTCGGACGTCTCCGAACCGGCCCGCGCCGGCAATAACGTTGGCCATGGCGGCAGCGGCCCGAGTGACAATACCCCCGTGGGCCACGCGGGCGACCACGGCGCCGGGGGCGGCAGCGCAGGCAACGAACAGCCTGGACAACAATTCGGTCGGCAGCCGTCCTGGTGACAACGCCCTCGGCGGCGAGGGCGCGTCCCACACACCAGGCGCTGGTGGAGCGGACAACGTCACGACTGCGGGCGGCCACGGAGACAACACCCCCTCCAGCGGAGGCGGAGGGGAGACGCCCCCAGCCTCTGAGACCGGGGGTCCGGGTGACGCATCTCTGCCGGGAACCTGACCTGCCAGGCGGATCCGACGTGGTGACGGTTCCCCCCGAGCACTTCGCTTCGGACGGCGTGCCGTACGCGGACGAACCGCAGCCCAAGGCCGGTGAGGCGTACGACATGATCCGGGCCAACGAAGGTGACACGGTACGGATAGCTGAGAACACTGGTATCTCCAATTAAGTCTTGGACCGGGTGAAGCAACATCTGTTCTTCACCGTTCACCAGGACTTCCCTATCGGCCCCGGACAAGTCCGGAACGGGCGGGTGGCTCCCATGGCGCATATCGCCGACCTTTGGCAGGAGGCAGAGAGGGGAGAGCTCGACGAAGCAGGCCAAGTCGCCTTCAGACGACTGATGATCCATGAAGCCGTCGAGAGCGTTCTCATGGCCGAAGGCATGCCGTACAGGGACATGAATTACGACGCTGACGGAGTCAACTGGTTCACTCGGGAACACTACGGCGCACATGAGGTGTGCCCGCACGAGACGCATCGCAACCCCTATGCGGCATGGCGGACACTGGGTATGGATCCGCCTCCGTTCGAGCCCCTGCCCGATCTGTCAAACTTGGACGACCTTATTGAGTACATTCGGAGGAACAAGCCATGAGGACGGCTTCGGCGCTGATGCTTGCTGAGAGGCTGGAAAGAGTCGACTGGGACGGCTCGTTCGATCGGACCCGTTCGCGTGTGGCACTCATGCGTGAGTTCATGCGGCGATCTGCTCTTTGGGCAGGGGAGACGAGGGCCGGTGAGTGGCCGTTCTTCGACATCGCCGCCCACATCGATCCCGAAGCTCGGATCGATGCCGACATTTTGGAGGTTCTTGCAGGCAAGATCGGCCTGCAACAGCCGGTAATCCTCGAGACCATCGAGTGGGCCCTCAATTTCGCCGTGCTGTCGGACATCCGCGCGGACCTCGTGGACCTCCCTTCGCCGTTCCAGCCGCTTGTGCAGATGTATGAACGGGGTGGGGCATTCAGTCTGGATGGCATTGGCCACATTGAGGTCGGTACCGCCGCAATCCCCAAGGGCAGTATCGAGCACGCGTTGGAGCGGGTTCCGCTCGACCTCGATGAGAAGAGTTTGAATGCTCTGGACGAGGAGTGATCTCGGTTCTCTTCGAGGAGCCGCCCTCGAAGAGAATTGAGCTGAAGTGACCGACTCGCCGTCGTCCGCCGACGACCCGACTATATTGCCAGGAACACCGGTCAGATTGCTTTCCTGTAATAGGGGACACGCGGATGGGACTTTTGCACGCCGACTGGCGCACTACATTAAAGCACCGGTTGTTGCGCCGGATGTATATCTCTACAGCAGTCGGCATGGGTGGTTCGGAGTTGATCGTGAGTTGAACTACAAGGTCTGCCCTAGTCAGGTTCGAAACCTGCCTGGCGTTTTCTATCGGTACAACCCCGACGGTAGTGTAGAGAAGTTGGACGGTCCGACTGGGCTGCCGATTAGGGAGGTTGGTTGAGGGCCCTATGAAGATGCTTCCGGTTTTTGAGGAAGTTCAAGCGGAGAATCAAGGCTTGTTCCAGCGGGCCTCGCTCAGCCAGCTGGCGGGGCATCTGGCTCCTGCCCTGCGTGAGCCGTTGGCAATGTACTTGTCCGGATCGTACTCTCTGCTTGCGGCTGGAAATATTCAAGATCCGATGAATGCGGAAAAAGGGGCAGTTGTTCCTTTCGGGTACTGCACCGATGGGGAATGGGTGTGGCCTGCATACTGGGGATACTTTGTGCAGGAGTACGGGGTGCAGCTCCCGGATGAATTTATCGACCATGTGAGGGGGCGTAACTTCACCCCGGCTACCCTGTCTGACAGGGAACTGGACCGGGCAGAGGAGGAATTTGAGGAGCAGTTTTTCGACTGAATCACTCCGGCGAGTCTAAGTGCTGGGGCAACTTATAGTCTGAGAGGCTAGAGCGCCTTCCCGGATTCGTCTCATCGAATTGACAAATGAGACCGCGGAGAAGCAACTGGCAGACCCTGGCATGAAGATGAAGGCCGCAACGCTCGGCCCTGGTGATCAACGACCGGCTATTTCCCTCAGTTCGACAGGGTTGCTCGGGACCGAGGCGGCCCGTGGTGGGCTCGTCCAGCGAATGCACCTGGGGTTCACGTACGGGGTCGATTCGGCACCGCACGCTGCCCGAGTAGTTGCGCGGCAGCTTCAGGGCGGAACCGAGCACCTTGCCGGTCGGCACCTCCATCGTCATCTCGTCACAGCCACGCGTCGAGCTGAACCCCATGGCACATCAATCGATGTGGATCGCGGCGGTCAGCGGGGAAGCCGGACGTCGCCGGCAGGTCCGAGCTCCATTGAAAGGCCAGCGGTCAGCAGATAATGCCTTCCGGGGCAGGCGCAACAGCATCGGTGCGGGCGATGTCACGAAGAGACTCTTTGGGCTGTGTGCCGGTCGCATTCCACGGGGATTTGGTGGGGCCACGCCGGAAGGAACAGGTCCAGGGGTTTACTGGCCCGCGACGACCAGGCCGGCCTCGTAGGCGAAGACGGCGGCCTGTGTGCGGTCGCGGAGGCCGAGTTTCACCAGGATGCGGCTGACATGGGTTTTCACCGTCTGTTCGGCGATGACCAGGCGGGCGGCGAGTTCGGAGTTGGACAGGCCCTGGGCTATCAGGCGGAGTACCTCGGTTTCGCGCTCGCTGAGGTCCGCGACGCGCTCGCTACGGAGGCGGGGGGTGTGCAGCCGGGAGAACTCCTCGATCAGGCGCTTGGTGACCGTCGGCGCGAGCAGGGCTCCGCCCCGGGCGACGGTGCGTACCGCGTCCGCGAGTTGATGGGCCGAGGAGTCCTTGAGGAGGAAGCCGCTCGCCCCGACGCGCAGGGCCTCGTAGACGTACTCGTCCGAATCGAAGGTCGTGAGGATGATGATCTTGACGTCCCGGTTGTCTTCGGTGATCCTCAGCGTTGCTTCCAGGCCGTTGAGGACGGGCATCCGTACATCCATCAGCACGATGTCCGGGGTGAGTTCCCCGACCTGGCGGACCGCGTCCTCGCCGTTCACGGCCTCGCCCACCACGTCGATGTCCGGCTGTGCATTGAGCAGGATGCCGAAACTCTCCCGGATCAGGGTCTGGTCGTCGGCGACCAGTACGCGGATCGTCATGCGCCCTCACCCTCGCTCGTGGGCCGGGAAGCCGTGACTGCGGACCAGTCGTCCTCTCGTGGCTCGCTCCCCAGAGTGCCGCCCAGTGCGGAAGCCCGCTCTCTCGTACCCAACACGCCGTGCCCCTCCCCACCTGACGCCGCGCACCGGTTGCCGGGTCGTGGGAAACACGTAGGCGGATGTCAGTCCGGTCGCAGGATAGCTCGAACTCTCGACCTGGCAGCCGTGGTACGGCGAGGGGCGCTGTTCAGCGCCCCTCCTGGACGATGCGGAACGACGGCGGTCCGGGCGCCGGTCCTGCACTCCAGTGGTCCTCGGCCCGGTGTTGAATCAGTAGCTCTTGTTGCTGATTCACGAGGGGCAGTCATACCTCAGAGCCACAAATGCAGTTGGCGCCTGAGTGTGACGATTTCCCGATCGCAAAATCCTAGCCTTCCAGTCAGTTGAGCGAATGACGGGAAGGAACGGCTGTCAATGCGAGCACGTAAATGGGGGAGACGTGGGCTGCTGGTGGCCGTTGCCGCAACCATTGTGTTGTCGGTCAGTGCCGCTGCCCGGTCCGCAGTTCCCGGTACGCCCTCACCGCCACCTCTTCCCGCGGTCACGGCCGGGACGCTGGACGCGCGCTACGCCGTGAACCGGGCCTCCATCGCCGCGGCCGAGCGCGCCGCGCACCGGATCGGGGACCGCGACCGGGAACGTTATCTGCACCAACTGGCCGCGTCTGGAAGGCACTTCCTGTCCTTCGGGGCGGCAGGCGACGGCCAGGCGGTGGAGGTTCTCGGTGATCTCGCCGCGGCGCGCCGGATCGCCGTTGTGGTGCCGGGGTCGGACACCACGATCGACACCTTCGACCACCTCGGCTCGCGCCGGGCCTCGCTCGGCGGCGGCGCCCGTGCGCTCCACGACGAGCTGCGCCGGGTCTCGACCACCCCGGTGGCCGTGGTGGCCTGGTACGGCTACCGCGCGCCCCGGACCATGAGCCGGGATGTGCTGAGCACCGCACGCGCCACCGAGGGCGGCAGCCGGTTGCGGCGGCTGCTGGACGAGTTGCGGTCGGCGAGCCCCGCGGCACGTGTGACGCTCCTGTGCCACTCGTACGGTTCCGTGGTCTGCGGCAGCGCCGTCGGCGGCACGGGCCGCGCGGCGCCCTCGTCCCTCGCCGGCCTCGCGGTCTTCGGCAGCCCCGGCATGGGTGTGGGGTCCGTGGCCGAGTTCCACGGCATCCCGGTGTGGGCGGGGCGGGGAGCGAACGACTGGATCGCGGGAGCCCCGCACGTCAGCCTGCCCGCATTCGGCGGGACGCTGGGCTTCGGTGCCGACCCGGTGTCCCGGCCGTTCGGTGCCAAGCTCTTCGACGCGGGGACCGGCGGGCACAGCGACTATCTCGCGCCGGGCAGTCTCCCGTTGCGCAACCTCGCGCTGATCGCCGCGGGGCGGACGTCGGAGGTCTCCCGTGGCTGACGTACGCCTCCGCCCCGCGGTACGCCTCCGCCCCGCCGTACCCCTCCGCCCCGCGGCCCCGCCCAGCAGGGCGCCGATATCCGGCAGTAGCGTGTCCGCCGGTCCGCCGCCGCTCTTCGGCCGACTGCACGCGCTGGTACTCCGGATCGACGCGGCGACCCCGGCCGACCGCGACCGGGCGATCGATGTCCTGCGGGCCCTGTCGGCCCTCGGCGTCGTGCTCGGCCACTGGCTGGTGACCGCGGTGACGCTGCGAGCCGACGGCCACCTCGTGGGGGACAGCCCGCTGCGCCATCTGCCGGCTCTGACGCCGGTGTCCTGGGTGCTGCAGCCGCTGGCGATCTTCTTCTTCGTCGGCGGACGGGTCGCGGCCCGGGGCTACGCCACCGCACGGTCCGCACGCCCGGACCACGGCCGCTGGCTGGCCCGGCGGCTGCGCCGGCTGCTGCGGCCGGTGGGAACGCTGCTGTTCCTGTGGCTGCTGGTGGTGCTCGGCCTGGCCGCCGCCGGTGTCGCTCACGAGACGATCAGCACGCTTCTGAACCTGGTGGTCTCGCCCCTGTGGTTCCTGCTGGTGTTCATCGTGCTGACCGCCGCCACCCCCCTCGTCCGGCGGGCACCCGGGCGGATCGCCGTCGGGGCAGGTGCCGTGGTGGCCGTGCTGGACGTGGCACATTTCGCAAGCGGTGGTGTCGCCTGGGTCGAGACGGTCCGCAATGTGAATGTCCTCGCGGGCTGGCTGGTGCCGTACTGCCTGGGCGCGGTGTGGGCCGCCGGTGGCTTCGCCCGACGCCGGCACGCGGCCGGCCTGCTGGTCACCGGAGTCCTGGCGACCGCCGCACTCATCGTGTGGGGCGGCTATCCCGCCAGCATGGTCGGTGTCCCCGGCGCCGCCCTGTCGAACCTCAACCCGCTCTCGCTCGCCGCTGTCACGTTCGGCCTGGCCCAGTGCGGTGCGGCCCTCCTGCTGTGCGGCCCGCTGCGGCGCCTGGTCGGACAGCCGCGGTCCGCCGCCCAGCACCCGCCCGGCGGGCAACGGACCGCCACACCCGGCCAGTTCGCCTGGGCGGCGGTGGCCCTGATGAACCTCTCCGTGATCACGATCTTCCTCTGGCACCAGACCGCGATGCTCTCGGTCACCGCGGTCACTCTCCCGCTGACGGGTCCGCTCTTCGGCCTCCACACCGCCCCCGACGCGTCGGCCTGGGTCCTGGCCCGCCTGGTGTGGGTGCCCGTGTTCGTCCTGCTGCTGGTGGCACTGTGCCGAGCCTTCCAGCACGTGGAGGTCGACGCGCGGAGCAGCCGGAACCAGGTTCCGTGAACCGCCCGCGTGCAGAACCTCTCTGACATGACAGATCACCTCGTGCCCGCTGCTGCGACGGAGGAAAAAATGCAAGCGATGACGACCGAATACGTCGGCGCCCTGTATGTGAAATACCAGGACTCCCTGTGCAAGGTGCGCGACGCCCAGCGGCAGTTTCTCCGGGATCGCGGCAAGTCGATGAAGGCCCAGCTCGACGACTACGAAGCGGAGATCACGTACCTGCTGCTGCGTGAGCTGCGCCCCGATGTCGTGGCGGAGATCGGAACCTTCTACGGCTGGTCGACGAGGTGGATCCTGAGCGCGCTTCGCGACAACGGGAACGGTCACCTCCACTCGTTCGACATCGTCGACAACGTCGTGCGCAACGTTCCGGCGGAACTCGCGGGGGAGCGATGGACGTTCACCATGGGAGACGTCCGGGAGAACCTGGCGAAGATACCCGCCAGGACCGACTACCTCTTCATCGATGCCGACCACGGGGCGCGCTTCGCCCACTGGTACATCGACAACCTCTTTCCCGCCGTCCCCGCGGGAACACCCACCAGCGTCCACGACGTCTTCCACGGACGGCGCCCGAAGCCGCTCAGCGAAGGCTCGGTCATCGTCAAATGGCTGGCCGAGACGGGCATCGAGTTCTTCACGCCTTCCACCGCCAAGGCCCCACAGGTGACGGCGGAGCTCGCCGCCGTCAAGAAAAGGCTGGGCCTGGACGAGCCGGTCCGCGTCAGTGACCACAACCCGATGATCTTCTTCAATCTGCCGTAGGGCCTACGGGGGTGGTCCGACGGCGGGAAGGAAGAAGGCGAGCGGCCCCGGTACGCGTACCGGGGCCGCTCGGTGTATGCGAGCCCGGGCACTTACCCAGGTCCGGCACCTAAGCTTCCCCGCATGCCTCTCTCTTCCGGCCCGCTCTCCACGCCGTGGCTGCGTACCTACCAGGCGGTGGCCGCACCCCGGCTCCGGCTCGTCTGTTTCCCGCACGCCGGCGGCTCGGCGAGTTTCTTCCGCTCCTGGCCCCGGCACCTCCCGTCCGACTGGGAAGTGAGCGCGGTGTGCTACCCGGGCCGTGAGGCGCGGATGGCCGAGCCCGGCATCACGAGCATGACGGAACTCGCCGGCCGGATCGCCGACGGGCTGGCACCCCATATGACGCCCCGCACGGTCTTCTTCGGTCACAGCATGGGGGCATCCGTGGCGCATGAGGTCACGGCGTTGCTCACCGGGCGCGGGGTCGCGGGCCCGGCGGCGCTCCTCGTCTCCGGCCGGGCCGCTCCCCATCGCCTGCGGCGCCTCGGCAAGGGGGACCTCACCGATGAGGAGTTGCTCGCCAGGGTCGGCGGGCTCGGAGGTCCGGGGGCGGAGTTCCTGCAGGACCCCGAGCTGCGCGAGCTGTTCCTGCCGACGATCCGTGCGGACTACCGGCTGCTCGAAGCGTATGTGGCGGAACCCAAGGCACCTGCCGTTGACATCCCCGTGGTCGCCTACTTCGGGACGGACGACCCCGATCCGGCTCCCGACGACGTCCGGGCGTGGGCGGAGCTGACCTCGGCCCGCTGTGACGCGCGCGCATTTCCCGGGGGGCACTTCTACCTCATCCCCCAGGAAGCCGAGCTGACCCGCGACATTCAGGAGCGACTCGTCGCCCTCGGATGAGGCCCGGTGCGGCGTCGGTCGAAGTCCGCCTGCCGCGGGCGGGGGTGCATGGCGAAACGGGGGCTGACGTGCGGTCGGAGGCGCGCGGCGTTTCCGGTCCTTTGCGTGGTACTCCGTTCGCCGAAAACCGGCCGGTCCGCTCCCGCATCTGCTGGTGAGCGGCACCGGACGGCTCCGGTCTCCGCGCTTTCGCCCGCTGTTTTGGATACAGGTCTCGGGGCAGCAGAGCACTGTCGGGATGACCGACATGCTGGAAAGAGCCCGTCACAATTCCCCTTTGTTGATGAGCAGGAACAGGGGCGGGATGAGCCTGCTGTCGCGTCGCGCTGAAGGGATTTCGCATGAGTTCCCATGTCTGGGGATACCTTCCCGACTCCGGGTACCGGGCGGGCACGGCCCTCGCGGGGTACAGCGTCGAAGCCGTTGACGGGAGTATCGGCAAGGTCGACAAGCATTCCGATGAGGTCGATTCCGCGCACCTTGTCGTCGACACCGGCCCTTGGATCCTCGCGAGGCGGGTCGTGCTGCCGGCCGGCACGGTGACCGGTATCGACCAGGGCGAGGAGAAGATCTACGTCGGCCGCACCAGGCAGGAGATCAAGGACGCGCCCGCCTTCGAGGGGGATGGGCACGAGAGCAGCGCTGACCATCCCGACGGCGGGCGGTAAGGCCATTACCGTTACCCTTCCGATCGCCTTCGACCGCGCGCCCGAATAATGTCCCAGTACTCCGGCCGTAAATCGTGATGGTGGCTGCGCAGTCCGGTGTGAAGACGGCGGATGGCGGTAGCCTTCCAGTCCGCCAAGGGCCTGGCCGGACTCGACGAGCACCAGGTCCCCGCCTCGCGTCCTGGACCCGCTGGTCACCCTCGCCATGCTCGTCCACGCCTTCCTCGCCGCCGTCCGAGCCGACGAACACGGCCTACATTCCGGACCGGACGGCCTGATTCGACTCGGCTGCAACGAGATCCAGCGCCTGTTCACCCCCACGCTCATCAGCCAGCAGGTCCACGACCTGACCCACCGGCTCAGCTGGTCCGATGGGCGACGCCGCCACCGAGCCCGTGCCCAGGCCGGCCATGGCCGCCGACAAGCCGCGAACCGATCATGAAGCTCACGATCTACGGCCGGGGTCCTGGCCGGTGTGACACCGCCGGGCACTTCACCCTGGTCGGCGGTGTGCCGCCGCTTGCACCCGTACCCGCTGCGGTCTCGGCAAGGGGGCCTGAGAGTATTGCCGTCCCGCCGTCCTGCCGTGCGACAAGGCCCCGGCCGGCAATGCCCGTCGGGCAGGCGGACCCGGGACACGGCGCTGCCAGGACGGCGTGGGCGCATTGAGGTGGAAGAGTGTGATGCGGGGAGTACCTGTAAGAGCAGCCGAGGCACGCAACTTTGTGCACGACATGCTGCACAGGACAGGCAGCCCGGTCGATGACCTGGCTCTCGTCGATGCCCTTCTGGTGACCACGGAGCTGGTCACCAACGCCCAGCGGCACGGGGGAGGGCTCACCGGGTTCACCGCGCGGATCACCGAGGGATACCTGGAGGTGGCGGTCGAGGACGGAAGCGACCGCTGCCCCACCGCTTCCGCGCCTCGTGCCCCTGACGCGACCGGAGGATGCGGTTGGCCCCTGATACAACGCCTGGCCCGCACCATCGACATCACCGTGACCGTGACCGGCAAGACCATCCGTGTGACGTTGCCCCTCTGATGGCCTCGTCTGATGCCCGTGTCTGATGCCCAGGTCTGATGCCCTCCCCCCACCCCGCCGTCGTGCGTCGGCCGGGCCGGGCGCCGGACAGCAGGCGGACCAGGCTTCACCCTGCCCACTGGCAGGAGGCGTTCGAGGGCCTGTTGAGCGGATAGCGGGACGGTTCGCCCGGGTCGAACCCCCACTCCGCATCCGATACCAGCTGCTCGACTGTCGCCCTGCCCGGAGCAACGAGCTCCAGGAGAGTCAGGATCGGGAAAGGCGCAAGTCGATCCAGGGGATGCTGTCGCCCGGCAGCAGGTATCGCTCGGTCTCGACGAACCCGTGTTTGCGTGCGAACCGCAGACCGTCCTCGTTGGAGGACAGCACGACGGTCTCGATCACTTCGGCGCCGAGCTCCTGCGCCCGGCTGAGTCCGCGCGCATAGAGTTCCTCGCCGAACCCCTGACCACGGTGAGCGGCGAGCACTCGGGCGATCACTGTGACCGTCAGCGTGTCGTCCGTAGGCGCGCGCACCGTGCTGCACCCGATGAGGTCGCCACCGAAATACGCGACTTCCAAGTGGTGGCGCTGCGCACGTTCCCGCACCTCATCCAGCGAGAGGAGGTGGGTAGGAATGATCACGTTGTGGACGTGCTGCCAGTCCTTGAGGGTGGCGTCGTCGTCCGGCTGCTGGATGCGAAGGTCAGACATCGCAACAGGAGACCCGCGTTCACCTCGGACGTCAACTCCACTTGCCACCGAGCGAGTCGCCGGTGTCGTTGAAGGCGCGCGCGGCCAGGCCGGTGCCCATCAGGACGCCAAGGCGGAGTAATAGGAGCGCGACAGCGCCAAGTCAGGCCGCTCTCCGCGAAGTTCGTGGATGACCTGGAGCAGAACGGTGGCTCCGGCAACGAGCGGCAAGATGGTCGTTCGTACCCGGCAGGGCGACCCTCCGGTCACGCGGAAGCGCCTCGACTCATGAATGTGCTCCGCCGGGGCATACGGGAGTTCAGCAGCTTTTGCGTACCGGAGGGAGAGGACGATCATGGGTATCGGCGGATGCATCGGGCTTATCGCGGTGGGTGCCATTTTGACGTTCGCGGTGGACTGGCACCTGTCCGGGGTCAATCTCGACCTGGTCGGGCTCATCATGATGGCCGTCGGAGTGATCGGTCTGGCGACCTATGTGAGCATCCTCAAGCGGCGGCGTGTCCAGCCGCCGTCTCCCGGAGCTCCGGTGGTCGACGTCGAGGAGACGCGTACCTACCGGTGAATGACGGGCCGGCCCAAAGGACCAGGCGCCCAGGAATGCAAACTGCCCTCCCGTAGCCGTCGATGCATACGGTCGGTGGGGGCCCTGCCGAGCGGCGCAGCGGCAGACAGCCGCATTGCCGAGAGAGGCAGTTGATGAAAGACGACCGCACGGCAGGAGCGGCGTCCGTCCTGCACGGAGCGATATCCCCTCCGGACGGAGAGGGATTCGGGGACGGTGCCGGCGGCAGAATTCTCCGGGCGGCTGATTCCGCGCCGGCGCCCGCAGCAACTGGGTGCCGAGCGCCGCTCCGCCCGCAGGAGGTCGCATGCGGCGGGCTGGTGCATTCCGCGTGAGCGGCCGTCAAGCACCGGCGGGTGGTGCGGGGAACGAGGGGTATCTCCCCATCGCCGAACACGGGCTGATCGGCGACCTGCGGACAGCCGCACTGGTCGGGACCGATGGCCGCATCAACTGGTTCTGTGCCCCGCGTTTCGACTCGCCCAGTATCTTCGGCTCGCTGCTCGACGCACAGAACGGCGGGCACTGGCACATCAGCCCCGTCGGGGAGGTGGCCAAACGGCAGCAGTACTACTTCCCTGAAACCAACATCCTCATGACGCGGATGCTGACCGAGAACGGCATCGTCGAGATCCAGGACTTCATGCCGATACGGACGGAGGGGGACCGGAATCATCGGCAACGTCTGGTGCGTCGGGTGGTCAGCGTGCGGGGCGGTGCGCGTATCCGAGCAGTCATCGCACCGCGCATGAACTACGGCCGGGACCCGCACAAGGTGGAATCCCAGCCACACGGTGTGCGCTTTACGAGCGAGGCGCTGGAACTCTCGCTCCAGGCAAGCGTGACCCTCCATGCCGAGGGCCAGGACGCGGTCAGCGAATTCGACCTGACCGAAGGGCAGTCGGTGCTCTTTGTACTGGAGTCCTCCGAACCGACCTGTGCCGAGCCGACCGTCGACCTGGTCGATGCCCAGGCTGCCGAGGAACTGTTCCGGTCCACCGTACGGTTCTGGCGCCAATGGCTGAGCCAGTCCACTTACACCGGCCGCTGGCGCGAAGTGGTGCACCGCTCGGCGCTGACCCTCAAACTCCTGACCCATGAGCCCAGCGGCGCCATCGTCGCCGCACCGACCCTCGGGCTTCCCGAACAGGTCGGTGGGGAACGCAATTGGGACTACCGCTACGTCTGGATTCGCGATGCGGCCTTTTCCCTCCACGCCCTGCTGCGCCTGGGATTCACCCGTGAGGCACAAGCCTTCATCAGCTGGCTGACCGACTGCCTGCGCGGTGTACGCGGCGGTGACCGCGGCCCGCTACGGGTGCTGTATTCCATCGACGGTCATGCCGAGCTGCCCGAGCAGATTCTCGACCACTGGGAGGGCTACCGAGGGTCTGCCCCCGTCCGCGTGGGGAATGGCGCCGCCGGCCAGCTCCAGCTGGACATCTACGGGGAACTGTTCGACTCCATCTATCTGTTCAACAAGCATGGTGCCGGTATTTCCCACGAGAGCTGGATGGACCTGTGCACCATCCTCGACTGGCTCCTGGAGCACTGGGACGGTCCCGATGCGGGCATCTGGGAGACCCGCGCCGGACCCCAGCGCCATACCTCTTCGCGGGTGATGTGCTGGGTAGCGGTGGAGCGCATGATCCGAATGGCCCGCCAACGCGGCTTGCCGGGCGATCTGGGGCGCTGGATGTCGGAACGCGACAAGATCTACCACCAGATCATGGACCAAGGCTGGAGCGCGCAGGAGCAGACCTTTGTCCAACGCCTCAGTGGCGACCCGGAGCAGCCACCGGAGAGCATTCTGGACGCCTCGCTCCTGGTGATGCCGATGGTCAAATTCCTCTCGGCCAACGACCCGAGATTCCGCTCCACCGTGCGGGCGATCGGCAAGAGTCTCGTCACGGACAGCTTGGTTTTTCGCTATGACCCGATGGAGTCTCCCGACGGCCTGGACGGCACCGAGGGGACCTTCTCGATCTGCTCGTTCTGGTGGGTCGAGGCGCTGGCTCGCACCGGTCAGGTCGACGAGGCCAGGGTGGCACTGGAGAAGATGTTCACCTACGCCAACCACCTCGGTCTGTATGCGGAACAGATAGGGATGACGGGCGAACATCTGGGGAATTTCCCGCAGGCATTCACCCATCTCGCGCTGATCAGCGCGGCCACGAGCCTGGACGGTTTCATGGGCTGAGCCGCCACTCGCTCTCCGCGCCCCCGGCACCCACTGCGCGGGCAGGGGTCCGTAAAGCAGGGATGCCGCATTGCTGACCGTGGTCAGGTGGGATTCTTCGCCGAAATGCAAGGCGGACGCGAGGTGATGGAGCGACAGCAATCGCGAAGATCTGCCGGCCCAGGAGGAAGAGCACGCGGATGACCTGCGAGGGCTGCTGGAACGCATCCCGCAGGACAAAGAAGCCGGTGGACGCGGGGCGCAGGGGTACTCAGGCTTCGAGGGCGCGGGGCACGCTGTCGGCAAGCGTGAAGTACCCGGCGGTGCACGTGACATCGAAGAGCCGACGGATGACTCGGTGGAACGGGCCGGCGACGATCAGCTTGCGCTCCTGCCGGTCGTGGGCACGCTGAGCGGCGAGCAGCACATGCAGCACGGTGGAGTCGGCGAAGTCGGTGAGGGACAGATCGATGACGGTACGTGGAGCGCCGGAGTCCTTCGCCAGCGCACATGCCTCTTCCAGGAGAGGGGCGCTGTCGTGATCGAGGGACCCGCTGACACGGACGACAAAGACCTCGTCCTCGACGGCATGAGTCACCACGGCCGGTGTATGGACGTACATGGGCGCCAGCATGTCACGAGTTTCGGGCACGGCTTCCAGGCGGTCTCCCGTTCGGTCAATCGACGGCCTCCCCCCGGAACGGGGCCCGCCGACAGGTCATCGAAGCGTCTCCGGCACGACGCCGGATCTCTCGCGCGGAATGCCACGCTGCGCCGGTCGTACTCCGCGGGAAATATCCGGGAATTCGCGGCTGACGTCCTCCCGTACACCGGCTGCGCCACTCAGCGGGGTGATTGTTCGGCCAGCACGCATAAGAGCCGCGACGTCGGGCAATGGGCGTGCTCAAAGGACCTGAATTCCGGAGGTGAATCATGAACGCGGTTTTCGAGGACGTATCGGACGCGAAACTGCAGGGGGCCCCTGACGGGCCGTCACCGCGCACCGGAGAATCCGCCACCACGCTTCCTCGCATCGAGGACGCCGGGAGCGTAGCTCCCCATGACGCCAAGGCTCTGTCGCCGCTGTTCTTCGAGCGACTGGGGGAGCTCGAAGAGGGCACCCCCGAGTATCAGTACGCCCGCAATACGCTCGTCGAGATGAACCTGTCTTTGGTGCGCTATGCGGCTTCCCGGTACAGAGGCCACGGTGACCAGATGGAGGACATCGTCCAAGTCGGCACGATCGGTCTGATCAAGGCCATCGACCGGTTCGACCGCTCACGCCGGACGGAGTTCGCTGCGTTCGCCATCCCGCACATCCTCGGGGAGATCAAGCGGTTCTTCCGCGACACCAGCTGGGCCGTCCACGTCCCGCGCCGCCTGCAGGAACTCCGTGCCGACCTCTCCCGGGCAACGGAGCAGCTGTCCACTCTGCTGCGCCGGGACCCCACCATCAATGAGCTGGCCGAGCATTTGCAGCTCACAGAAGAGGAGGTCATCGAAGGCATGGTGGCCGGCAACGGCTACTCGGCGGTCTCCTTGGACGTGCCCTGCGACGGTGATGCGGCGCAGGGCGACGCACCGTCCTTCGCCGATGTGCTCAGCGCGACCGATCCCGCCACGGAGAGAGTCGAGGACCGGTACACCCTGGCCTCACTCCTGAAGCTGCTCAGCGACCGCGACCGCCTCATCATCCAGCTGCGCTTCGGCCAGGAGCTGACTCAGGCACAGATCGGTGCCGTACTCGGCGTGTCCCAGATGCATGTCTCGCGCCTGCTGGCCGGCATCATCAACCAGCTTCGCAGGGGAATGCTCAGCCAGAAGTGACCCCGGGCCGGCCCGCTTCCGGTACCGGCACCGGAAGCGGGCGTCGCGCCGTACGGGCACTGTTCGCCTCGCCGTTCGGACATACGGGAGGGGCCACAGCGTGAAAGCTGTGGCCCCTCCCGCAGAGTGTGCGCCCAGGTCATTCCTTGAACGCGTCTTTGGCCTTCTCCTTCGCTCCGCGGAGATCTCCCTTGGATTCCTTTGCGGAGCCTTCGGCTGTGGCGCTCTCGTTTCCGACAGCGCGTCCCGCCTCCTTCTTGAACTTTCCGATGGTCTGCTCGGCGATGGCCTTGACCTTTTCGCTGGCACTCATTGTGCGGTCCTTCCGTTGGCGGCACTCGTCGCGTGCCCCCGCTTTGCGCCGTCAAACGACGGAGCGGGATGCGGCGGGGGAGCGAAAGCGACCCGGAGCGCACACTGCGGAGGAGGTGAGTCCCTTGCGGAACAGTGCACGCCCCGGGCCATGGTGCGTCGTGTGCCCCTGAGTGTGGTGATGATGCATCAGTCAACGCGGAAAGTGGGGACGATGCGATGTTGTCCGGCCCAACCTATTCCTGCGGGCTACCAGCGATTCCGTCGGCTGCGCTTGCCGCCGGCTCCCGCGGAACGCATCACAAAACCCCGCTCCCGCAAGGCGAGTACGACGACCGTGACAAACCACAGCGCCCTGAGGGCGAATCCGGCACCGAAAAGAAGGAGAGCGAGAAAAAGCAGAGCGAGAAAGGGTAGGAGAAGCGAGGGAACCGGGTTATCAACCTCCGGGCCATCGTGTGCCCTGTGCGGCAGCACGCACCCTCCCGCCGGGACGTTGATCGCATCTGCGTCCGGTGCGGAGGCATGGTGGTGTGGGATCGGGGTAGGCGGCCGCTGCAGCGTCCGCGGGTGCCGGGCGCGCGGGAAGGCGAGATGACCACCATCGTGAGCGAGACCACGACCGAGCAACGGCACGCCGACACGAGCTCCGTACTGCCGGAGGTGACGCAACCGCAGAAGGTGGCCCCGCGCGATGCGAAGGCGTTGTCGAAGCAGTTCTTCGAGCGGCTCCAGGTCCTCGAGGAGGGCACGCACGAGTACCAGTACGTGCGCAACACCCTCATCGAGATGAACATGTCGATGGTGCGCTACGTCGCCCGCCGTTACCGCAACCGTGGCGATGACATGGAAGATGTCATCCAGGTGGGCACGATCGGTCTGATCAAGGCCATCGACCGGTTCGAGCTCTCGCGTGAGGTGGAGTTCTCCACCTTCGCCGTTCCCTACATCCTCGGGGAGATCAAGCGGTTCTTCCGGGACACCGGCTGGGCCGTCCATGTGCCCCGTCGCCTCCAGGAACTCCGCAGCGACCTGGCCAAGGCCAAGGAGCACCTCGCTGCGACCCTCGACCGCGACCCCACCGTCCGTGAGCTGGCCGCCCACCTCGACCTGTCGGAGGACGAGGTCATCGAGGGCATCGTCGCCGCCAACGGCTACACCGCCGGCTCGCTCGACACCCCCGCCGATCCGGACCCGTCGGAGCAGCGCCGCACCCTCGTCGACGTCCTGGGGGAGAACGACCCGGCGCTGGAGGCCGTCGAAGACCTGCATGTGCTGGCTCCGCTGCTCGACACGCTCGATGCACGCGAACGGCGCCTGATCGAGCTGCGCTTCGGCCAGGAGATGACCCAGTCGCAAATCGGCGACGAGCTCGGTGTCTCCCAGATGCATGTCTCCCGGCTGCTCACCCGTACGCTCTCCAAGCTCCGCGCCGGCATGTTCACCGAACGGTGAAACCGTCGCCTGCAGCATGGGGGTAGTGCCGCCGCCGGGCGCGGGCCTGAAAGGCGACTCTCTCCTCGCGGGCTGACCGCCTGCCCAGGCGGAACTGCTTACCGGCGCACGCCTGGAAGCCGGTCAGTCCCGTGTGTCTGTGGGGAGCGAGGCCATCACCTCGTACCAGCCGTCTTCTCGCGGCCCGATCTGCACACTGCCGCCGAGTGAGGACGCCCGTTCCCGCATGCCCAGCACCCCGTGGCCGGTGCTCGGCTGACGCTTCACCTCAGTGGCCGCCGGGCTGTTGGCGACGCGTATGCCGACAGTGGACCGACCGTGGGATATCTCCAATTCGACCCGGCAGCCGGGAGAATGCCGCAAGGCATTGCTCAGGGCCTCCTGCACGATCCGGAAGGCCGACAGTTCGACGCGCTGGGGCACGGGCCGGGGGGTACCGGTGACCGACCATTCGATCCGCAGGCCCGCCGAACGGATATTGGCCACCAGCTCATCGATGTTTTCGAGGGTGGGCTGGGGCGTGTAGCGGTTGTCCGGAACGTCTTCCTCCGACCGCAGCATGCCCAGGATGTGCCGCAGTTCGGTCAGGGCCGCCAGCGCGTTCTCCCGGATGCTGGTGAAACTGTCACTGAGTTCTTGCGGAGGTTCGGCCACCCGGTAAGGCGCGGCTTCCGCCTGCACGGCGACGACGGACATGTGATGGGCCACGACGTCATGCAACTCCCGGGCGATGCGGGTGCGCTCCTCCAGCAGTGCCCGTCGGGAGCGTTCGAACTCGGTCAGCGCCTCCTGCTTACGCAACTCCCGTCGGCCTTCCAGCCGTCCGCGGACGGCCGCGATGACCGCCAGCCCGAACGCCGAGAGCAGCCCCCAGGGCAAGAGGCCGTTGATCTCGGCCGCGGGCGACAGGAGGACGGTCAGCGTCGCGCCCACGAGCATCGTGATCGCCCACTGCGCGAAGTACACCCGTGGCTTGAGCCGGCACGCGACGGTCAGGGTGAGGATGAGGTGCCCCATCAGCCCTGGCGCCGTCCAGGGCCACGGCTCGTCGATCTCCAGCGCCCCGCTCATGAGGGCCCCGCCGATCGCGTACGGCAGGGACGCCGCCAGCGACAGCCACCAGGCGGCCACCGGCCGGTAGAGGGCCAACACCAGAGCCGGAGCCTGCGCCCAGGCGGTGAGCGCCGCGAGCGCCCGCAGCAGCCCGGGTTGCCCGTCGGTGATAAGAGTGCCCGCGACGGCCAGATCCGCCGCGACGAGTGTGGCGAGGACAGGCGGCAGACAGCGCAGTACGCGGTTCTTGGGGCGTGGCAAAGGGGCCGTCGCATCGCCATGGAGAACGGAGAGGTCGCGGCCCAGGGCCCTTGACGCGGCCACGAGATTTCGCGCGCTGAAGGGGCGCCGCCCCGGTCGCTTCGAGGCGGTGAGGTAATCCGGAGTCACGCGGCCATCGTACGGAGGCGCAGCGGGGCGCAGGCGCCTGTCGAAGGCGGGAGGCGGCTGCACCGGCCGCCTCCTCCGGCTCCCGTGCTTCGTGGCGACCGCGCTTCCGCTTCGGCCGACGATATGCAGATGCGCATTCCCCCGGGGTGACGGCATCGGTCCGCCAAGGGGCGTGCCGCACGTGCTACCCGACGACAGGGCGGCACTGATTCCGTGCCGCATCGGCGACGCGCTCGGTGCATAGGGCGAACTCACCGCACGGGCAGGGGTGTTGGCCGAGGTCAGCTCGGCGCACCGGCCGTACGACGTCAGGCCGTCCGGGGCTGGTACTCCGGAGCTGTCCACGGGGGCCCCGTCATACCTGAGTGCTACGCGCGGAATGGCCCTTGAGCGTGATGTCGTTTCCGGCTGCGAAATCTAGGGTCGATCTAGATCGGGCAAGGAGCGGGGGAACGGCGGCTATGCGCGCTGCGAGGCGGTGGAGGGGCGGCCTGACGGTGGCCGACTCTGCGGCCCTCGTGCGGATGATCGCCGCGGGGACCCGGTCGGCCGCCGGCGCGCCTGGCCCCCCACGGCCCCTCACCGCGCAGGCCGGAACCCCCGCGGAAGACCTTGCTGTGTCATTCCTACGGCTACGGCTACGGCTCCGTCGTCTGTGGCCACGTCCTCAGCCGTATGTCTCCCAAGACCCGGGGCCGGCATCGGCCACCGGCTGATCACGGCAGTGGGTCTCCGTGCCCCCAGCCATAGTTCCTCGGTCTCCATCCGCCGAGAGTGCGGTCCGCGGTCTTTCGGCGTCCGGAGCGCATGTCCCGGTTCCTCTGGCGAAAGGCGGCATGACGATTCGCGTCCCCTCGTCCGTGTCATCCCCCTGAACCAGTGTCCGTTCTCATCAATGCGCAATATCGCGGTGGAGGAAAAGTGGAATCCATAACCGTCGAGTACATCAGCAGTCTGTACGGGAAGTACCAGGATGACCTGCGGGTGGTACGTGACGCCCAGCGGAAGTTCCTCCAGGACCGGGGCAAGTCGATGAAGGCGCAGCTCGACGACTACGAGGCGGAGATGACATATCTGCTCCTCCGTGATCTGCGCCCCGAAGTCGTGGTGGAGGTCGGGACCTTCTACGGCTGGTCCACGATGTGGATCCTGAACGCCCTCCGTGACAACGGGATCGGTCATCTCCACTCGTTCGACATCGTCGACAACGTGGTACGCAATGTCCCGCGCGAACTCTCCGCGGAGCGCTGGACGTTCACCAAGGGGGACATCCAGCAGCACCCGGAGAAGATCCCCGCCGAGACGGACTATCTCTTCATCGACGCGGACCACGGGGCGCGCTTTGCCCACTGGTACATCGAGAACCTCTTCCCCGCCGCCCCCCCCGCGGACGCCCACGAGCGTCCATGACATCTTCCACGGCCGGCGACCCAAGCCGTTCAGCGAAGGGTCGGTCATCGTGAAGTGGCTGGCCGAGCAGAACATTGAGTTCTTCACGCCATCCACGGCGAAGGCTCCGCAGGTGACCGAGCAACTTGCCCTGGTCAAGCGGGACTTGGGGCTGGGCGAGCCGGTACGGGACGGCGACCACAACCCGATGATCTTCTTCACGCTTCCCTAGCCCGCTCGGCACAGGGCCGGTCCACGCCCCCGTCCCGGCGTACCACTCCTCACGCGGTGGCTGTGGTGTTTGCGGTGGCGGCTTCGGCCGCCACCGCTTCGGCCCAGACGCGGGGTGACACTTCACCTGAGACCATACGTTTTCCCTCTTCGTCCTGTTTATGGCTTGCCGACCGGTCCGGCACCCCGCACTGTCGTGGGGCCAGCCTCCGCATCAAGCCAAGGTTTCCCGATGAATGAACACGGCACCGCCCTGCGCACCGAACTGGAACGATTCATCCAGACCCGGGAGTTCAGCTGCCTGGGCGCACGCGCCGCCCTGAAACGCCACACCATCACGCATCGGCACTATCGAAGAATGGGCGACGAGGCGTCGGCGGAGGAAAACCACCGCGACCTCGTGGACTATGTCGACGCAGTCCGTCCGCTGCTGTCCGACCAGAGCTTCCGTACCTTTGTCGCGACGTTCGACGAGCCCGGAACGGTGGACGAAAGCGCCTACGAGGAAATCCTCTGGCGGCATCTGCAGCTCATGCACGACCTCGACAGCCGGACCTTCGGTCTGGACACGGGTGCGTCCTCCGACCCCGACCGGCCCAATTTCGGATTCCACGCGGGCGGGCACGCCTTCTTCATCGTGGGCATGCATCCCGGCGCGTCCCGGGCGAGCCGTCGCTTCACGGCGTCGGCAATCGCCTTCAACTCCCTCGCACAGTTCATGCTCCTCGGCGAGCATTTCTACTCGATGCAGGGCGCAATCCGCAGGCGGGAAGCCAAGAACAACGGCTCCGTCAATCCGAGTTTCACCGAGTACGAGTACGAGCAGCCCGCCCGGCACTTCTCGGGCCGGTTCACCGAAGAGAACTGGAAGTGCCCTTACACATCGCGGCACGAACCGGCTGCCGAGGACTTCACCGAGGGACTCCTCCAGCACAAGCGGTGAGCGGCCCCTGTCCGGCCGACGCAGGTGAGCCACCCGAGGCCGGAAGCCCCCGGCTACCCCGCAAGCCCGGTGACCGGCAAGCCCCGGGAACCGCAAGGCCCGCCACCGGCCTGACACGGAGGTGACATGCCGCCGACGGCCTAATGGCCGGGTCGGTCTGTCTGGCCGCGTCAGGCTGTGCTTTCTTGATCACGGTCGCGTCAGGAGCCCGTGTGGACAGGTGGGGTGAGCGGATCTTTCAGCGGATCGGTCGGGGCCGCCGGCCGGGCCGCGACCGCGGGGCCGGAGGGTTCACGGAGATCGTCGACAACAGTGGCCTCGCGGTGCCCCGTCCTCCCGTGTGGATGCGCTGGCTGCCGGCCGCCTATGTCGCGTTCGTCATGCTGCTGGAGACCGTCACCCCCACGCCCTGGGCGGTGAGCTTCCTGCTCATCGCCCTGCCGGTGATCGCCGCGTACGCCCTCGGCCCGGTCAGCGTCGCGGCGTTCACGGTCGTGGCGATCGCGCTGGAAGGGGTGGTGGCCGGCACCCCCTGCTGCACCGGCCACAACCTCCATCAGCTGTGGGAGAACCACCACGTCGCCGCCTATATCGCCACCGGCCTCGTCGGCATCCTCGGCGTGGCGCTGGCGGCCCACCGCCGACGCCAGGAACAGCATCTGGTGCGGGCCAACTCGGTGGCCGAGGCCCTGATGCGGACCCTGCTGCGACCGGTGCCGCACCGGGTCGGACAGGTACTCGCGGCCGGTCTCTACCGGTCCGGCGAGGTCGGCACCATGGTCGGCGGCGACCTCTACGACATCCGCGCCACCGGGGCCGGTGAGCGCGCCATCATCGGCGACGTCCGTGGCAAGGGGCTCCAGGCCGTCCGTACGGTCGCCGATATCCTCGGCAGCTTCCGCGAGGCCGTCTACGGCCCCGGGGGCCTGCCGGCCGTCGCCGCCCGTATGGAACGGCGCCTGGTCCGCGAGGCCGAAGCGCTCCCCGACGATGAGCTGTTCGTCACCGCCGTCCTGGTCGAATACGACGCCGCGGCCCACCGCATCACGATCGTCAACCAGGGGCATATCGAGCCGGTCCTGATCTCCCGCGGCGAGGTGACAGCTCTCACCGGTCCGCCCGCCCTCCCGCTCGGCCTGGGCGCTCTGGCCGACGCCCTGGCCGACGACGACCCCGTCGCCTACACCCACGGCTTCCACCCGGGCGACGTCCTGCTCCTCTGTACCGACGGCCTCATCGAGGCCCGCGACCACACCGGCGCCTTCTACCCCCTCCTCGACCGCCTCCGCCACCGCTTCACCGTCGGTCCTGCCCCGGGCCCCGACGACGTCATCAACTTCCTCAACACCGACCTGCCCCGCCACACCCGTGTCTTCCATGACGACGTCGCTCTCCTCGCGCTCGCGCCGTACGACGACGGCGAGCCGTAGGCGGTGACGGTGACCGGTGTGCGAGGCCCTTGCCGCACAGCGTCGTCCTGGAGACCCGCTCGTTCGGTTCAGTCGGTCTGGTGGGCCTCGCGCGCCGCGTCCACGAAGTTCTCCAGCGCCGCCCAGAAGGGGCGGTAGGCGGCATCGAAGGCGTCACGGCGATCGGTGTCGCCGGACGGGCCGGCCGTGAGGGCCGCGTAGAAGGGTCCGGTCGCCTTCTGGAGGGCGAGCGCCGCGGCGGCGGCCGAGGGCGGGCCCTCCAGTTCGACGACGCGCGCACAGCGGCGGATCTTCGCGTACTCGGCGACCTCACGGTCCTGTTGCGCGCCCAGCGCGGCGGTACGGGCCTCGGAGGCGGGCTCGCGGAGCGTCGCGGAGATCTCCCAGAGCAACTCGCCCATCCGATGGGTCTGTTCGATCAGATCCAGGTAGGCGGTGCGCCGGCTCTCCCGCAGCCGCTCGGCGCGCTGTGAGCGTGCGGCGATCTCGGACTGAATCCTGGCGGCCTGGGTGTTGCCACGGCTGGTGACCCAACTGGCGAGCACCGCCGTGCCGCCGGTCACCGCCGCGATCGCCAGGGTCCACCACGTGCTGTCGCCCACACGGCGCACCCTACCGAGCCGCTTCGGCGCACCCCTCCCCGGCCGCCGCTACGACGGGAACTCGCCCGGCGGCACCGTGCTCGTGCTCGCATTTCCGCCGATCACCTTGTTCAGGGTGAACGTCAGCACCGTGTACTGCGTTCCGCCCGCCACCCGCACGGTCCGGAAGCTCGCCCGGTCGTCGAACTTCTCGAAGCTGCATTCGCGGGTGAAGGAGCTCTTCGAGCCGTTCCAGTCCTCGCCGGTGGTGAAGTACACCGTGTACGAGCCGCTGTTGACGCTACGGACGGTCGCATCGGAGCCCTTGCGCACATAGACGGAGAACGCCGTCCGCGACCCGCGCGTCAGCGTCACCACCGCATCGGTGCCGGTGCCGTTCCGGACGGTCAGCCGCCCCAGACCGCCCCGGCTGCCGTCGCGGACGAAGGCACCGTTCGCGAGCCGTCGGTGCTTGGCCTGCTCCGTACGCGGCAGGCGCAGCGTGGCGTCGTAGCCGAGGGCGGTGAGTGCCCGGCCGGCCTCCTTGATGCTCTGCGGGCTCCGGGCCGTACCGAGTTCGACGCGGGGGGAGGTGGCGCAGCGGCCGCCGCTGCCACGGGCGCTCTTCAGGTCCTGCCCCAACGCACGGAGTGCGGCGGCGAGTTGACTGTTCCCGGCGAGGGCGTCGTCCGGTGTGGCGGCCGATTGCAGGGCATTGGCGGCCGTATCGGCCTTGGCCGCTGCCGTGTCCAGTGCCCTGTTCAGCGGTCCGCCGTCGTGTGCGCTGTCGACCGCGCGCAGTGCGCCGTTGAGCGGTCCGAGGGCGTCGGTCAGCGCGTGGCGGTAGGCGGCCGGGTCGACGGTCGGTGTCGGGCTGGGGGACGACGCCGAAGCGGCCGCCGAACTGCCGGAGCCGCCCACCGGGTCGCTGTGCTCCCCGTCCGAGGAACAGGCCGCCAGCGGCAGCGAGAGGGCGAGAACTGCACCGAGGGCGGCGGCCCGGCTCCTGCCCCGCGGCCGTCGAGCCGGCCGCGCCGGGTGGGTGGCGGTGTGGATGCTGTCGTCCGGCGGTGTTCCGTCCGCGTCCGCCGCTCTCTCGTACGTCCTGTGCGCAGAGGTGTACCTCACCATGAGTCCCCCGATTCCCCCGGTATCCCCCACATCCGGCAACTGCCGAAAGAACCAGGCTTCTCCGCCCACAAGGGACTGTCAAGGCCGTTGGCCGGGGTGGCAGTTCCGCGGAAATCCATCGGAATTCCTGCTTCCGCATAGGTGCGCGGTCACCTGCGCGTATGTAGAGTCCCCTGCCATGGCAGCGCTGAATGATCTTCTCCCCAAGGCGGCCGTACGCCTCGACGTCCGGGTGGCGGACTGGCAGGACGCGATACGTACGACGGGCGGACTGCTGGTGGAGACGGGTGCCACCACGGACACCTACACCGCGGAGATGATCCGCAATGTCGAGGAGAACGGGCCGTACCTCGTCATCGCGCCCGGCTTCGCCTTCGCCCATGCCCGGCCCTCGCCCGCCGTGCTCCGGACCGGGATGTCGTGGGTCCGCCTGGCACAACCGGTGGAGTTCGGCCACGAGTCGAATGACCCGGTGCAGCTGGTCGTGGGACTTGCCGCCGAGGACTCCGAGGCGCATACGGCGGCGATGGCCGCGCTCGCCCAGCTGCTGGCCGACCCGGAGACGGCACAGGCCCTGCAGGACGCGGCCGATCCGGACGCGCTGCTTGCGGTGCTCGCCGGGCCGGAGGGGGCGGGCGAGGAACGGGCGCAGAGCGAGGAGGCCGTAGATGAGCAGGCCGGAGACGAGCGGGCCGGCGGCGAGCGGGCCGGCGGCGCCCAGGCGGTACACAAGATCCTTACCGTGTGCGGCAATGGCGTGGGCACCAGTCTGTTCCTGAAGAACACGCTGGAGCAGGTGCTCGACCGCTGGGGCTGGTCCCGCCATGTGACGGTGGAGGCGACCGACACCATCTCGGCCAAGGGGAAGGCGTCCGAGGCCGTCGCGATCCTCACCTCCCGGGAGATCGCCAGGACGCTGGGAGATGTCGGCGTACCGGTACAGGTCATCGAGGACTTCACCAGCGGCCCCGAGGTCGACCGCACCCTGCGCGACACCTATGACGTGTGAGTACGGCGGCTGAGTGCGGCGTCCGAGCGCGGCGGCCGACCGACGGCGCCGGAGATACGACGTCCGGCCCATGCCGTCCTGGACACGAAGCCCGGGGCGCGACACCCGGGACGCACCGCGCGCGATACCGCACCTGAGCTACGACGCCGGAACCACGGCGCACGACTCGCCACGCCTGATGAGCCACGCCTGACATGCAACGCCTCACCCAACTCGCCTGACACACGACGCCCCATCGACAGAAGCCGGGAGGACGGACAGCCACCATGGACTGGCTCATATCCCTCGCCACGTTTCTCGTGAACGAGATCCTCAGCCAACCCGCGTATCTGATCGGCCTGATCACCGCGGCCGGCCTGATCGCACTGAAGAAGACCGCAGGTCAAGTGGTCGGCGGTGCCATCAAGGCGACGCTCGGCTTTCTGCTGATCGGCGCCGGGGCAGGGCTGGTGGTCAGCTCACTCGGCCCGCTGGGCGGCATGATCCAGGGCGCGACCGGGGCACATGGCGTGATCCCCACCAACGAGGCGATCGTCGGCATCGCCCAGGCACAGTTCGGCGCCCGCGTCGCCTGGCTGATGATCCTCGGCTTTGCGGTCGCCCTGATGCTGGCCCGCTTCACACCCCTGCGGTACGTGTTTCTGACCGGCCATCACATGCTGTTCATGGCCACTTTGCTGACCATGGTCCTGGCGACCTCCGGCCGGTCCTCGGTGAGCGTGGTGGTCGTCGGCGGACTGCTGCTGGGCATTCTTCTGGTCGCGATGCCGGCCTTTGCCCACCCCTGGACCAAGCGCATCACCGGTAACAACAGCATTGCCATCGGCCACTTCGGCACCGCCGGCTATATCGTCGCGGGCGCCACCGGACAGCTCGTCGGCAAGCGCAGCCGCAGCACGGAGGACATGAAACTGCCCGAGGGCCTGCGCTTTCTGCGGGACTCGATGGTCGCCACGGCGCTGTCCATGGTGCTGATCTACGTCATCATGTCGCTGGTCTATCTGGCCCGGGCCGGCCGGGCAACGGCGTTCAAGGCGTTCGCGGCCGGCGGTGGCAGCGCGGCCGGCGATCTCGGCAACTACGTCATGCAGTCCGTCATGCAGGGCCTGCAGTTCGGGATCGCGGTCGCGGTGATCCTCTTCGGCGTCCGGACGATCCTGGGCGAACTGGTCCCGGCGTTCCAGGGCATCGCCGGCAAGCTCGTACCCGGCGCGGTGCCGTCCCTCGACGCCCCGATCGTCTTCCCGTACGCGCAGAACGCGGTGCTCATCGGCTTTCTCGCCAGTTTCGGCGGCGGTCTGGTCAGCCTCGCCCTGCTCACCTGGGTGGGCCATCCGGCGCTCGGCCTCGCGCTGGTCCTTCCCGGGCTCGTACCGCACTTCTTCACGGGGGGTGCCGCCGGTGTCTACGGCAATGCCACCGGCGGCCGGCGCGGTGCGGTCGTCGGCGCCTTCCTCAACGGTGTGCTGATCACGTTCCTGCCCGCACTGCTGCTCAAGGTGCTCGGTGCGTTCGGCAAGGAGAACACCACGTTCGGAGATGCCGACTTCGGCTGGTTCGGCACCCTGCTCGGCAATGCCGCCAAGGCGGGTGCCACCGGCGGCATCCTCGTGATGCTGGCCCTCGGCGCCGTACTCCTGGGCGCGGCGATCCTCTTCCAGAAGCGTGTCGTGGAGACCGGCTGGGACCCGGGCGCCCGCCGCGATGCCTTCCTGCCGCGGACCGCACCCGCGGCCTCCGGCACGGCCGCGGCGCCGGTCCGGGTCCATGCGAGGATCGCGCCGCCGGCCGGGGCGCCGACCCCGCCACCGCCGCCGGAAGCGAGCTGAGCCGGTCCGTCACGGCGCAAGCTCCCCGTTCGTACGGCACGGAACGGCCCAGCTCACGGCTGGGCCGTTCGAAGCCTGTCCCGCGCGCGTCCCGGCCGCTGCCTCTCCCACAGAGCTAAAATCCGGAGCATGGCTGCAGGGGAGATCCCCGACTCGCCGGCCGAGGTGCCGGCAGATGTCCAGCGGCTGATCCGCCGCCGGCTGCGGGCCGGTCCGACCGCCCCCGGGCTGCGCGGTGCCGAGGCGGAACCCCTCCGGTGGGTCACGGCCCGGCCCGGGACACGGGCCCCGGCCGCGGCGCGGGAGCTCCGTCTCGTGGGCGAATCGGTCTCCACCCCGGCCAACGAGGAGGCGGAGCGCACATGACCTGCGACGACGAGGGAAGGCAGGGGCAGATGTCCGGCCCCGTCGGGCCGGCCGGCGCGCCGCTCACCCCGGAGGCCCCGAAACCGGACGTTCCTGGCCTGGACGTGACTGCTCCTGGCGCGGACGCGACCGTCACCGGCCCGGACGTGCCCGCCCCCGACGCCGTGACCTGCCGCGCCCTGCACTACGCCTTCGGTGAGACCAAGGCCGTGGACGGCGTCGACCTCTCCGTCCGCCCCGGCGAGGTCTTCGGCCTGCTCGGCCCCAACGGCGCGGGCAAGACCACCGCGATCCGCTGTATCACCACCCTCCTCCCCGTCCCGGCCGGCATGGTGCGGGTATTCGGGCACGACGCGGCGAAGGAGCGGATGGCGGTGCGCCGGCTGCTGGGGTACGTACCGCAGCAGCTGTCCGCGGACGCCGGGCTGACCGGCCGCGAGAACGTCGCGCTGTTCGCCAGGGTCTTCGACGTCCCCCGCCGTGAGCGCGCCGCACGCGTCTCCCAGGCACTGGAGGCGGTCGGCCTCACCGATGCGGCCGGCCGGCTTGCCAAGACGTACTCCGGCGGCATGATCCGCCGCCTCGAACTCGCCCAGGCACTGGTCAGCGCGCCCCGTCTGCTGATGCTCGACGAGCCGACGATCGGCCTCGACCCGATCGCCCGCACCAGCGTCTGGCAGCACATCAACGCCGTACGGGCCGCCACCGGCATGACCGTCCTGGTGACCACGCACTACATGGACGAGGCCGACCAGTACTGCGACCGCGTCGCCCTGATGCACCGAGGCCGGATCCGCGCCCTCGGTACGCCCGACGAGCTCCGGTCCGCCCTGCGCGCCCGCCGCCGCGCGGCCGCGGCCTCGCCCACCCAGACGCCACCGAACCCCTCTGCCACCCCCACCGCCGCACCGGCCACCGCCTCCTCGTCGGCCACGTCCCTCTCCTCCACCTCGTCGGCCCCATCGCACTCGTCCGATGCCGTGCCGACGCTGGAGGACGTCTTCCGGGACGTCGCCGGCAGCGGCCTCGACGAGCAGTCAGGAGACTTCCGCGATGTCCGAAGCACCCGCCGCACCGCAAACCGAGTCGGCTGACCCGGCCGCCGGCCCCGGCCGACTGGACCTGCTGCTGGTCCCGCCCCGCGCCCGTACCGGCTGGCGGGTGCTGCCCGCCAGAGTCGTCGCGATGTGCGTGGTCGAACTGCAAAAGCTGCGCCACGACCGGACCGAGCTGTACACCCGGGCCGTCCAGCCCGCCCTGTGGCTGCTGATCTTCGGCGAGACCTTCACCCGCATCAAGGCCATCCCGACCGGCGGCACCCCGTACATCGACTATCTGGCGCCCGGCATCATCGCCCAGTCGGCCATGTTCATCGCGATCTTCTACGGCATCATGATCATCTGGGAGCGGGATGCCGGCATCCTGACCAAGCTGCTGGTCACGCCGACCCCGCGCTCCGCCCTGATCGCCGGAAAGGCCTTCGCCGCCGGGGTGAAGGCGCTGATCCAGGCCGTCGTGGTGATCGTCATCGCCGCACTGCTCGGCGTGGCCATGACCTGGAACCCCCTGCGGCTCCTCGCGGTCGGCGTCGCCGTGATCCTCGGCTCGGCCTTCTTCTCCTGTCTGTCCATGACGATCGCCGGGATCGTGCTCACCCGCGACCGCCTGATGGGTATCGGCCAGGCCATCACCATGCCGCTCTTCTTCGCCTCCAACGCCCTCTACCCGGTGGAGATCATGCCCGGCTGGCTCCAGACGGTCAGCCGGATCAACCCCCTGAGCTACCAGGTCGATGCCCTCCGCGGACTCCTCCTGGGCACCCACGCCCATCTGCTCCTGGACTACGCCGTCCTGGTGGGGGCCGCCGTACTGGGCATCGCCGCGGCCTCCTCACTCCTGGGCCGCCTGGCCCGCTGACACCACGTCACCTCGCCCGCCGTCGCGCTCCCCGCTTCTCCTCGAACTCGCCCTGCAGAGCCGGCGTTACACTCACGCGGGATGCGTTCCTGCGGTCGTACCGCCACCCGGACAGACAGGGACGGGAGCGAATTCCCTGCCGCCGGCAGGCCTGCCGGCCCGATCTCGCTTTCCGTCTCCTGACCGGGGCAGTACATCGTGTTCCTTGTGCAGAGTCGATGACGGTGGGTGCGATGGTGGAAACGGCGGAGCGGATCAGGGGAACGTGGTTCACCCGAATACCCTCGGACCGCCAAGTCGCCGATTTCGGTGCCGCGTTCGGAAAACGCCTGCCCGGCCCACGGGCCATGGGCTGGACCGTCACCGCGGTATTTTTTGTGCTGTACACCCTGGTATCGCTTCTCCGGAACGACCGCATGCTCAATGCCGGTTACGACCTGGGGATATTCGAGCAGGCGATACGTGCCTATGCGCACGGGCAGGCTCCGGTCGTGGAACTCAAGGGCCCGGGTTTCAATCTCCTCGGAGACCACTTCCACCCCATCCTGGCGCTCTTCGCCCCCCTCTACCGGCTCTTCCCCGGTGCCGTCACGCTGCTCGTGGTGCAGTCCGCCCTGATGGCACTGGCCTGTTTTCCGCTCACCCGCTGGGCACACCGTGCTGTCGGACCGGTCACCGGTCTGGTGGTGGGCTGCGGGCTGGGCGCCTCGTGGGGCCTCGTGGCGGGGGTCACCAAGGACTTCCACGAAATCTGCTGTGCGGTCCCGCTTCTCGCCTTCAGCGTCACCGCGCTCGGACAGCGGCGCTGGTGGGCGGCCGCAGCCTGGGCCCTCCCGCTGCTCTTGGTGAAAGAGGACCTCGGGCTCACGCTCGCCGCGATAGGCGGCTATATCGCATGGCAGGGACTGCGCGAGCGGCGTCACCACCCCATGGCGCGGCGACGCTTCCCCTTCCTGCTGGGCGTGGCCGTCGCATGCCTCGGCGTGGTGGGCACGGCCGTGGAGATTCTCGTTCTGCTGCCCGCCATGAATCCCCGCGGCGGCTTCGACTACTGGCATCAGATGCCCGGTGAGACATCCTCGTCCGGCAGCCTCGCCGGCCTCGCGTCCGTCGGATTGCATCTGCTCTGGCCGCCGATGAAATGGCTGCTGCTGTTCATGCTCGCCGCACCCACCGCATTCTTCGGCCTGCGTTCCCCTCTGACGCTGCTGTGCATACCCACCCTCGCGTGGCGGCTGCTGGCCGGCAACGAGCACTACTGGCAGCCGAATTTCCATTACAACGCGATCCTGATGCCACTCGTATTCGCCGGTCTCATCGATGTGCTCCATCGACGACCGGATATCGTGCCGCCCCACAGACGCCGTAAGGTCCTTGCCTTCTCCGCCGCCTTCACCGCCGTCACGGCCGCGGTCTATCCGCTCCACGACCTGGTTCTCCCCTCGGCCTGGCAGACCCCGGCCCATGTCCGCACGGCGGAACGACTGTTGACGCGCATACCCGACGGGGACACCGTCGCCTCCTCGAACCGGCTGGCACCGATGCTGACCGGACGCGCCACCGTCAGCCTGGTCTGCTTCGGCACCGGCCCCGACCCCGCCGCACCGACCGCCCTCCCGGCCGACCCGCCACGCTGGGTGGTCTCGGACCGTCACGACCCGACCGTCAAAACCCCCTGCCCGGTCGCACAGACCCACCGCATGCTGCGCCTCTACCGCGCCCACGGCTACGTCCAGGTCGCCGAGGAGGACGGCATCACCCTGCTGCGCAGGCGGTAACGGCCGAGCCGGCTTCCACGCCCTCCACAAGACCGGAACGTGGGTTCACCACCGGGCTGGGCGGGCCACCTGCTGGGCGGACTGCGGCACAGCTCGCGCCGTAGCCGGTTGTGTCCTTCCGGGGCCATGACACGTACGCCTCGGTGCGAGCGATGACGACGGCGACGGGTGCGGCGCGTCGTCGACGTGCGGAGTCGAGGGCCTCACCGCGGGCCGGGCGGTGGGTCGGGCGGTGGAGGGGGGTTCACGCGTCCGGAGCGACGAGACTACGCAGCAGGGGGGTGGCGATCCGCACGATGTCCTCCACGTCCGCCTCGGCCAGGTCGGGCATGTGCAGCAGATAGCGCTGGGCGGCGAGACCCATCATGATCGCGCTGAACAATGCGGCCCGCAGTCGCGCGTCGGGGGCATCGATGGTGGCGGCGATGTGGTCGGTGACCTCCACGGTGACATGCCGGCGCAGCAGCTCTGCCGCTTCGTCGCTCGTCATGCTGGTCCGCAGGAGCACTGCCATGGGGCTGTCCGGATCCGCCGCCCAGGTGTCCAGCATGCCGCGCAGACGGTTCTCCACCGTGTGGCCGGGGTCGCTGGTGGTGAGTTCGTCGTGGGGGATCTGCCAGTGGACGGCCTCGCGGAACAGGTCCTGCTTGCTGCCGAAATACTGGATCACGGAGGACTTGTCCACATCGGCTTCGGTCGCAATGGCGCGGATGGTGGCGCGCTCATAGCCGACTTCCGCGAACTTCCGCCGGGCGGCCGTCAGGATGCGCCGACGGGTGCGCTCGCCTTTGCGCTCCGGAAGGGCTGCTTCCGCGGCCGGGCCACCTGAACCGGACTTCCGCCGCGCGGCCTGTCCGGGCGCATTCGTCGCTGCATCGGCGCAGGTCAAAGTCGGTCCCCTTTCCGGTGCCGGCCCTGATGCTACAAGCACCTCCGGGCGGCGCCGGCACCGTGGCACGGGAAGGACCGGCCCGCGCCGCCACTGCGCTCCGGCCGGTGAAGTCCCAACGGCCGGAGCGGGACGGAACGGTTCGGCGAAACCGTCACCGCGGTGGTGTGCGGACCGGAGCCGTCCGGCTCAGGCGGCCAGCGCCGCCGCATCCTCCACCAGCCGGTCGAGATCCGGCAGAGCGTGGGCCCGGCGCTGGAGTCCTTGGGCGCGCGACCGGTAGGAGCGGTCCTCCAGTACGTTGCGCACCGCCGTGGCCAGCGCATCGCGGGTGGCGTCCTGGACGTCTATCCGAGTGCCGACGCCCAACTGCTGGAGCCGGCCGGCGTTGTGGGACTGCTCGGCGAACAACGGCACAGCCACCATGGGAACTCCGGCTGCCAGCGCCTCCCGGGTCCCGTTGAAACCGGCATGCGTGATGAACAGGTCGCTGGACCGGAGCAGCAGTTCCTGCTGGACGAACGACGTCAGATGGACGTTGCCGGGGCGCGGTCCGTCCCACTGCCGCGGGTCGCGGTCCGCCCCCAGAGCCACGACACCGGTGACGGGCAGCTCTCCGAGCGTCTCGATGATGGTCCCCAGCAGAGCGTGGGCGCCGCCGGGAAGCCGGGTAGCGTTCGAGCCGAGGGTGGCGAGGACGAGCGGCCGGTCCGTGGAGAGTTGGGCGATGTCCGGGTCGAGGCCACCCTGTGCCGTCTGGGCGGGGACCTGGTAGTAGCGGGCGTTGGGCAGGCGGCTGTCCGTGGGGTAGAAGTCCTCCGGAACGACGCCGGCGCGGAAGGCGCGGAACGGGTGCCAGGGGTCGCTGACCGGCGCCAGGCCGAGGTTCCCCCGCTGCCGGTTGAGCTCCTCCGTCACGACGGGGTGGGCATAGGGTGCCATCGGCGCGATGTCCAAAGCGCCGTGTGGGATGCCGAGGCTTTCCGCCGCCAGATAGCCGCCGTACTCGGTCGACTCGTGGAGGATCAGGTCCGGTTGCCAGCTCCTCGCCACTTCGAGGAGGTCGGGGGTGCTGGCCGCGGCGAGATGCCCGACGAAGGCCGCGGCGAAGAATTCCGGCGCCAGCTCGACGGTTACGGAGCCCACCTTCTCCATGCCGGGCGGGGGCCGGAGCGTACCGCCCTGAAGTGATTCCCCCATCGACTGCATGTGGGGCAGCGTCAACGCGGTCAGTCCGCGCTTCTCGATGTGTGGGACAACGCCGGCTCCCGTGGCGACGGCCACCTCATGACCTGCCTCTTGGGCTCTCTCCGCCACTGGCAGCACCAGGGGGGCGAGGTGCGAATAGATTGCCTGTGCGGTGATGAGGATGCGCATGGTGCTCGCTCTCCACGATGCGGTGCGGGCGCCACGGTGTGGGCCTCGCCCCGGGCTTCACGGCCGACTTCTCAAAAATAAACGCTTGTTGAGAAGCTATCACCCGCCCTTCGCACCCGCGTCAGGGCCCCACACCGCTCGAGTCCGGGTGCTTACGCGCCCGCGCGCACGGTCGGCATGGGCCTTCCCCACGTCCCAACGGCCTTCGGCCCACCGCACCTGGTCGTGGTGACCGCTCAGGGTGGCGGCCGGTGATTCAGTACCTGGATCTCACGCCGGCTGGGCGCAGCGGGAAAGCCCGCGGCGCAGCGGGAAAGGCCGCGGCGCAGCGGGAAAGGCCGCGGCGCAGCGGGAAAGGCCGCCGGTCACTCAGAGCCAGTCCCGCCGCTTGAAGATGACGTACAGACTGGTGCAGACGACGGCCATCAGTACGATCGCGAAGGGGTACCCGAACGACCAGTGCAGCTCCGGCATGTGATCGAAGTTCATGCCGTAGATGGTGCCGACGAGGGTCGGCGCGAAGAGGATGGCCGCCCAGGACGAAATCTTCTTGATCTCCTCGTTCTGTTCGAAGCCGGCCTCGGCCAGGGCTCGCATTTCGGCGTTCTGCTGCTGGTTCACCAGGGTCGCGTTGACGGCGAGGATGTCCTGCAGGGCCTGCCGGAAGCCGTCCACGCGGTCGGTGGTGTGCAGTACGTGGTCGGCCACATCGCGCAGATAGCGGCGGAGTTCCTCGTCGATGGCGTACTTCTCGAAGCCCGCGGTCAGGCTCTCCAGCATGCCGTTCAGCGGACGGGTGGCGCGCTGGAACTCCACGACCTCACGGGAGAGTTCGTAGATGCGGCGGGAGACCCGGGGGTCGCCGCCGAAGACCTCGGTCTCGATCTCGTCGATGTCGTTCTGGACGCCGGCGACGACGGGCTCATAGCCGTCGACGACGGCGTCGAGGATGGCGTAGAGGACGGCTTCGGGGCCGCGTTTGAGGAGTTCGGGGGCGTCCTCCATGCGTGCGCGAACGGCCGAGAGGTCGGGCGCGCCGCCGTGCCGGACGGTGATCACGAAGTCGCGGCCGACGAAGATGTGCAGCTCCCCGAAGTCGACCTCCTCGGGGTCGTCGAGGTAGCGCGCGGCGCGCAGGACGACGAAGAGGGTGCCGCCGTAGCGCTCCAGCTTGGGCCGCTGATGGGCCTCCAGAGCGTCCTCGACGGCGAGCGGGTGGAGGTCGAACTCCGAGGCCAGGGTGAGCAGTTCCTCGCGGCTGGGGCGGTGCAGGCCGATCCAGGCGAGGGTGCCGGAGGTGGTGCGCTGCTGCCGGAAGGCCTCGGCGAGCGTGTCATGGGTGCTGACCCGGCGTCCGTCGCGGTAGAGGACGGCATTGATGACGCTGCTGGTGGTTTCGGCCGGTGGCTCCGCCGCGTCGGAGTCGTCCGTGGCCTCGGCGGGCGGGGGCCCGGCGGGCCGCTTCTTGGCGGGCTTGCGCAGGCCGCGCAGGCCACGCGGCCGACGACCGGGAGGCTCAGAGCCCACGACAGCACCAACCTCCGTCACAAGGGGATGAACAGGCACACATAATCTCGACGGAGGATATCTGCCGCGGATGTCGGAACGGGTCAACGGCCATGGTGCAGGATGGAGCGGGGCGTGGCGCGGCGTGTGTCGCGTCCGCCGAGCTTTGTATGTTTATCCCTAGAATTGTGCGATGCAGATACCGCAGACAGCCAGCGCTCTCCCGGGTGAGGTGATTCGGTGAACGGCCCCGATGCCACCGACGAGCAGTGGGAAGGGCTTGCCGAGGTCGTCCCGCTCCGCGGCAGCAGTGAATGGCCCTCCTGGCCCGACCACCGTGCCCTACCCGACGAGGAACCGGCGGAGGAGGCGCGGCGGTTCATCGTCATCCGCGTCCAGACCTTCGCGGACGCTCGCGAGGTCGCCGAGTATCTGATGGCGCAGATCCCGGTCCTGCTGGACCTCAGCAGCGCCGACGGTGAGGTCGCCAAGCGCATCCTGGACTTCTCCAGCGGAGTCGTCTTCGGGCTCAGCAGCGGGATGCACCGCGTCGACACCAATGTCTTCCTGCTGGCGCCGATCGGCACCGAGGTGGCGGAGGAGGCGGCGGGAACTGTCCCCCGTTCGTAGGAAGAGCTGTGCGGCGTAACGGTTCTCCGGCCGGGACGCTGCATAGCGTCCGGGCATGAATTCCGACAGTGTGCGGCCGGCGGTCACCGAGTTACGGCTGTCCGCCTTCAAGTCCCATCGCGGCGTCATCCTGCCGCTCACCCCACTGACCCTGCTGAGCGGCGAGAGCGGAAGCGGCAAGTCCAGTGCGCTGCAGGCGTACGAGATCCTCGCGCGGCTCGGCAGCGGGGAGTCGCTCGCACGGGCGGTGGGGGAGGTGGCGGGCAGCCCGGCGGCCTGTGTGCCGGCCGGGGCGCGTCCCGACGAACAGGGGAGGCGCGGGTTCCGTATCGGCTGCACGGTCGACGGCCCGGCCGGCCCCGTCAACCTCGATCTCGCCGTACAGGCCGAGCCCGAGCTGCGTATTGTCGGCGAGCGGTTGACCGGCGGCGGCGAGACGTTGCTGACCACCGCACTCACCGACCCCACCCGCCCCGCGGTCCAGGCTGCCTGGCACACGGCGGGTGCGACTCCCGTGACCCGCGCGCCGCTGCCCGACGACCGACTCGGCACCTCCTTGCTGCCGTTGCGTGTCGCGGGCAAAACGGCGGGGCAGCGGCTGGTGCTGGCCGCGGCGGAGCAGGTCGTGGTCGCGCTGCGGTCGGCGTTCGTGTGTGACCCGCGGCCGGAGGTCATGCGGCGGGCGGGGGCGGGTGGCACGGGTGCCTTCGGTGGTGGCGGCGGACGCGGCGTGGACGGTGGCGGAGGTGCGGGGCGTGCTGCCGGGGCGCGAGGGGGCGGCAGAGGGGGCGGCTCCGGGGCCGGGCGCGGGACATCGGTGAGCGGGCCGGGGAAAGCCGGAGGGCCCGGCGGGACGGGAGCTGCGGGGGCCTGGGGTGCGCGGGGGCGTAAGACGGGCGGTGGCGAGGCGGGCGGCTGGGGTCGCGACGCGGGGGAGCCGCGGGACGAGGGCCGGCTGCGGTCGTCCTGCGACAACCTGCCCACGGTGTTGCAGCGCACGAGCCGGGAGTGCGCGCGGCGGCATGCCGTGCTGGTCGCGGCGGTACGGGAGGCGTGTGCCGGTCCCGTCGAGGGGCTGCGTGCGGTGCCGCGCCAGTCGGACGGGACGGGAGAAGGGCCCGCTGTCGTTCCTGGGGCGGTGGGGCGCAGTGGCTCGACAGGTCCGCAGAGCGCGCAGGGGGCCGGGGGCGCGACGGGCGTGCGGGCCGTCCTCGACCGGGGCGAACTGGGGGAGCTGCCCGTCGAGCAGCTCGGCGATGGTGAGCTGCGGTTTCTCGCGCTGGCGCTGGTGCTGCTCACCGGGCCGGACGTGCTGGCCATGGACCCGGTCGGGGAGGTGCCGTCGGCCCATCAGCAGATGACGGTGATGGCGGACGGGATGGATCGCTGCATGGACCGCAGGCAGGCGCGTGAGCTGGTGTCGCTGGCCGTGCGGATGACCGAGCGCGGGCATGTGCGGCTGCTGGGGACGGTGCGGGATCCCTCGGTCGCCGAGGGGCTGCCCGGCGTACAGGTGCTACATCTAGAGGCATGAGTGAGGATCTTCATGCGCTGCAGCGACGCCTGGCCGAGTTCGCGGCCGCGCGGGACTGGCAGCAGTACCACACGCCCAAGAACCTGGCCGCTGCGCTGAGCGTCGAGGCCGCTGAACTCGTCGAGATCTTCCAGTGGTTGACGCCGGAGGAGTCGGCGAAGGTGATGTCGAATCCGCGGAAGGCCGGCCGGGTCGAGGACGAGGTCGCGGACGTACTGGCGTATCTGCTGCAGTTCTGCGAGGCGCTGGGGATCGACGCGCTGGCGGCGCTCGCCGCGAAGATCGAGCGTAATGAGTCACGGTTCCCGGCGGTCCGCTCGGCGCGGCCCGACCGTCCGCGGGAGGGTGAGGAGTAGCGGGCCGAGGGCGTAGGGGGCTGGGCCGGGAGGCTCGGTGGGGCGGGGGCGTCGGCTTCCGCCCCACCGTTGTTTCGGCTTCTTCCGGGGCCGGCTGTCGCCTTCGGCCCGCCGAGCCTGTCGCCTGTCGCCTTCGGCTGACGGCTTGCATAGCCCTCGGGCGCGTCATTCCGGCGTTCTTTGCGGGCGTTCCTCTCTACGTCCTTCAGCCGCTGATGCTGCATGGGGTGCCCCCTTCGGGCGTTTCACGTGACTTGTGCAGGGCGTGGGGAAGGTGGGGGTGTTGTGGCGTGAGGGGAAGGAGCGGGACCGAGGTCGCTCTTCGTCACTCTATGGAGTCATGAATCTCTCCACATCGCCTTGCTTGTCCACAGATTTGCGAATTCCCCTGGCTTTTTTGGGTGTTCGCCCTCACTCTGGGTAGTGGAAAGAGTGCAAGGTGCATGCGAATGATGAGGAGAGGAGGGAGCGGATGGACGCGGTGCGGATCATCGCGGCAAGCCGGCGCGGTCTGGCCGAGGCGAACACGGTGCAGGGAGTGGTCGTCGAGGCATGGCAGGCGCAGGCCTTGGCGGAGGCGATCGGCAGCCATCTCGCGATATTCGGGCCGTACGAAGTGCGGTCCAGAGCCCGAGGGCTGGGCGACGCGGGCGGGCGGTTCAGCGGGGGACTGCTGTGCCCGGCATCGGTCACCGGCGGGCTGCGGGCGGCTCAGCTGTCCGAAGTGCGGGACGTCAAGGAGGCTTTAACCAGCCTGTGCCGACTGCTGCGGGAAGTGTGCGAAGCGCTGGTGGGCGTTGTGCTGCTCGCCGACGAGGAGGGGATGTACTGGACCTGCGTCGAGGCGATGGACACGGTCGACGAATCGAGGGATCGCGTGGCCGGAATATTGGAGAGGCTGGAGGTGCGCGACCGGAACCCCGCCTGAAGTAAGAACAGCACCGAACCGGCCGCGTCCGCGCGGCACATATGCCCCGAGCGGTAACTCACCGACCGAGGGCCGGGGAGTGCTCACGCCCGAACGCCCCGGCACCCATGTCCCGATGCCCCGACACCCGCATCGACGCCCGGCACCCACCTCCGGATATCCCGGCATCCCAGGCTCGGCACCTTGACGTGCGCACTGGCGTGGTCGCGCCCCGAGCTGTCGGCGGCCCGTCGCATCTTCTGCCGCTGCTACTGCCACCGCCGCTGCCCCTTGCCCCGCCGGCGCGCCCCCGCCGCCCCCTGCCGACCCCGGTCGCCCGCACCGTCCCCGTCGCCCGTTCCGTCGCTCTTGCCTCATCGTCCGCGCGCAGGCAAGGGATGGCTGACCTGAACTGACCTGGCTCGACTTGCCCTGACCCGACCCAGTGCATCAACCAGTGCATCAAGACGCCTCTGACGATTGGTTCGTCGTTCGGAGTGCAGGATGGAGGTATGGAGCTACGCATCTTCACCGAGCCCCAGCAAGGGGCTTCCTACGACACCCTTCTGAAGGTCGCCAGAGCCACCGAGGATCTTGGGTTCGACGCGTTCTTCCGCTCGGACCACTATCTCCGGATGGGCAATGTCGACGGTCTGCCCGGACCGACGGACGCCTGGATCACGCTGGCGGGCCTGGCGCGTGAGACCCAGCGCATCCGTCTCGGGACGCTCATGACGGCGGGTACTTTCCGGCTTCCGGGTGTGCTGGCCATCCAGGTGGCCCAGGTCGACCAGATGTCCGGCGGACGCGTCGAACTCGGTCTCGGGGCGGGCTGGTTCGAGGAGGAGCACACGGCGTACGGCATTCCGTTCCCCAAGGAGAAGTTCGCGCGGCTGGAAGAGCAGCTGGCGATCGTTACCGGCCTGTGGGCCACCGAAGCAGGAGAGGAGTTCAGCTACGACGGGACCTACTACCAGCTGGAGCATTCGCCGGCGCTGCCCAAGCCCGCCCAGGGCAAGGTACCGGTGCTGGTCGGCGGCCACGGTGCGACGCGTACACCGCGGCTGGCGGCGCAGTACGCCGATGAGTTCAACATCCCCTTCGCCTCGCTCGAAGACAGTGAGCGCCAGTTCGGACGGGTGCGGGCGGCCGCTGAAGCCGCCGGGCGCAAGGGCGATGACCTGGTCTACTCCAACGCCCTCGTGGCGTGCGTCGGCAGGGACGATGCCGAGGTGGCGCGACGGGCCGCGGCCATCGGGCGGAACGTGGACGAACTGAAGGCCAACGGCCTCGCGGGTTCACCCGCCGAGGTCGTCGACAAGATCGGGCGCCACGCCGCCATCGGTGCGTCCCGCGTCTACCTGCAGATGCTGGACCTGGATGATCTCGACCACCTCGAGCTGATCTCCACGCAGGTGCAGTCGCAGCTGAGCTGACGTCCGAGACCTGACGTCGGGCGGCGCTGCCGGAAAACCGGTGCGGATCGAGGCGTACTACGGCAATACTCGGACGCGTGTTCCTGACGATAACCACCACCGGCAGCGCCGACCGTCCCGCGACCGACCTCGGATTCCTGCTGCACAAGCATCCTGACAAGGCGCAGCAGTTCTCGACGTCGCACGGCACCGCGCACGTCCTGTATCCCGAGGCTGACGCGCAGCGGTGCACGGCCGCCCTGCTGTTGGAGGTCGATCCCATTGCCTTGGTGCGCCGGAGCCGCGGGAAGGGCCGTGGCGGCGCTCCGGATTCGGCGCTGGGGCAGTATGTGAACGACCGGCCGTACGCGGCCTCCTCGCTGCTGGCGGTGGCGCTGCGGAGCGTCTTCGCGAGCGCGATGAAGGGGCAGTGCGCGGCGCGGCCCGGACTGGTGGCACAGCCGATGCCGTTGCGTATCGAGGTGCCGGTGCTGCCCGCCCGGGGCGGCGCGGCGCTGGTGCGCAAGCTGTTCGAGCCGCTGGGCTGGACGGTGCAGGCCGAGCCGCTGCCGTTGGACGAGACGTTCCCGGAGTGGGGTGACTCGCGCTACGTACGGCTCGTTCTGGAAGGGGAGTGCCGTCTCGCCGAGGCGCTGAGGCACCTGTATGTGCTGCTGCCGGTGCTGGACGACGCCAAGCACTACTGGGTCGCCCCGGACGAGGTCGACAAGCTGCTGCGGGCCGGCGAGGGCTGGCTGGAGGACCACCCGGAGCAGCGGGTGATCGTCGGCCGCTATCTCGCGCGGCGCTGGTCGCTCACCCGCCAGGCCATGGAGCGGCTGGAACTGGAGCGGCTGGCCGAGTCGGACGACGCGGCCTCCGAGGACATCGACAACGCGGTGGACGAGGAGGCGGACACCGAGGAGAAGCCGGTGCCGCTCGCCGTCCGGCGGCGGGAGGCGATCCTCACGGTGCTGCGCTCGGCCAAGGCGGCACGCGTGCTCGACCTGGGGTGCGGGCAGGGACAGTTGGTCGGTGTGCTGCTCAAGGAAGGGCAGTTCACCGAGGTCGTCGGCGTGGATGTGTCGATGCGGGCGCTGCACGAGGCGCGGCGCCGGTTGCGGCTGGACCGTATGTCCGAGCGGCAGTCGGATCGCGTACGCCTCGTACAGGGGTCGCTGGCGTACACCGACAGCAGGCTGAAGGGTTATGACGCGGCGGTGCTCAGCGAGGTCGTCGAGCATGTCGATCCGGCGAGGCTGCCGGCGCTGGAGTATGCGGTGTTCGGGTCGGCCAGGCCGCGGACCGTCGTGGTGACGACGCCGAACGTGGAGTACAACGTGCGCTGGGAGTCGCTGCCGGCCGGTCACGTCCGGCATGCCGACCATCGCTTCGAGTGGACACGCGAGGAGTTCCGGCAGTGGGCGCGGGAGGTCGCCGCGCGGCACGGCTACGAGGTGAGCTTTGCCCCGGTGGGCCCGGACGATCCCGAGGTCGGCCCGCCCACCCAGCTGGCGCACTTCCGTATGACCGGTGAAGACAGCAGTAGTCGTGAAGGCAGCAGTAGTCGTGAAAGCAGCGGCGCTTCGACGACCGGGAAGGAGGTCGCGGCATGACGGATGACGACCGTACGGAGTATGGAGACGAGAACCAGCTCACGCACGAGAACCAGCTCACGCACGAGGGCCGGCAGGGAGGCAGGACTCAGCAGGAGCGCGGGCCCGAGCCGCAGCCTCGGCCCGAGCCGGCCCGGCGCACGCTCGCCGTGCCCGACCTCTCGCTCGTGGTGCTGATCGGAGCCACCGGTTCCGGCAAATCCACCTTTGCGGCCCGGCACTTCCGGCAGACCGAGGTCCTCTCCTCCGACTTCTGCCGGGGACTGGTCAGCGACGACGAGAACGACCAGAGCGCCAGCGGCGATGCGTTCGAGGTGCTGCACTTCATCGCGGCCAAGCGGCTGGCCGCCGGGCGGCTGACGGTCGTGGACGCCACCAATGTGCAGTCCGAGGCGCGCGCCCAGCTGGTGCGGCTGGCCCGGGAGCATGACGTACTACCGGTGGCGATCGTCCTGGACGTTCCCGAGCAGGTCTGCGCCGCACGCAACGCGGCGCGCGCCGACCGGGCCGGGCTGCCACGCCGGGTCATCCAGCGTCACCAGCGTGAACTGCGCCGTTCCCTGCGGCATTTGGAACGAGAGGGCTTCCGCAAGGTGCACGTCCTGCGGGGGCAGGAGGAGGTGGAGTCCGCCGAGGTCGTCACCGAGCGGCGGTTCAACGATCTGCGGCATGTCACCGGTCCGTTCGACATCATCGGCGACATCCACGGCTGCCGTTCCGAGCTGGAGACCCTGCTCGGCAGACTGGGCTATGCGCTGGTGCGCGACGGTCTCGGCCGGGCCGTGGACGCCGCACACCCCGAGGGCCGTACCGCAGTCTTCGTCGGTGACCTCGTCGACCGTGGGCCGGACAGCCCCGGAGTGCTGCTTCTGGTGATGGGCATGGTCGGAGCCGGGCATGCGCTGTGCGTGCCGGGCAACCACGAGAACAAACTCGGCCGCTACCTCAAGGGCCGCAAGGTTCAGCACACCCATGGGCTCGCCGAGACCATCGAGCAGCTGGACAAGGAGGACGCCGCCTTCCGCACCGAGGTCGGGGAGTTCATCCAGGGGCTGGTCAGCCACTACGTCCTGGACGGCGGCGGACTCGTGGTGTGCCACGCCGGGCTGCCGGAGAAGTACCACGGCCGGACATCCGGCCGGGTGCGGTCCTTCGCGCTGTACGGCGACACGACCGGCGAGACCGACGAGTTCGGCCTGCCGGTGCGCTACCCGTGGGCCGAGGACTACCGCGGCCGCGCGGCCGTCGTCTACGGCCACACCCCCACCCCGCGCGCCAACTGGCTCAACAACACGCTCTGCCTGGACACCGGCTGTGTCTTCGGCGGGGCGATGACCGCGCTGCGCTGGCCGGAGCGCGAGCTGGTGGACGTACCGGCGGAGCGGGTCTGGTACGAGCCCGTCAAACCGCTCGCCACGGAGGCGCCCGGCGGGGCGGACGGCCGTCCGCTCGATCTGAACGACGTGGCGGGGCGGCGGATCGTGGAAACCCGGTACATGGGCCGGCTCGCGGTCAAGGAGGAGAACGCCGCGGCCGCACTGGAGGTGATGAGCCGCTTCGCTATCGACCCGCGGCTGCTGCCGTACCTCCCGCCGACGATGGCGCCCTGCGCGACCTCGGCGGAGGACGGCTACCTGGAGCACCCCGCGGAGGCGTTCGCCGGGTACCGGGCGGACGGTGTGCGGGAAGTGGTGTGCGAGGAGAAGCACATGGGGTCTCGTGCGGTGGTCCTGGTGTGCCGCGACGAGGCGGTGGCCGAGGAGCGCTTCGGGGTGCCGAAGGGGGTCTCGGGCGCCCTGTACACCCGCACCGGCCGGCCGTTCTTCGACGACCCGGAGACGACCGAGCGTATCCTGCGGCGAGTCCGGGACTGTGCCGAAGAGGCCGGTCTGTGGGCGGAGCTGGAGACCGACTGGCTGCTGCTGGACGCCGAGTTGATGCCGTGGTCGCTGAAGGCGACCGGTCTGCTGCGCAAGCAGTACGCGGCCGTGGGCGCGGCATCCGGGGCGGCGTTCCCAGGTGTGCTCGGTGCGCTGGAGGCGGCGGCCGCGCGAGGGGTCGAGGTGTCGCCGCTGCTCGCCCGGCAGCGGGACCGCGCCGCGGACGCCGCCGCTTTCACGGAGGCATACCGGCGCTACTGCTGGCGCGTCGGGGCGGACTCGTCGGATGCCGCCGTCGCCTCGGATGCCGCCGATGCGTCGGGTGCCGCTGATGTCTCGGGTGCCGCAGTGGTGTCGGATGCACCGCACGCCGGGGGCTCCTCGCGTGCCGGCGACGCACCGGAGGCTGCGGACGCTCGGCCTGCACCGGAGGCGTCGGACCGGTCCGCCGGGCTGGGTGAGCTGGACGGTGTCCGGCTCGCGCCGTTCCAGATTCTCGCGGTGCAGGGCCGCAGCCTCGCCGGGCTGGCGCACACCGACCAGCTGGCCCTGATCGACCGGCTCATCACGGCGGAGGGGGTGGTGGCGGCCCGGAACGGCGTGGCGGCCGGCGACACCCGGGCCGGGCCGTCACTGCTCGCCACGACCCGGCGAATCATCGTCGACACGGAGGACGAGTCGTCGGTCGCGGCCGGTACCGCCTGGTGGCTGGAGATGACCGCCGACGGTGGCGAGGGCATGGTGGTCAAGCCGGTTCAGGCGCTGATCCGGCAGGACGACGGACGGCTCGTCCAGCCGGGCGTCAAGTGCCGTGGCCGCGAGTACCTGCGGATCATCTACGGGCCGGAGTACACCCGCCCGGAGAACCTCAAGCGTCTGCGCATTCGTCATCTCGGCCATAAGCGTTCGCTGGCGCTGCGTGAGTACGCGCTCGGCCTGGAGGCGCTCGACCGGCTGGCGGACGGCGAACCGCTGTGGCGGGTGCACGAGGCGGTGTTTGCGGTGCTCGCGCTGGAGTCGGAGCCGGTGGACCCGCGGCTGTAGACGGGCCGAAGTGGCGTACGGCCGAAGTGGCGTACGGGCAGGAGTGACGTACGGCCGGAGTTGCGTACGGGCCGGAGTGGAGTGAAGGCCGAAGTGGCGTACGGGCCGTGGGGTAGGAGCCCTCGGCCCGTACGCCGCCCGGCCCGCCCCGCCCGCCCGGCCCGCCCCGCTCCGCCCCACCCCTCCGCAGGGCCCGGAGGCCACCCCCGCCCGGCGTGGGTCAGAGCCCTCCCGATCCCCGGCCGACCGCGCCCGATGCGGACCCACCCCGGCCGCCCCGGACCGGCCGGCGCCCACCCCGTGCGACCCGACATCCTCCGACTCCCTCCGCCGAGGCGTCCGAGCGGCCAAGATGGGTGGATGGGATTCCAAGTCGACTCCGAGGCCGGGCGGCTGCGCCGGGTCATCCTGCACCGCCCCGATCTGGAGCTGAAGCGGCTCACGCCCTCGAACAAGGACGCCTTGCTCTTCGACGACGTGCTGTGGGTGCGCCGGGCGCGGGCCGAGCACGACGGGTTCGCGGATGTGCTCCGCGACCGGGGGGTGGAGGTGCACCTCTTCGGGGATCTGCTGGGCGAGAGCCTGCAGATCCCCGAGGCACGGCGACTGGTTCTCGACCGGGTCTTCGACGAGAAGGAGTACGGGCCGCTGGCCACCGGCCATCTGCGGGCCGCCTTCGACGAGCTGCCGGTGCCGGAGCTGGTGGAAGCGCTGGTCGGCGGCATGACCAAGCGCGAGTTCCTGGAACGTCATGCCGAGCCGACCTCGGTCCGCTTCCATGTGATGGATCTCGACGACTTCCTGCTGGGCCCGTTGCCCAACCACCTCTTCACCCGCGATACCTCCGCCTGGATCTACGACGGGGTCTCGATCAACTCGATGCGCTGGCCGGCCCGGCAGCGCGAGACCGTGCACTACGAGGCGATCTACCGGCACCACCCGCTCTTCCGTGACCAGGACTTCCACGTCTGGTCGGAGGGCCAGGCGGATTTCCCCTCGACCATCGAGGGCGGCGACGTCCTGGTGATGGGCAGTGGTGCGGTGCTGATCGGGATGAGCGAACGGACCACTCCGCAGGCCGTGGAGCTGCTTGCACGGGGGCTGTTCGCGGCGGGTTCCGCGCGCACGATCGTGGCGCTCGACATGCCCAAGCGCCGGGCGTTCATGCATCTCGACACCGTCATGACCATGATCGACGGGGATACCTTCACCCAGTACGAGGGGCTGGGGATGCTCCGCTCGTACACCATCGAGCCGGGCTCGGGTGACCAGGACCTCAAGGTCACCGATCATCCGCCGGAGCATATGCACCGCGCCATAGCGGCCGCGCTGGGTCTGTCCGACATCCGGGTGCTGACCGCGACCCAGGATGTGCACTCGGCCGAGCGTGAGCAGTGGGACGACGGGTGCAATGTGCTGGCGGTGGAGCCGGGGGTGGTGGTGGCGTACGAGCGCAATGTCACCACGAACACCTTTCTGCGCAAGCGCGGCATCGAGGTGATCACGATTCCGGGGAGTGAGCTGGGGCGTGGACGCGGCGGGCCGCGCTGTATGAGCTGCCCGGTGGCGAGGGACGCGGTGACGGGGGAAGCCTGAGCATGACCCCGGATCCGTCCGGACAGCCCGGCGCCGGATCCGTCCGGGGAGCGTGACCCCGTATCCGGTCCATGGAGCGTGATCCTGTTCCGTCCGTAGGGGAGGTGCGGGCCGTGCAGGACCGACAGCTCCGCATAGAGATACGTGAGTGCGTATACACTTCCGGGGTCTGAGTCCGTCCCGACTGCCGCGAACCAGGAGCCCACCCATGGCGATAGACCTCACGGGCCGCCACTTCCTCAAGGAGCTGGACTTCAGCGCCGAGGAATTCCGCCGACTGATCGACCTGGCGGCCGAGCTCAAAGCGGCCAAGCGCGCCGGCACCGAGGTCCCCCGCCTCCGGGGCAGGAACATCGCCCTGATCTTCGAGAAGACCTCGACCCGGACCCGCTGCTCGTTCGAGGTCGCCGCCGCGGACCAGGGAGCCTCGACCACCTACCTGGACCCGTCCGGCTCGCAGATCGGGCACAAGGAGTCGGTGAAGGACACCGCCCGGGTCCTCGGCCGGATGTTTGACGGTATCGAGTTCCGCGGTAGCCGGCAGTCCGACGTCGAGGAGCTGGCGGCCCACGCCGGAGTGCCCGTCTTCAACGGACTGACCGACGACTGGCACCCGACCCAGATGCTCGCCGACGTGCTGACCATGGTCGAGCACGGCCAGGGCCGTCCCCTGACCGAGACCGCCTTTGCCTACCTCGGCGACGCCCGCAACAACATGGGCAACTCCTACCTCGTCACCGGCGCCCTGCTCGGCATGGACGTACGGATCGTCGCGCCCCGGCAGCTCTGGCCCGACGGGGCGGTGGTCGCCCGCGCGAAGTCGCTCGCCGAGACCAGCGGCGCCCGCATCACCCTCACCGAGGACGTCGCCGAGGGCGTGCGCGGTGCGGACTTCGTGACGACCGACGTCTGGGTCTCCATGGGTGAGCCGAAGGAGGTGTGGGACGAGCGGATCGCGCTGCTCGCCCCGTATGCGGTCACGATGGAGGTGCTGCGCGCGACCGGCAAGCCGGAGGTGAAGTTCCTGCACTGTCTGCCCGCATATCACGACCTCGGTACCGCCGTCGGCCGGGAGATCCACGCCCGGCACGGGCTGTCGTCGCTGGAGGTCACCGACGAGGTCTTCGAGTCCGCGCACTCCGTCGTCTTCGACGAGGCGGAGAACCGGATGCACACGATCAAGGCGGTGCTGGTCGCGACCCTCGCCCGGTAGCGGCGGCCCACAGGCCCCGCCGCCTGTGTGTGCACCGCAGGAAGCGCCCCGTACGTCCACCCCCGTCGCCAACACCTGGATCGTCGCGCTCGTCTTCGCCGTGGCGGCCGCGGTCGTCCCGCTGGACGTGGTGATGAACCTGACCACCATCGGGACGCTGGCGATCATGGCGGTGTTGAACCTGAGCGTGATGGTGCTCCGCCGCACCCGCCCCGACCTGCCGCGCCGCTTCCGCGTCCCGCTCTTCCCGGTCAGCCCGGTCAGCCCGGTCAGCCCGGTCCTCGGGATCGGCTTCTGCCTCTATCCGATCTACGGGACGGGTCCGGCGACCTGGCTCCAGTTCGCCGGGTTCTGGTGGTCGGCGCGCTGGTCTACGCGTGCTACGGGCGCCGCCGCTCGCGGCTCGGTTCGGCGCCGCAGGCGCCCGCGGACGAGTCCGGCGAGGGTGCTGCCGCCACCGCCACCGCCACTGCCGCCGGTGTGAGCGTCAGCGCCGGCGTGGGCGCTGCAGCTCGGGAAGGGTGAACCAGACCGCCTTGCCGCGCGGCGTGGGGCGGCAGCCGGAGGCGACGGTGAGGGACCGGATCAGCAGCAGGCCACGACGGTGGTCACGGCCCTGGTCGTGGCAGCTCGGGGCGGAGTTGTCGATGCGGTGGGTGCCGGGGGTGCCGTCGGCATCGACCACGACGTCAGCATCGAGATCGGCATCGGCGTCGGCGTCAGCATCGGCATTGGCGTCAGCATCGACGGTGACGTCAGCATCGACATCGACAGCGCCGTCGCGCTCGGCGGCATCCGTCCCGCCGGCGTCATCGGTCCCGTCGTGGCCCTCCTCGCTGCGCCCCGCAGGCTCACTTCCGTCCGTCCCGTCGCGTTGCCCGGCCCGCCCGCTGCACTCCGTGCGCTGCACCGGGAGGTGACCGTCGCCGTGGGGGTGACCGTCCCCCGCGCGATCACCGTCCCCCGAGTCGTGACCGTCCGCCCGGGGCTGACCGTCCCCCGAGTCGTACCCGCCCCCCGGCTGACCGTCCCCCGTGCCGCGGGCATCCCCCGCGTGGAACGACGCGGGACCGGCCGGTGCCCCCACCAGCACCGGAGCGTCCGGATCCGGCAGGGGCAGCGGGCTGCCGAGTCCTTGGACGAGCCGGGGATCGCTGTCGTGCACCTCGATCCGGCAGCCCGTCGGGCGCAGTTCCACCACCAGCTCGATGGGGTCCGTATCGCGGGTGTGCTTGAGGGCATTGGCGACGAGTTCGGCGGTCAGCAGCTGCGCGGTGGTGCGGTCGGCCGTGGCCCGGAGGTCCTGCATGGCGGTTCTGACTATGGCGCGGGCGATCGGGACGGCGGTTGCGCTGCGCGGCAGCGTGATGCGCCAGATCGAGGGGGCGGGCGGTTCCAGCATGCGCTGTGCGTTCCGTTCGCAAAAGGCCGGGTCGGATACCTGAGACCAGATGGGATACGTCCACGGTAGGAAGCGCGGGGCGCTCGGATCAGGGGCGAGCGACCAGGAAGGGCATGACCTAAGTCATGAGGCGGCCGGGACCTTCGACCGCCCCACGCCCCCGCACCGGCGCCCCCGCCCCACGAGCCCGCCCCGCCACCCATCTGCCGCTCCCACAGTCCGCCCCCTCTCCCACCCCTCCCGCACCCCGCCACACGCGCCGCGCCGATATCGCGTCCTCGTGACGACAGTCATGAACCAGTGATAACTTCGACAGGGCATCCGGAAGAGCATCCACCCGGCCACTCGGCCAAAGGGGGCAGGCAGCCCGATGAGCCCGTTCGCAGGATCAGCCCGCAGTACAGACACCTGGCAACACATCCGCGTGACCAGGAAGGACGGGATCGCCACCGTCACGCTGGCCCGCCCGGACAAGCTCAATGCGCTCACCTTCGAGGCCTACGCCGACCTCCGTGACCTGCTCGCCGAGCTGTCCAGGGAGCGTTCCGTGCGTGCCCTGGTGCTCGCGGGGGAGGGGCGCGGCTTCTGCTCCGGCGGTGATGTCGAGGAGATCATCGGCGCCACCCTGGGCATGGACACCGCACAACTGCTGGACTTCAACCGGATGACCGGGCAGGTCGTACGGGCGGTGCGGGAGTGCCCGTTCCCGGTCATTGCGGCCGTCCACGGGGTCGCGGCGGGCGCGGGCGCGGTGCTCGCGCTGGCCGCGGACTTCCGCGTCGCCGACTCGTCCGCACGCTTCGCCTTCCTCTTCACCAAGGTCGGCCTCTCCGGCGGTGACATGGGCGCGGCCTATCTGCTGCCCCGTGTGATCGGCCTCGGTCATGCCACCCGGCTGCTGATGCTCGGTGATGCCGTCCGGGCACCGGAGGCCGAACGGCTGGGCCTGATCAGCGAGTTGGCCGAGGAGGGCCGGGCCGACGAGGCGGCCGCGGCGCTCGCCCGGCGGCTCGCCGAGGGGCCCGCACTGGCGCACGCCCAGACCAAGGCGCTGCTCACCGCTGAGCTCGACATGCCGCTGGCCGCCGCCGTCGAGATGGACGCCGCCACCCAGGCGCTGCTGATGAACAGCGCCGACTACGCGGAATTCCATGCCGCGTTCACGGAGAAGCGGGCGCCCAAGTGGCAGGGGAAATAGCCATGCGGGTCGCCGTCATCGGCGGTGGGCCGGGCGGGCTGTACGCCGCGGTCCTCCTCAAACGCCTCGACCCCACCCGTGAGATCACCGTCTGGGAGCGCAACGCGCCCGACGACACCTTCGGCTTCGGTGTGGTGCTCTCCGACGAGACCCTCGGGGGTATCGAGCACGCCGACCCGGAGGTCTACCGCGCCCTCCAGGCCGAGTTCGTCCGCTGGGACGACATCGACATCGTGCACCGCGGCCGCACCCTGACCTCCGGCGGGCACGGCTTCGCAGCGCTGGGGCGGCGCCGGCTGCTGGCCGTACTCCACCGGCGCTGCCGCGACCTCGGCATCGCCCTGCGCTTCCGCACCGAGGCCCCGCCCGCCGCCGAACTCGCCCGCTCGTACGACCTGGTGATCGCCGCCGACGGGGTGCACAGCGCGACCCGCACCGCACATGCCGACGCCTTCCGCCCACGGCTGACCAACCACCGCTGCCGCTACATCTGGCTCGCCGCCGACTTCGCCTTCGACGCCTTCCGCTTCGAGATCGCCGAGACCGAGCACGGCGTCGTACAGCTCCACGCCTACCCCTTCGCCGGCCCGTCGCCCGACCCGCGTCCCGCGGCGCCGCCCTCCGAGCCGGCGGGCACCCTCGGCGCCAGCACGGTCATCGTCGAGATGCGCGAGGAGGTCTGGCGGGCGGCCGGTCTCGACCGCTGCGATGAGCGCGAGTCGGCGGAGTGGTGTGCCAAGGTCTTCACCGACGCCCTGCGCGGCCGGTCGCTGCGCTCCAACAACTCCAGCTGGATCGCCTTCCGTACGGTCGTCAACGAGCGCTGGTCGTACGGCAACACGGTGCTGCTCGGCGATGCCGCGCACACCGCGCACTTCTCCATCGGCTCCGGCACCAAGCTCGCCGTCGAGGATGCCCTCGCGCTGGCCGCCTGCCTCCAGGAGCAGCCCGACACCGCCGGTGCCCTGGCCGCGTACGAGGAGGAGCGCCGCCCGGTCGTCGCCTCCACGCAGCGCGCCGCCCGCGCCAGCCTCGCCTGGTTCGAGGAGCTGGCCACCTACCTCGACCAGTCGCCCCACCAGTTCGCCTTCAACCTCCTCACCCGCAGCCGCCGCGTCACCCACGACAATCTGCGGCTGCGCGACCCCGGATTCGTCGCTGCCGTCGAGAGCGAGGCGGGCACCCCGTCCGCCACGCCCCCCATGTTCACGCCGTTCCGGCTGGGGGAGCTGACGCTGCGCAACCGGGTCGTGGTCTCCCCGATGGACATGTACTCCGCAGGCGACGGCGACGGCACCCCCGGTGACTTCCACCTCGTCCACCTCGGGGCCCGCGCGCTGGGCGGCGCCGGGCTGGTGATGACGGAGATGGTGTGTGTCAGCCCCGAGGGCCGGATCACACCGGGCTGTACGGGGCTGTATGCGCCGGAGCACGAGACGGCCTGGCGCCGGGTCACCGACTTCGTCCACACCTCCGCACCCGGCACCGCCATCGGCGTGCAGCTCGGCCACTCGGGCCGCAAGGGCTCGACCCGGCTGATGTGGGAGGGCATCGACCAGCCCCTCCAGGACGGCAACTGGCCGGTCGTGGCGCCGTCCGAGCTGCCCTACCGCGCCGGCGTCAACCAGATCCCGCATGCCTTGTCCGAAGCCGAACTGGGCACCGTGCGAGAGCAGTTCGTCCGCTCCGCCGAGTCCGCCGCCCGCGCGGGCTTCGACCTCCTCGAACTCCACTGCGCCCACGGCTACTTGCTCTCCGGCTTCCTCTCGCCGCTCACCAACCACCGCACCGACGCCTACGGCGGCGATCTCACCGGCCGGCTGCGCTTCCCGCTGGAGGTCTTCGATGCGGTCCGCGCCGTCTGGCCGGCCGGGCGTCCGATGACGGTCCGAATCTCCGCGACCGACTGGGCGGACGGCGGCACCACCGCGGACGACGCGGTGGCGATCGCTCGGGCCTTCGCCGAGCACGGCGCCGATGGCATCGATGTGTCCACCGGACAGGTCGTCCCGGACGAACGCCCCGACTACGGCCGGTCGTACCAGACCCCGTTCGCCGACCGGATCCGCAACACCCTCGGTGTGCCGGTCATCGCGGTCGGCGCCATCTCCTCCTGGGACGACGTCAACTCCCTGGTACTGGCCGGGCGCGCGGACCTGTGCGCACTGGCCAGACCGCATCTGTACGACCCGCACTGGACGCTGCACGCCGCCGCGGAACAGGGGTACGCGGGGCCGGGCGCCCCCTGGCCGCTGCCCTACCAGGCGGGCAGCCGCACCCCGCCCGCCGGACGTACCGATGCGCCGAAGCCCCGCCTCACGCTGCGGTGACGGGGAGGCACGGGCAGCGGGGCGGGGCCGTTCCGTGGCCGGCCCGGCAGGGGCGTGCGGCGGGGCGGCGAAGCGGTCGGTCAGGGAGCCGGCGGGCCGGTGAGCGGGACGGCCCGAGAGCCGGCGGGCCGGTGAGGCCGGCCGGTCAGGGAGCCGGCGGGCCCGCGAGGGGGCCGGTCAGGAGGTCGGTACGCAGGCGATCTGCGCCGAGACGACCGGCTTGCCGTGCTGTTCGACGGCGACCTCGACCTGCCGGCGGTCGCCATCGGTGCGGCCCGTGGTCCGCGCCTGCACCCAGGAAGGCGCATCGAGTTCGGCGTAGCGCTCGAAGGAACAGTCGATCGACGCCGGCACGGTGAAGCCGGGCGTTGCGGCCTGCGCGGCCTGCCGGGCGGCCTCGACCATCAGCATGCCGGGCGCGTGATCCACGGGGTGGTCGAAGAGCACCGGGTGCGAGGTGTCCACCCGCAGCTGCCAGCGGTCGGGGCGGTCGGTGGGGGAGAGCACCACATCGCGGTCGTGTTCCCTGGCGACCAGCTGCGGGGCGACGGCCTCCGGCAGCGGCAGTTTCCGGGAGTTGGCGAGGGCCACATCGCTGTATTCGCCGCGCAGCCGACGGTAGACGGCCGGGCTGTGGCAGGAGTAGAGGAGCGACGCGGAGGCCAGGTCGAGGCCGTCGCACACGATCCGGAAATCCTGGCGGGCGCTGACCAGCCGGGTGCCGCGGTGGACCATGTCATGGGCGGTGATGTGCAGTTCGACCTCGGCCGGCTCCTCCGCGGCGCGCAGCGCCTGCGGTGCGAGGTCGTAACGGACCCGCTGCCACATGATCGGGTGGTCGAGCGGCACGCGATACGCGACATGGCTGAGTAATATCCCGGCCTGCCGCATGGTCTCTATCAGCAGCAGCGGGTCGTGCAGCCCGTGGACCGGACCGTAGAAGGTGTGGGCGCGCGGCCACTGGGCGCTGACCACCCAGCCGACGTCGTCGCGCCGCCAGTTGGTCAGGAAGACCTCGGCCACGGCGGCGCGGTGGACGTACTCGCGCGGCACGGTCGTGGTGAGCACCGGCGGTCGGTTTCCGTCGGCGAACCGGCCTCCGATGTCGTGGCGCTGATCGCGCAAGTACGGCGTGAGCGTGGCGCCGGCCATAGGTGTTTCCTTTCTGCTGTGCGGCTCTCAGTGCCCTGACGGGCTGAGCCCCGGTGACGGCCCTGTAAATTAAGATACGGACCATGTGGTTTGTTTTTCATGCCTGAGCGGGGGCCGCGACTCCGTCGGGGCGGTGGCGAAAGATGTCAGACCGGGATCTTCACACAGCGGCCGTGCGGGTCGAGATGACCCAGCGCGCCGGGCGACGCGAGACCCGGAAGAGTGTGTTTCCACAGGGCCGTGACGCGCTCCGGCAGATCGGCACGGTTGGTCGCGGCCCGGGAGAACAACTGCACTCCCATGTAGGCGGCGACAAAGAACTCGGCCGCCCGGTCCGGTGCCACGCCGGGCAGTAACTCGCCGTTCTCCCGGGCCTCGGTGAACATCGTGGTGATGATGTCCGTCCAGGCCTGGTACGGCACGAGCGGGTCCTCGCTGAAGGTCGTCTCGACCGCGATGCGGGTGCCGGCCTGCAGCAACGGGTCGCTGCGCAGGGCCAGCGCCACCTGGTGGGTGAAGTCGATGGCGTCCTGCAGCCGCGATTCGCTGACTTGCGGCAGGAACGGATCGGTCTGCTCCGTTATGACCGCACGGGCCAGCGCGTCCTTGGACGTGAAGTGGAAGTACACGGCTCCCTTGGTGACTCCGGCGCGCTGGATGATCTCGGCCATCGTGGCGGCCTGGTACCCGCGGGTGCCGATGACATGAGCCGCTGCTTCGAGGACGGCGCGTCGGGTGCGCACTGCGCGTTCCTGCTTGACCACCGATCATCCTCCGTATGCTCTCTTGGAGTTGTTGTGCCTGGGTGCGACCCGCTGCCCGTGGCCGCGCAGTCTATTTCCGCATCATAAAGAAGCCAACCATGCGGTATTGAATTGCGGGGACCCGGCGGGGGCCCGACGGGCACGATCCGGCGTCGCGCACCGGTGCGGCGTCGTCGAGTGCTACGAGCGCGAGGAGCTGTCCGATGTCCCCCACCGTCGTGCCCGCCATACCTGCCATGCACCGCGAGGTCCGGCTCGCCGACCGGGCCGAAGGTCAATTGACGGTACGTCACTTCAACGTCGTCGAGGTCCCGGTGCCGGAACCGGGACCGGGCCATGTGCTGGTGCGCACCCGCGTGATGGCGGTGACCGCGGCCATGCGGACGCAGATGGCCGGAATGCGGCTGCCAATGGCCTCATTTGTGCCGGGTGAGGCGCTGTGGGGCTCCGCGGTGGGCGAGGTGGTGGCGGCCCCCGGCGGCGGCTTCACGCCCGGCGAGCTGGTCCGTCATCCGTACGGCTGGCGGGAGTTCGCGGCCGTCGAGGAGTCGCGCGTACAGCGGCTCGACCCCGACGAGCTGCCGACTTCCGCGGCGCATCTGTCGCAGGGCGCGACGGCCTGGGGTGCGCTGCGCCGGGCCGCCGAGGTGCGGCCCGGAGACACCGTTTTCGTCACCGGCGCGGCGGGCGGCGTGGGCAGTCTGGCCGGGCAGCTTGCGCGGCGGCTGGGCGCCGGCCGGGTCGTCGGCAGCACCGGCTCGGAGCGCAAGGCCGTCCGGCTACGTGCCGAGCTGGGGTACGACGACACGGTCGTGCGCGGCGCCGGGCCGATGGAGCAGCAGTTGCGCCGGGCGGCGCCGGACGGCATCGATGTGCTGCTGGACACCGTGGGCGGCGAGCAGCTCACGGCGGCGCTCGCACTGGCCCGCCCCGATGCGCGGTTCGCGCTGGTCGGCGCGCTCTCCAGTCAGTTGGGCGGGGGCGACGGCAGCGTCGCTCCGGTGGAGCTGGATGCGGGGCTGATCATCACGCGACGGGTGGCGCTGCGCGGCTTCGGCCTGCATGCGCACCCGGATCTGCCGCAGGAGTGGACAAAGGAGTTCGGCCAGGGCCTGCGGGAGGGCTCCCTGGTCTTCCCGCACGCCCTTCTGAAGGGGATCGAGCAGGCGCCGCGGGCGCTGTGCGAACTCACGCAGGGGCGTCATATCGGAGCCGTGCTGGTCGAGTTGTGAGACGGGGGTGTGAAGACGGGGGCGGGCGGTGCGGGCCGGGGCCGGGTCAGCCGGCCGCCGGGATCTGTGTCGGCGCCGGGATGCCGGCGGCGGGGACCCGTCCCGGCGCGGCCGGCAGCAGCGCCCACAGGCCGACGATGGCCTCCTGGTTCCACCAAGTCCGCTCCTCGCTGCCCAGATGCAGCAGGCCCACCACGACCGAGGTCAACAGCTGGGCGGTGCGCCGCGGTTCGGTGTCCGACGCATGCGGTCCGGCCGGTCCGCCGGTCCCGCAGGTCACCGCCTTGTCGAGGAAGAGGGCGTACCAGCGCTGCTCCAGGGCGTAGATGCCGAGCCCCGGCGCGGTCTCCGGCCGCAGTCGCAGCCCGGCGCGCAGCACGGCGTCCGACTCGACCCGGCCGAACAGCTCGACGGTGAAATCCCTCACAGCGGCGGCCAGTGGCTCCTCGGAGCGGGTGAAGGCGCCCTCGATCTCCTGCAGGGTCTCCAGCGCCGCGTCCCGCACCGCCAGCGTGAGGTCGTCCTTGGAAGTGAAGTGGAAGTAGAGCGCGCCCTTGCTCAGCCGGGCCCGCCGGCTGATCTCGACCATGCCCGCTGCAGGTACCCCTTTCTCCAGGAAGGTCTCTGCGGCCGAGCGGATGAGTGCCTGGCGGCTCTGGATGGCGCGATGCTGGGTGGGCACGGTGTCCGTCCCGTCTCTAGTACGGCTGCGAGCTCAATGCAGTCTACATAGAAAACCAACCATGCGGTTCTGTATGCTCACCAGGATTGGCCGGAACTGGCGTGCCCTGACGCGAAGGTGGCGATCGGCCGCTCGTTCGGAGTCCGGGCGGATTTTGCCGCGCCGTGCCCCCAGTCTGGCTCCCGACAAGGGTGTTGTCGACCCGTCAGGGGTGGTGGGGGTCCATTGACAAACAGCGCAGACGGTTTTTAAATCTCCGAAGGCGGTAAACGGGACGATCCCGTCCGTTGCAAGCTGCCTTGACGGTCGCGTGCCGCCGTTGGACAGCGGTGCGCTCTGGCGAGATCGCCTCCGGCTTCACCAGTCCTCGACGGCAGGCCGCCCCACCAGCCGAGCCGGCAACGTTCACCCGAGCCCCTGCACCCCCATCGGAATCCGGAAAGGTCTCCAGCCATGCGCGTAGCAACGGAAGTCGAACGTCCCGTGAGAGGTGCGCGGGGCGCCGGCGGCGAGACGATCAGGGCCGCCGTCTTCGACCTGGACGGCACCCTCGCCAACACCCTGCCCCCGATCAGCAAGCTGCTGGTCAAGGTGGCCTCGGAACAGGGGTGCTCGGTGACCGCCCGGCAGGCGGCCTCCGCCATCGGCAAGCCGCCCGGCCCCGCCTTCGGCCGGCTGCTGGGCAAACCCGAGGACGACGGCCGGGTGCAGGCGGCCATCTCCCGCTACCGCGAACTGTTCGCCTACGAAGTCCTGTGTCAGGGACCGCAGCTGCTCTTCCCCGGGGTGACGGCGGGACTGTCCGCGCTGCGCGCCCACGGCGTGGAGCTGGCCGTCGCCACGTCCAAGACCACCCGCAGCGCCGAGGCGCTGCTCGACGTCATGGGCATCCGCGATCTGGTCGGCCCGGTCATCGGCCAGGACATGGTCCGGCGGGGTAAGCCGCACCCGGAGATGGTGCTGCGGGCGGCCGGGCGGCTCGGTGTCGCGGCCTGGCAGAGCGCGTATGTGGGGGACACCGTGGGGGACATGAGGATGGCGGTCACCGCGCGCATGGAGCCGGTCGCGGTGACCTACGGCGTCGGCACGTTCGGCGAGCTCGCCGCGGTCGCCGGCACCCGGATGTGCAGCTCGTTCAAGGACGTGGTCTCCGTGATCGCCGCCGCCAGGCCGCGGCAGGGCGTCGCGGTGGGGGTCCAGCGGCGTCGTCGCTGAGGCGGGGGTGCCGGTGCGGCTGCTACGACCCGGTCGTCACCTCGTGCGCGTAGCGGGCCCCGGCGGCCTGCAGCGTGCTGTGCAGGCGGCCGAACACTTCCGCCGCGCGGCCCCCCGGCCAGCCCTCCGGCAGGAGGGGAGAGGGCAGTCCGGGATCCGCGTAGGGCAGCTGACGCCAGGCGTCCAGCGCCAGCAGATAGTCGCGGTAGGCCGCCTCGGGGGGTACCGAGCGGCGCCGCGACCACCGGCGGAGGACGGGCTCCTGCTCTTCGAGGAAGGCGCGGTGCCGCGCGGCGAGGGCGTCCAGGTCCCACCAGCGCCCCACCGCCTCCGCAGTGGGGGCGAAACCGGCGTGCTCACCGGTGAACAGATCGACGTACGGGGCCAGTTGCAGCCGCTCCAGGGTGTGCCGGGTCTCCTCGTAGAGCTGCGCGGGGGCGATCCACACACCCGGCGCCGCGGTACCGAAACCGAGCCGTGCCAGCCGGGAGCGCAGCAGATGCCGCTTGTGCCGCTCCTCCTCGGGGACGGAGAAGACCGCCAGCACCCAGCCGTCGGACAGCCGGGCGGCCGGGCGGCCGAAGATCCGCCGGTCGCCGTCCTCCAGCAGCTGGCGGGCCGCGTCGGACAGCCCGTACGCGGCCGCCCCGGTGGCCGTACGCGCGGGGACCAGCAGCTCGCGCCGCTTGAGGCGGGAGACCGCGGAGCGCACCGACGGCGGATCCACCCCGAGCGCACCGAGCAGCCGGATCAGGGCGGCGACCGGTACCGGAGCGGCCGTGCCGCCCGCGGACCCGGCCCCGCCGCGCCCGTAGGCACCGTAGAACGTGACGATCAGGGACCGTGGGGTGCGCTGCGTTTGCTGGTCGTTCACCGGGTCACTCTAGATGGGGTCCCCGCAGCCGGAAGCGCTGGAGCTTACCGGTCGGGGTGCGCGGCAGAGAGGTGTGGAAGACGATCTCGCGCGGGCACTTGTAGGGCGCGATCCGGGTCTTGGTGAAGGCGCGGAGCGCGGCGGTGGTGTCGTCCCCCTGGGAGACGCCGGGCCGCAGCACGACATGGGCGACGACCACCTGCCCGCGGTCCTCGTCGGCCCGCCCGACCACCGCCGCCTCGGTCACATCGGGGTGCCGGAGCAGCGCGTCCTCCACCTCGGGGCCCGCGATGTTGTAGCCGGCCGAGATGATCATGTCGTCCGCGCGGGCCACATAGCGGAAGTAGCCGTCCGGCTCGCGGACATAGGTGTCGCCGGTGATGTTCCAGCCGTCCCGTACGTACGCCAGCTGCCGGACGTCCGCGAGATAGCGGCACCCGGTCGGCCCGCGGACGGCGAGCAGCCCCGGCTCGCCGTCCGGCAGCGGTGTGCCGTCCGCGTCCACCACCCGCGCCTGGAAACCGGGGACCGGCAGTCCCGTCGTACCGGGGCGGACCGCCCCGTCGGCGGCCGAGATGAAGATGTGCAGCAGCTCCGTGGCGCCGATGCCGTTGATGATCCGCAGACCGGTCGCCTCGTGCCAGGCCTGCCAGGTGGCGGCGGGCAGGTTCTCACCGGCCGACACGCACCGGCGCAGCGAGGAGACGTCGTGCCCGGCGAGCTTGGGCAGCATCGCGCGGTAGGCGGTCGGCGCGGTGAACAGCACCGAGATCCGGTGCGCCGCGATATCGCCGAGCAGCCGCTCCGGCCCGCCCCAGTCGGCGAGAAACGCCGAGGCGCCGGCCCGCAGCGGAAAGATCACCAGCCCGCCGAGACCGAAGGTGAAGCCGAGCGGCGGGCTGCCGGCGAACACATCCTCCGGTTCCGGACGCAGCACCTGCGCCGAGAAGGTGTCCGCGATGGCGAGCACATCGCGGTGGAAGTGCATACAGCCCTTGGGGCGGCCGGTGGTGCCGGAGGTGAAGGCGATCAGCGCGACATCGTCGGCGGAGGTCGCCACGGCCGGATACGGCGCACCGCCGGGCCGGGCGAGCTGCCGCAGATCGCCCGGCCCGTCCCCGCCGAACGTGGTGATCTGCAGCCCCGGCACCTCGGCCTTGGCGAGATCGTCGACCGAGCGGACATCGCACAGCGCGTACCGCACCTGCGCGATCTCCGCGATCGTGGCCAGCTCCTCGGGTCGCTGCGCGGCCAGTACGGTCACCGCGACCGCCCCCGCCTTCATCACGGCGAGCCAGCAGGCGGCCAGCCAGGGCGTGGTGGGCCCGCGCAGCAGAACGCGGTTGCCCGGCAGCACCCCCAGCGGGCCGGTGAGCGCATGGGCGATCGCATCGACCTGGGCACGCAGCTGCCCGTACGTCCAGACCGGCCCGCTCGCGTCACGGATCGCGGGCCGGTCGGCGCCGAGCCGCGCGATCGTGCCGTCCAGCAGCTCGGCGCCGCAGTTCAGCCGGTCGGGGTAGCCCAGATCGGTGAGGTGCGGCCACTGGTCGTGGGGCGGCAGCCGGTCGCGCGCGAAGGTGTCGGCGTGGGCCGAGGGCCGAAGCTCCATGGCGTATGCCCCCTAGGGCGTGTCTTACGGATCATGGCGGGCTCGCGAGGGGGTGGCCGACGAGCGGCCGGGGGAGGGGCGCATGTGGAGGCCGGTGCGGTAACCGGTCGGGATGGCGCGGTTGGCCGCTCGTTCCACGGGTCAAGTACTGCCGTTCGGATCCGTCGTCAGCGTAACGTGTTCGTGACGGCAGTCAACAGACCGCGATAGAGGACCGCTACCAGGGAGCCGCCTCGTGACCGTATTCGCGCTGGGACCGGATGAGCTGGAATGGTGCGCCGAACTGCGCGCGCTGACCGCCGAACGGCTGAGCCCGCTGGCGGAGAAGGGAGAGGAGGGCAGGGTCAACCGCCCGCTTGTCGCCGCCCTCGGTGAACTGGGCCTGCTGCGCCGCCTGTTCCCCGCCGACGGGCCCCTGCGCGCCCTTGACCTGTGCCTGCTGCGGGAATCCCTCGCGCAGGAGTGCACGGAGGCGGAGACCGCGCTGGCGCTCCAGGGCCTGGGGACCTATCCGATCCTGCAGTCCGGGACCGAGGCCCAGCGCGCCCGCTGGCTGCCGGAGGTGGCCGCCGGCCGCGCGGTCGCGTCGTTCGCGCTGAGCGAGCCGGGCGCGGGCTCGGACGCCGCCGCGCTGTCCCTGGCCGCCGAGCCGGACGGCCCCGACGGCTGGCGGCTCACCGGTGAGAAGTGCTGGATCTCCAACGCCCCCGAGGCCGACTTCGCCACCGTCTTCGCCCGTACGGGAGGCGGGGCGGGCGCGCGCGGCGTCACCGCTTTCCTCGTGCCCGCTGACCGGCCGGGCCTGACCGGCGCGCACCTGGACATGCTCAGCCCGCACCCGATCGGCACGCTGGTCTGCGACGGCACGCCCGTGACCAGGGCGGATGTGCTGGGCGAGGTGGACGGCGGATTCGCCGTCGCGATGGCCACCCTGAATCTCTTCCGGCCGAGCGTCGGCGCCTTCGCGGTCGGCATGGCGCAGGCCGCGCTGGACGCGGCACTGACGCACGCGGGCGCGCGCACCGCGTTCGGCGGCCCCCTCAAGGATCTGCAGTCGGTCGGCCACCAGCTCGCCGAGATGGCCACCCGGGTCGAGTCCGCCCGCCTCCTGGTGTACGCGGCCGCCTCCGCCTACGACACCGGGGCCCCGGACATCGCCCGCCGCTCGGCCATGGCCAAGCTGCTGGCGACCGAGACCGCCCAGTACGTCGTTGACGCCGCCGTCCAGATCCACGGCGCCCGCGCACTGCGCCGCGGCCACCTTCTGGAACACCTCTACCGAGAGGTCCGTGCGCCGCGTATCTACGAGGGCGCCACGGAGGTGCAGCGCTCGATCATCGCCAAGGAGCTGTACCGGGAGCGGCCCTGAACTCCCTTGCGGGGCAGGGCCGCTGTCGGTCTCAGCTGTTGGCCTTCCGGACCTGGCCCAGCTTGCACTTGCCCGACCTCGGACCCTGCCCGTCGGGGCTCTTGAGGAAGGTGCCGGACACCGAGGCGGGCCGGGTGGAGCCGGCCGCCACCGCGGCGACGGAAATCTGCGCGGAACCGAAGGCGGCGCCGGTCTCGTCGGTGAACTGCACGGTGCCGTTGTAGGTCGCCGCGCTCTGGGAGTTGCCGTTGGTCACGCTCAGCTTGGCGCTCAGCGTGCCGGCCGCGCTGTCGACCTGGCAGTCGGTGATGCGGATGTCCGACTCGGGCGACGTGGTGGACCCGGCGGTCGGCGAACCGACGCTGCTCCCGCTGGTGGTGCTCCCGGAGCTGCTGTAGCCGCCGCTGCCGGAGCTGCTGTAGCCGGAGCTGCTGTCGCCGCCGCTGGTGCCGGAGCTGTGGCTGCTGCCGCAGCCGCCGCCGTGCGAGTGCCGTGCGCCGGTCAGCGCGACGACCACCAGTGCGCAGGCGGCAACAGCGCGAACATGGCGAAACTTCATGGCGTTTTCTCCCCCGTGGTGGCGGCCGCCCCCGTGGACGCCCGCTGTGTACGCGCACCCATACCCATACGCGCAGCCGATTGGCGATGCGCTCGCCGCCACTGCTTGACGAGCGCGCGTCAGGCTAGCAAGCCGGGGCACAGGCGCCGAATCCCGGCCGACGGGCGGTTGTCAGTGCCGGATGGCAGGCTGAATTCAGAGGATCCGCGAAGGGAATCGTCATGATCACTACTGACTTCGTCCCCGGCTCCCCGTGCTGGCTCGATCTCGGTGCGCCCGATGTCGAGGTCGCAGCGGCCTTCTACCGGGCCGTGTTCGGCTGGCGGTCAGAACCGTACGGCGACCAGGACGCGGGCGGATATACGCTCTTCCGGCTCGACGGGAAGGTCGTCGGCGCGGTCGGCCCGCTCCCGGAGGAGGGCGCCCGCTCCGCCTGGACGATCTACTTCCACACCCCGGACGCGGATGCCACGGTCAAGGCGGTGGAGCAGGCCGGCGGCTCGGTCCGCTCCGCACCGACCCTGGTCGGTGCGGACGACGGCCGGTTCGCCCGGCTCGCGGACCCGCAGGGCGCGGAGTTCGCCCTCTGGCAGCCGGTGCGATACCCGGGCATCGAAGCCGCGGACGGCCCGGGAAACCTCTGCTGGACGGAGTTGTACACCACCGATGCGGCCACCGCCCGGACGTTCTACACGACGGTCTTCGGCTGGCGCACCCAGGACATGCCGCTCCCCGGCGGTGGCGGCACCTACACCCTCCTCACTCCCGCGGACCGCGGCGAGGAGCGGATGTTCGGCGGCCTCATGGAGGTTCCGGCCGATCTGCTCGGCCCCGGCGGGAAGCCGTACTGGCACCCGGTGTTCGCATCCAAGGACTGCGATGCCACCGTCGGCCTGGTGACGGGCAACGGCGGCACGCTGTCCATGGGCCCGGAAACCGCCGAGGGCGTCGGCCGCCTCGCCGTCTGCACGGACCCGTCCGGCGCGGAGTTCGTGGTGCTCACCCCACAGGGGACGCTGTGAGCGTGAGGCGACAGTGAGCGCTTCTCCCAGGTGAGGGACATCGTCCGGACGGCCTTCGAACCGTCTCACGGTCTACGGGAAGTCGGAGTACGCGAGGTGAGCCGCGCAGACCCGGCAGCGGAAGAGATACGCCGTCGGGCAGCCGTCTTTGTCCAGCGAGCCGAGGTAGTGCTCGACCTGCTCCGGCGACCGGCCCCCAGCGCTCGCCTCCTGTCGCAGCATCTCCAGCACCTCGGGGTGAGCGGCGAGTTCGGCGGCCCCGGCACGGCCCAGGAACGCGGCACCGTCACCGCAGTGGAAGAACCACTGGGTTTCCTGCCATGCGACGAAGCCCGGAGTGTGCCTGTCGACCGCCGAGGAGACCTCGATCGGCACGTCGTCGCCCAGACACGTTCCCGTCGTGAAGTGCGCGTCGAACCGTTCGGCGACACTGCCGTTGGCGATGCACCACGGGCACAGCCGGTCCTTGAGGTCCTCGACCGCGTAGACCGGGCCCGTGTAGAGGTACCCGCGTTCCTGCCCACAGCAGATGCAGACCGCATCGGAAGGGACCACCACGCCCGTGGCCACCGGGTCGGGATGGTAGGGGAACTCAGGAAGCATCTCCGTCATCACCAGCGACCGTAACTCCTTCGACGCCGATCCGGCACCGGCCGCCGCCGCGGAGGCGCTTGGGCGGCTTGACGGCGCGCAGGCCCATGCCGGCCTCGACGATGTCCGTTGATTGTCCGGTAAGTGGTTGTTGATCGGCTTAGGCACTCTGCGGCAGTCGGTAAAACGGGGGCGAGACGAGGAACGCGAGTGCTCGAAGAACATGTGACGGTGACCGTGCACGCTTCTGACCCGCTCAGCCTGGCCGGAATCGATGTGCTGCGGCTCATCGCCGAGGGGCTGGACTCCAGGCAGATTTCCGAGAAGCTCGCCTACTCCGAACGCACCGTCAAGAACGTTCTGCACGCCCTGATGACGCGGCTGCACCTGCGCAATCGGGCGCACGCCGTCGCCTACGCACTACGAGAGGGATACATCTGATGAGCTCCGAGGCAGATGCGGGAGCAGGAACGGGAGCAGGAACGGAAGCAGGCGTTGCCGACCCCCGCCCCGGGACGGGGGAGCGGGCATGATTCATGAGGTCGACGAGGCCTTGCGGCGTGTGCTGCGCGAAGGGGCGCTGCCGGACGGTGCGGGGGATGTCGCGTTCGAGGCACCGAACCGCGACTGGGCGGCGCGGCGCAACACCCCCACGCTCAACGCCTGTCTCTACGACATACGCGAGAACGCGGCCCGCCGCGAGCGCGGGGCGGTCGCGGAGCGGGATGCGACCGGCGTGGTGGTGCGCAGACATCAGCCGCCGCGCTGGTTCCGGCTGTCCTACCTGCTGCACACCGCATACGGCACCACGAACGCCAAGCAAGTGGCCATCGCCGAGCTGGAGTTCTTTGGCCCGTCGGCGGGATAGCGGCGGGCCCGCGCCATCGGTCGGCCTCCCGCGCTCAGGCGTGACGTCCCGAAGAAGTCCCACGGCTGCCGCCGCACCCCGCCCAGATCCGCATTCGTGCAGGTCAAACGGGGTGCGGGGGCGCGTGGGGGTCAGATGTCCCGGAAGATCTCGATCTGCGCACCGATCGAGTTGAGCCGCTCGGCCAGGTCCTCGTAACCGCGGTTGATGACATAGACGTTGCGCAGGACGGAGGTGCCCTCGGCGGCCATCATGGCCAGCAGGATGACGACGGCCGGGCGCAGGGCCGGGGGGCACATCATTTCCGCGGAGCGCCAGCGGGTCGTGCCGTCGACCAGGACCCGGTGCGGGTCAAGCAGTTTGACCTGGGCGCCGAGGCGGTTGAGGTCCGTCAGATAGATGGCGCGGTTGTCGTAGACCCAGTCGTGGATGAGGGTCTGCCCCTGGGCGCTGGCCGCGATGGCCGCGAAGAAGGGGACATTGTCGATGTTGAGGCCCGGGAAGGGCATCGGGTGGATCTTGTCCAGCGGGGCCTGGAGCTTGGAGGGGCGGACCGTCAGATCGATGAGCCGGGTACGGCCGTTGTCGGCCGCGTACTCCGTGCTGCGCTCGTGGTCCAGGCCCATCTCCTCCAGGACCGCCAGTTCGATCTCCAGGAACTCGACCGGGACGCGGCGGATGGTCAGCTCCGACTCGGTGACCACTGCCGCCGCCAGCAGGCTCATTGCCTCGACCGGGTCCTCGGACGGTGCGAAGTCCACATCGCGTTCGATGTGTGCGGTGCCGTGGACGGTGAGCGTGGTGGTGCCGATGCCGTCGACGCGGACGCCCAACTCCTCCAGGAAGAAGCAGAGATCCTGGACCATGTAGTTGGACGAGGCGTTGCGGATGACGGTGACGCCGTCGTGCCGGGCGGCGGCCAGCAGCGCGTTCTCCGTGACGGTGTCGCCGCGCTCGGTCAGAACGATCGCGCGCTTGGGGGCGACACTGCGGTCCACCTCGGCGATGTAGGTGCCGTCGGTCGCGGTGATCTCCAGCCCGAAGTGGCGCAGCGCCGTCATGTGCGGCGTCACGGTCCGGGTGCCGAGATCGCAACCGCCCGCGTACGGCAGCTTGAAGTGGTCCATCCGGTGCAGCAGCGGGCCGAGGAACATGATGACGCTTCGGGTGCGGCGGGCCGCCTCGGTGTCCATCGAGTCGAGGTCGAGCTCCGCGGGCGGGATGACCTCCAGGTCATTGCCGTCGTTGATCCACCGGGTCCGCACGCCGATGCTGCCCAGCACTTCGAGGATGCGGTAGACCTCCTCAATACGGGCCACCCGGCGCAGAGTTGTGCGGCCCGCGTTCAGGAGCGTGGCGCACAGCAGCGCCACACAGGCGTTCTTGCTCGTCTTCACGTCGATGCTGCCGGACAGCCGGCGGCCGCCGACCACCCGCAGATGCATCGGCCCGGCGTAGCCGAGCGAGACGATTTCACTGTCGAGTGCCTCGCCGATACGGGCGATCATCTCAAGGCTGATGTTCTGATTCCCGCGCTCGATGCGGTTGACCGCACTCTGGCTGGTGCCGAGAGCCTCGGCGAGCTGCGTCTGCGTCCAGCCACGGTGCTGCCGGGCGTCACGGATGAGCCTGCCGATGCGTACGAGGTAGTCGTCTGCCATGGGGTGACCGTATCTCAGATATGAGATGGATGCGCAATTGAGATCCACGGAGTTGTTCTAGTACTATCCGAACAACTGAGAGGTAGTCATGACGAGTGCACCGCGTTCCCTGCCGTCGTCGGCCGGTCATCGGCGGACCTGGATTGCCGTCCTCCCCTTCGTTGTCGTGATCATGACGCTTGGCGCCCTCTATGCGGGGGCGGCCGGGCGGCTGCCGGACCCGCTCGCCTCCCATTTCGACGGCGGCCGCGCCGACGGCTTCTCCTCGGTGCCCGGCTTTCTGGCCGGATGCCTCGCCGTGCTCCTCGTCCTGGGCGTCGGAGGCGGCCTGTTCGTTCAGCTGCGGGCGCACACCCCTGAGGTGCCGTGGCTGATCGCCGGTTCCTACGCCACCGCCGCCGCGCTCGGCTACGCCATGTGCCGGACGCTGCTCGCCAACGTCGATGCCGCCGACGCCGCCGCCGTCCGGATACCGCAGTGGCAGCTGGCCGTGGACCTCGGTGTGGCGCTGCTCGCCGGGGCGCTGGGGCGGCTGCTCGCCGGGGCGGCACCCCCGCCACCACGGCGGGTGCGAGGCGCAACGCCCCGGCTCGACCTCCCCGACGGCACGACGGCCGGCTGGTCACGCACCATCAGCTCGTCCCCGCTGGTCGTGCTGGGTGTCGTGATGCTCGGCGCCGGGCTCGTCGTGGGCCTCTTCGCCGGCTGGCTCAGCGGCGCCGGACTGCTGCTCGGTGGTGCCGCGGTTCTCCCCCTGGCCTCGGTACGGGTGACCGTCGACCGGCGCGGGCTGGCCCTGTCGCCGGCCTTGCTGCCCTGTCGTTTCCGTTTCCGCCACATCCCCCTGGACCGCATCGCGGAGGCCGGCAGCCGCCGGATCTCCTGCTTCGCCGAGTTCGGCGGCTGGGGCTACCGCATCCGGGCCGGCGGCAGCGGCCTCGTACTGCGCTCGGGTGAGGGCATCGTGGTACGGCTGACCAATGGCAAGGAGTTCGTGGTGACGGTCGACGATGCCGCGACCGCCGTTGCGCTGCTCAATACGTACACGGACCGCGCACGGGCGCGGCAAGGAGGCTGAGGTGCTCTTCCGGGTGGACCCCGGCTCGTCCGTCCCGCTCGGCGACCAGATCGCCGCCTCGGTCCGCGGCGCGATCGCCGACGGCACGGTGGACGCCGGGGAGCGGCTGCCGGCCGCCCGCGCGCTCGCCGCCTCGCTCGGCGTGAACGTCCATACCGTGCTGCGCGGCTATCAACGCCTCAAGGAGGAGGGCCTGATCGAACTCCGGCGCGGCCGCGGTGCGGTGGTCACCGGCGCAGCATCCCCGGCCCGCGTCCGCCTCGGCGAGGCGGCCCAGCGGCTGATCGCCGAGGCCCGCAACCTGGGACTCTCCGACGAGGAGATCGTGACGGTGGTGCGTACGGGGCTGACGGGGCGGTGAGGCGGGCGGGTGGCGGGGCCGGGGCGGGTGAAGTCGGACATGTGCCCTCACCTGGATTTGCGGCGTGATCATGCGCCCCTCCCGCACCGGAGCACCGGCATCGTCGACAAGCTGGCCGGCGACGGCAGCGGCGGCGATCTCACCGGCGGCCGCACCATCGCCGGTACGGGAACGATCGACGCGACGGCAGAAGGCCGGCAAGGTGGGCGGGGCTGCGGGCCGACCTCGAAAGGGCCGTCGCGATGATGACGGGAGCGGCCGGTGGTACACACAGCACCCCGGGAAAGATCCGCTATCGCGTCTGGCGTATCCCGAGAATGTAGGTCGCGGTAAGCGCCACGGCACGGTCTTCGTCATGTGACAGATCTGCGAGGGCACGTGACGCCGTGATCCCCGGGATGTCCGCGAGCGCCTGTGTCAGCCGTCGACGGGCAGACGAGGCAGCGGTGCCGTGGGCGAGGCAGTCAACGAGCCCGGTGGCGATCTGATCCACCCACATGGGATCACTCGCCAGCACGCTCAGTGCATCGGCTGCATCGACGTCATTCGTCTCCTCGACGATCATGTCGATGAGCGTCGGGACCGCGTCGGCCACTCCCCGTGCCCCGAGCGCCAGAGCGGCACACCTGCGGACCACGAGGTCGGAGTTCGTGAGGGCGTCCTGCAGCAGTGCGGTCGCCTCAGCGTTCGGCATCTCGGCGATGGACTGGACGGCACGTTTCCGCACCTCGGCCACCGGTGAGCCGAGGCCCTCCGCCAGCAGCGCCAAGCCGCCCTCGCCCCCTTGCGCCAAAGCCCAGCGAAGGGCTCCGGCGACGTTCGGGTCCGTCTCGCTCAACGCTGCCTCGACCAGAGCCTCCACCGGTACCGGAATCTCTTCCACCGAGGACAGGGCAGCGCGCTGGCGCTTGCCGGCGCTGTCCGATCCCAAGGCCTGGAGGAGTGCCACGATCTGGAGGACGTCCTCCCAGCCTGCGGGTTCCGCGGCACCGATCCGACGCAGTCGCGTGAGCAGCGCCGTCTCAGCCGCGATGCGTTCTCGCGTCTGGCGGATGAGGTCGTCGACGAGCTCCGAGGGCGTGAAGCCGGGGTCATCCAGCGCGCACCCGACTTCACGCAGCGACAGCCCCAATGACCGCAGGCTCTCGATATGGAAGATTCGCCGGATGTCCTCGCCGCCGTACTCTCGGTAGCCGGCCTCGGTACGACCCGTTGGCCGCACCAGGCCGAGCGAGTCGTAATGCCTGAGCATGCGGGCGCTGACCCCGGACCGTCGTGCCACCTCACCGATCAACACTGCCTGTCACCCCTCCTGGCTGGTCGTGCCGAGGGCCATGATGCGTTTCGCCTCCTCGATCGCGAACTCGAATCCGGCATCCGGACCGCGCAACAGCCGTTCCGTGGCGATCGCGTGCCTGCGCACGCGAGGGTCGAGATCCGTCATCGCGGCGCGCAGGGTCGGCATGATCACCTCACCGAGCCCGATCAGCGCCCGGCTGAGGCTCAGCTGCGTCTCACGTTCGCCGCGTCCGAGCTGTGTCGCCAACACTCCGGCCAACTTGGGTTCTTCACCTTCGGGCACGAGCACGACCGCTGCTCGCCAGGCGCTCCGCACCACCTCGTCGTCGGCGTCGGACAGAAGCTCCCGTGTGATCGCCGGCCACGCTTGCCGATCCCCGATCTTGGACAGTGTGTGTAACGCCTGGCTTCGTGCCTGCGCACGCTCCGAGCTGACTTCATGGAGAAGCTCTGGGACCGTCATGGATGCCGAGTGGCGGGTGAGCGCCCACGTCAGCATTTCGCGCACATAGAATTCTGGCTCGCTCGCGCATCGTTCGATGAGCTTGTCGATGAACCGCGGGTCAGGGGTCGTGCCGGCCGCCAGCGCTGCCCGCAGCCGCACTGACGAGCGGCTGTCCGCCAGCCCCTGGAGAGCTCGGGTCGTGTCCGTGTCCTGTTTCGGCATGGTCATCGGGACCACCTCCTGGACACAGCGAAGGCCTTGTCACCGTGTCAAGGTCAAGCGGGGACAGGCAGCGAGATCACCCGGCAACCTCTGTCCACCGAGTTCGGTGCTTGTCACGTCGGATGAGACGTGCGTGACGTGATGAGGCACACCGGGACGCCGACATCACGCAACGTGTCGGGCTGCCACGTCGGCTGCCGTGTCGGGGTACCGCGTCGGGTTCGGAGCCGGAGCAGACGGAACAGCACGGGAAGCGTCGTCAGCCGGTCCCCGGCCGCATCCCGCCCCGGAGAGTGGTCAGCGGCCCGTCGTGACGTGCTCCGGGTGCGCTCCGCACCGGTCAGGGCATGACCTGGCCGCGACGATGTACTAGAGTTATCTCGACATCGAGATATCTGCCGAGAGGCGTACCGCTGCCGCGCCAGTAAGGCATGCCTAACTTAGGCTTACCTTAGCGGATGGGGCAAGAGGCTGTGACGGCAGCATTGCGGCGGTACGCGCGAATTCATGCATGAAGGAGACTGTCGTGTCGGCGAACAGCTTCGACGCCCACAGCACGCTGCAGGTGGGCGACGAGTCGTACGAGATCTTCCGGCTGGACAAGGTCGAAGGCGCCGCGCGTCTTCCCTACAGCCTGAAGGTTCTGCTGGAGAACCTGCTCCGCACCGAGGACGGCGCGAACATCACCGCCGATCACATCCGGGCGCTCGGCGGCTGGGACTCGCAGGCCCAGCCCAGCCAGGAGATCCAGTTCACGCCGGCCCGCGTGATCATGCAGGACTTCACCGGTGTGCCGTGTGTCGTGGACCTCGCGACCATGCGTGAGGCCGTGAAGGAGCTGGGCGGCGACCCGGCGAAGATCAACCCGCTGGCGCCGGCCGAGCTGGTCATCGACCACTCCGTCATCGCCGACAAGTTCGGCACGAAGGACGCCTTCGGCCAGAACGTCGAGCTGGAGTACGGCCGCAACAAGGAGCGCTACCAGTTCCTGCGCTGGGGCCAGACCGCCTTCGACGAGTTCAAGGTCGTCCCGCCCGGCACCGGCATCGTCCACCAGGTCAACATCGAGCACCTGGCGCGCACGGTCATGGTCCGCAACGGCCAGGCCTACCCCGACACCCTGGTCGGCACCGACTCGCACACCACCATGGTCAACGGCCTCGGTGTGCTGGGCTGGGGCGTCGGCGGCATCGAGGCCGAGGCCGCGATGCTCGGCCAGCCGGTCTCCATGCTCATCCCGCGCGTCGTCGGCTTCAAGCTGACCGGTGAGCTGAAGGCGGGCACCACCGCCACCGACCTCGTGCTGACCATCACCGAGATGCTCCGCAAGCACGGTGTCGTCGGCAAGTTCGTCGAGTTCTACGGCGAGGGCGTCGCCGCCACCTCGCTCGCCAACCGCGCCACCATCGGCAACATGTCGCCGGAGTTCGGCTCCACCGCCGCGATCTTCCCGATCGACGACGAGACCCTGAAGTACCTGCGCCTGACCGGCCGCGACGAGCAGCAGGTCGCGCTCGTCGAGGCGTACGCCAAGGAGCAGGGCCTCTGGCTCGACCCGGCCGCCGAGCCCGACTTCTCCGAGAAGCTGGAGCTGGACCTGTCGACGGTCGTCCCGTCGATCGCCGGCCCGAAGCGCCCGCAGGACCGCATCGTCCTGGCCAACGCCGCCCAGCAGTTCTCCCAGGACGTCCGCAACTACGTGGACAACGTGGACGAGGCCGGCATCGAGTCCTTCCCGGCCTCCGACGCCCCCGCGCTCCACCCCAACGGCGGCCCGTCGAACCCGACCACCGTCACCGCCCCCGACGGCTCGACGTACGAGATCGACCACGGCGCGGTCACCGTCGCGGCGATCACCTCCTGCACCAACACCTCCAACCCGTACGTCATGGTCGCCGCCGCGCTCGTCGCGAAGAAGGCGGTCGAGAGGGGCCTGACCCGCAAGCCGTGGGTCAAGACCACCCTGGCGCCGGGTTCGAAGGTCGTCACCGACTACTTCGACAAGGCCGGGCTCACCCCGTACCTCGACAAGGTCGGCTTCAACCTCGTCGGCTACGGCTGCACCACCTGCATCGGCAACTCCGGCCCGCTGCCGGAGGAGGTCTCCAAGGCCGTCAACGACCACGACCTCGCCGTCACCTCGGTGCTCTCCGGCAACCGTAACTTCGAGGGCCGGATCAACCCCGACGTCAAGATGAACTACCTGGCGTCCCCGCCGCTGGTCGTCGCGTACGCCCTCGCCGGTTCGATGAAGGTGGACATCACCAAGGACGCGCTCGGCACCGACACCGAGGGCAACCCGGTCCACCTGAAGGACATCTGGCCGACCGAGGCCGAGGTCAACGACGTCGTGGCCAACGCCATCGGCGAGGACATGTTCAACAAGTCCTACCAGGACGTCTTCGCGGGTGACGCCCAGTGGCAGGCGCTGCCGATCCCGACCGGCAACACCTTCGAGTGGGACCCGCAGTCCACCTACGTGCGCAAGCCCCCGTACTTCGAGGGCATGACGATGGAGACCACCCCGGTCTCGGACATCTCCGGCGCCCGGGTGCTGGCGAAGCTGGGCGACTCGGTCACCACCGACCACATCTCCCCGGCCGGTGCGATCAAGGCCGACACCCCGGCCGGCCAGTACCTCACCGAGCACGGCGTGGAGCGTCGTGACTTCAACTCCTACGGCTCGCGCCGTGGTAACCACGAGGTCATGATCCGCGGCACCTTCGCCAACATCCGCCTGCGCAACCAGATCGCGCCGGGTACGGAGGGCGGCTACACCCGCGACTTCACCCAGGATGGCGCGCCGGTCTCGTTCATCTACGACGCCTCGCAGAACTACCAGGCCGCCGGCACCCCGCTGGTCATCCTGGCCGGCAAGGAGTACGGCTCCGGCTCGTCCCGCGACTGGGCCGCCAAGGGCACCGCGCTGCTCGGCGTCAAGGCCGTCATCGCCGAGTCCTACGAGCGCATCCACCGCTCGAACCTCATCGGCATGGGCGTCCTGCCGCTGCAGTTCCCGGAGGGTGCGTCCGCCGAGTCGCTCGGCCTGACCGGCGAGGAGACCTTCTCCTTCTCCGGTGTGACCGAGCTGAACGACGGCACCACGCCGCGCACCGTCAAGGTCACCACCGACAGCGGTGTCGAGTTCGACTCGGTCGTCCGCATCGACACCCCCGGCGAGGCGGACTACTACCGCAACGGCGGCATCATGCAGTACGTGCTGCGCTCGCTGATCCGTAAGTGAGCAGGGCCGCCGGCAGCTGACCGGCGGTACCGGACGGGCCGCACTCCCCCGGGGGCGTGGGGGGGGGCGGCCCCTCGGCGTTAGGGTGGT
>NZ_JBSHAW010000020.1:152308-158041 GCF_053611685.1 Streptomyces sp. NPDC054786 | reverse complement strand
ACCATCGGCGGACTCGTAGGCGGCACCACCGGCGCCACCACCACCGGCGCCACCATCGGCGGACTCGTAGGCGGCACGACCGGCGCCACGAGCACCGGCGCCACCACTGGCGGCGGCGGCACCACCGGCGCCACCACGACCGGCGCCACCATCGGCGGACTCGTAGGCGGCACCACCGGCGCCACCACCACCGGCGCCACCACCGGCTGAAGCGAAGAGCCACTCACTGTGCAGAGTTCTCGGCTCATGCCGCTGGGCGGAGGAAATCCCCCCGCCCTGGCATGCGCTGTCCACAGCTGATCTCAACCCGCCTGGTCCCTCCGGCGGTTCGTCCCCCCACGGGCCGATTCGCCGGAGGGACGTTCGGTGTTGCCTACAGATGACGACCTGCAGCGCGTAGTCCGTCGCCGACGCCGAGGCTGTACCGCGCTGACGGGGCACACCAGGGTCGGGCGGACCAGAACGAAGGGCACTCCCAGAACGAAGGGCACTCCGCCGCTCACGAGACGGTGGACGAGTGGGGAACCAAGAGTGCGTCAGATGCTCACACTCTGGCCTTCGCTCCGGTCGCCTGTGGCTCGTTGCTGCGGCGATGTCGCCCGGTGATGCGGTCCCGTACACCTGCCGCCTTGGACCCGACCCACCGCAGGGCGTTGGTCGGCAGGAAGACCATGTCCGCGAAGACCATCGCCAGCGAGAAGAACGGCAGGCCGCAGATCACCGCGATCGTGGCGTGTTCGGTGATCAGGACCGCCAGCAGCACGTTCTTCACTCGGCGGTTGAGGAGGGTGAACGGGAAGGCGACCTGCGCGAACACGGTGCCGTAGGTGATCAGCGTGACCATCAGCGAGCGGCTGTCGAGCGCCTGGGACAGAGAGGTCCACGGGCTGAAGTAGTCCAGATGCAGCGGGTAGTGCAGGGCGGTTCCGTCCTGCCAGCGTGGCCCCTGAATCTTGTACCAGCCGGCCGTGGCGTAGAGCAGGCACACCTGGGCGGCGATCACCAGCATCGCCGCGTTGTGGACGAGGTTGGCGACGACGTCCAACACCGCCCGCACCTCGGAGAAACGACTGCGCCCTGCCCAGAACCACAGGGCCTGGACCAACCACAGGCCCCAGAGGATGAGCACCCAGCTCAACGGGATCTCCGCGAACCCCGTCACTTCTGCGAGGGCGAGGCCCGCACCGCAGACCACCCACAGGGTCACGCTCACCGAATTGCTGCCGTCCCCGCCCAGCGCCGCCGCACGCTCCCGCCGTCGCGCGTCCAGCGACCACACCTGCCCGCACCGCGTGAGCACCAGGTAACTCGCCATCAGGTGAATGAGGGTGTCACCGCCGTCGCCCAGGAGGATGTTGCGGTTCATGAGCGACAACACACCGATCATGAACAGCAACGACGTCGTGCGGGTGTGCCACCCCACGAGCAGCAGCAGGCACGCGACGATCGTCCCGTGGTAGACCAGCTCGAACCAAAGCCTGTCGTTCGACCACAGCAGCACCGTGAACGCGTTGTTCGAGGCAACCAGACGATGGGCCAGGTCGAAACCCCAGGGGCTGGTGGTGCCGTACAGCTCCAGCCGGTGCGGCCACTCGCGGATGAGGTAGAGCGCAAAGGTCAGCGCGAAGCCGATCCGGACGATCGCGGCCTGGTAGGGCGCGAGCGCCGCGCCCGTGGCCCTGTTCAGACCTCTGGCGATCGCCGTATCGAGCTTGGTGCCGATGCCCTTGAAGGGGGAAGGCGCCCGGGCGGTGTCCTTCTCGACGCTCACTGGAACTCCTTCTTGGAGACCGGCCACCACGGAAGTACCTGGTAGGTCGTCTGGGTGTTCCCGCGCTCGAGACTCCACTTCGGCGGGATGATCGGCTTGTTCGACGCGTAGACCTGCACCTTGACCACCTGGCCGCCGTCGAGCCGCGGCCCGAGCCGGTGAGTCACGATCCGGCGTACGTAGGCCTCGGAGAGCTCGCCCCGCAGGCCCATCGCTCTGCCCTTCTCGTCGTGCGTCCTGTTGTAGAAGTCCCAGGCCTGGCGAAGCATGTTCTGGTGCGCGTGGCTGGGTGCCGGGTTGTCCCTGATCTTCCTGATGTCCTGGGCGGTCAGGCCCACCCAGCCCGTCGTGCGCCTGGAGCCGTTGGCGAGCATGACCTCGGCGCGCGCGTGCACGGCGATGTTCTGCTGAAGCGGGTTCGGGGCGAATAGCTGCCAGTTCTGGTCGAACTCCGGATAGACATAGCCGTTGACCAGCCCGCCGTAGTCCCTGCTGATGGCGTTCGACGGGGCGACGAACAGGAAGACCAGGACCACGTGGATCAGGACGCCGATCGACACCACCGCGATGGCGCCCGCGATCACGATCCGCGACAGCAGCGACCAGGACCCCTTCGGCGCGGGCGGCAGCCCGCGCACGACAGAGGGTTCTCTGGGCGCCTGGTCTTCACCGGCGCCTTCCGAGGCGGCCTCGACCGAGGTTTCGCGTGGTTCCACAATGCTCCCCCGATCACGGGTCCCGGAGATTCAGCGGATTCGGATTCACTGGCGGATCACCTGGCTATTTATCGGATCACCGCTGCTAAATCAGAATAAGTACACCTATTGCCGCACAAACACTCTATTGAGCCGAACGGTTGATGGAGCGTTCTCCCGCCGAGGCGACTGCGTACGACGAAAGCGCCGAACTCGCCCGGATCGCCCGGCTCCCCGGGGGCCGCCTCACATCACGAAAACAGGCACCTTGAGGGGGAAACGTCCTGCCTCGTTGCCCCACCACAACAGCAGGTTGATGGGGTACCCGTGATGGCGTATCGACTGTTCTCACACGGACCGGCGCCTCCCCCTCCAGCGCGACAGCGGCGGCCGCTCCCGGCGCGGACCACTCGACGGCGAAGGTCGATCTGCCGGCACGTGGCCAAGCTGGGTAGGCAAGGCGCGGGAAGGAGTCGGGCGGACGCCGCGAAGGGCCGGCCAACGGCGGGCGCAGGCCCGGCCGAGCAACTAACTCACCGCGATCGCCCCCATGGGGCGCAGCGCCGCGACCGACGCCTGCGGCGACGTCGGTCGGTCGGTGTGACGGCTGTGGGCTCGCAGTGGTGCGTGGGTGCGCCGAGCCCCGACCGGTTCAGTACCGGATGCCCGATGTTCACGGCGCCGACGGGGGAATCCCGCCATGCCCTATCGCCCAGGGTGAGTTACCATCCGCAATCCGGCTGCTGCAGCCCGTCGACCAGGTGGCACAGCCGCGGAGTGGGGCGAAGCCCGAGTTCGTCGCGGAGACGGTGCGTATAGCGTTCGAAGTCGTCCAGCGCCTCGGACGGGTTGCCCTCCGCCAGGTGGGCGCGGATCAGCGAAGCCTGGCTGCTCTCCCGCAGTGGATTCGCCTGTACGGCCGCGTGGGCGGCCGCCACCGCGCCGGCGAACTGCTTCGTTTCGATGAACACTCCCGCCAGGGACTCAAGGGCGTGGAGTCGCAGCTGTTGCCATTGCTCCGCCTCCCGCAAGGCCCAGTCGTCGTACCAGCCGGGCAGCAGGTCGTCGGAGAGCTGGTCGACGGTCGCCGCGCTGAGGTTGAGGTCCTCGACCGGGACTCCGGGGTCGAGTATGCGCTGGGCCAGGGACCGGGCGTGGTGCAGGTCGACGGTGACTTTTCGCGCGAGACGCACCTCCGCAGGGCAGACCTCCAGGGCCTTCCTGCCGATGCCGCGCAGGCGCGACAGCGCCGACCGCAGGTTCGCGTACGCACTCTGTTCGCATGCGTCGGGCCAAAGGCTCCCGGCAACCAGGGACCGAGGGGCAGCGACACGGCCGTTGAGCGCGATAAACGCCAGGAGCCGCTTCGAGCCGACGGGAACCGTCACCGGGACATCGCTCACCACAAGGTCGAAACCGCCAAGAAGGGCGATGTGCACGGACGGCCGGCTGCTCGCGGGTGGCCAGGAAAATATCAGGTCATCGGAGCTCATGGCTGGTGATCGCGGAAGAGGTCGGTGGGCGCGGCACACGACCACCGGCCGCGCCGCCATCGTTTGAGGTTCGCAATCATCTGTGCACCTCCCACAACCACATGTTGCTCTGCCCGTGGAGGGTTGTCGAATTGTGCCAATTCAGGCGGATATATTCCCCCTGATGGCGGGTGGGTACGCGCACGGAAATTGCCTCTTCGCGGACCGCGTTCGCCTGTCCTGCGCGGCGCGCATGACGGGCGAACGGGTCGCATGCACAGAACCTGCTGGTGCGCCACTCGGCGCAGCAGCCGGGCTTCTCCCAGGAGTCGCGACGAGGACGCCCGCTCCCGCATGCAGGTCGGGCGCCTTCCGCCCCAGTGCACTCGATCGGCTGCGCCCCCCTGATCCACCGGACCGCATACCTGCACAGCGCCGGGCTCACGTCACTTCAGGTATCGGGGCCGGACCGCCGCCTCCCAGCGGAGGCCGCGCGCACCCCGTCAGCCGACGAGATAGAGGTACACCCCGGGTGCGGTGGCGCTGCCGCCCGTGGTGGTGAGCGCGACGGTGACGGCACCCAGGGGGTGGGAGGGCGCGATGGCTGCGACCTCGGTGTCGGACAGGACGGCGAATGTGGCGGGGACGCCGCCGAAGGTCACGCCGGTGGTCGTCGACAGACGGGTACCCGTGATGCCGACCAGTGTGCCGCCCGCGGGGAGACCCGTCAGCGGGCTGAAGCCGGTGGCAGTGGGTACATCCACGAAGCCGAAGGTTCCGGAGGCGGTGGCCGTACCGCCCTGCGCGGTGACGACCAACGACACGGCGCCGGCCGCGTGGGCGGGGCTCACGAGGGTGAGTTCGCTGTCGGACAGCACCGTCGGCGTCACGTCCGTGGCACCGAATGCCACGGAGGTCGTGGCGGCGAGGCCGCGCCCGGTGACGGTGACCGTTCCGCCGCCCGCGACGGGCCCCGACGACGGGGAGACGGCGAGGACGACGGGTGGGGGGAGGTAGTAGAAGGGCACCGGGTTGCTGGTGCCCCCCGGCGTGCGCACCATGGCGTCGACCACACCGGTCCCCGAGGGGGCGACCACCGACACGGAGGTCGCCGTATTGGCCGTGATGGCGGCCGACTTGGTCCCGAAGAGCACCGCAGTGGCGTCTGCGAGGCCGGTGCCGCTGAAGGTCACCTCGGACCCACCGCCGGTGGATCCCTGATCCGGATTGATCGGCATGTCCCCGCCTCACCTCTGCGCCGGGTGAAACCTTCGAAAACGCCTGTCGCCTACCAGTTACGCAGGGAGTTCGCCCCGAGGCGAGACATGCATCTCCCTCTTCACCCGGATGGCGCAGCCAAGGCTCGGCATCGCGCGGACCGGCAGCTCCAGGTCTGCAGAGCGGCCCCAAGAGCCCTCCTGACCAGGGAACTTGGAGCTGCGTAACCGTCCGGGGTGGTGACCTTCGTCTGATGAAGCTCGTCGCGTAGATGTCCTGTCAGCTGTCGTACCGGCCATGACGCGCGCCGGGTGGCCGCCCTGACAGCGCCCTGTCGTCGACTCCTCACGAGCCGACGACAGGGCGGGGCAGCAACGGGTCACGGCGGAAGCGGACTTCCCGGCCGACACTGCCCCGTGTGAGCCGGTGAAGGGGGACCGCTCACACGTAGGTGTATCCGCCGGCGACGGTCGTGCTGCCGCCCGGCGTGGTGACCACGACCGGAACGTTGCCGAGCGGTCCGGCCGGAGTGAAGCCCACCAATGCCGTACCCGAGGCATTGACCGAAACCCCCGTC
>NZ_JBSHAW010000020.1:108754-152208 GCF_053611685.1 Streptomyces sp. NPDC054786 | reverse complement strand
TCACCACCGCCCCGGACAGACTGCTCCCCGTGATCACAAACGCCGTACCACCCGCCGTACTGCCCGACGACGGCGACAGCAACGTCACCACGGGCAGTGGCGGTGCCGTGTAGGTATATCCGCCGGCGACCGTGGCGCTCCCCGCCGGCGTGGTGACCACGACCGGAACGTTGCCGAGCGGTCCGGCCGGAGTGAAGCCCACCAATGCCGTACCCGAGGCATTGACCGAAACCCCCGTCGCCGCAACCCCGTTGAACGTCACCACCGCCCCGGACAGACTGCTCCCCGTGATCACAAACGCCGTACCACCCGCCGTACTGCCCGACGACGGCGACAGCAACGTCACCACGGGCGGAGGTGCCGTGTAGGTGTATCCGCCGGGAACGGTGGTGCTTCCGGCCGGTGTGGTGACGACGACCGGGACGTTGCCGGCGGGGCCGGGCGGCGTGACGCCGGTCAGCACGGTGCCCATGGCGTTGATGGACACTCCGGTGGCCGGCATCCCGTTGAAGGTGACCGTCGCGCCGGTGAGATGGGTGCCGATGATGGCGAACGCGGTGCCGCCTGCGGTGGAGCCGCTGTTGGGCACGAGAGCGCTGACCGTCGGGCCGCTCGGTGGGACGACGGTGTACGTGTAGCTCACCGAGTTGGTGTTGCCTCTCGGTGTGGTGGCGATGATCTGGACGGTGCCCGCTGCGTGCGGGGGCGCGAGGACGGTGACCGAGCCGCCGGAAGGGTCCTGGGCGACGATGGTGGCGGGGATGCCACCGAAGGTGACCTGGCTCGTGCCCTGCAGACCCGCCCCGGTGAGCAGGACGGTATTTCCTCCGGAGGTCGGTCCCGAGTCCGGAATGGCCTCGTAGAGCCTCGGATATCTGGGCCAGTTCCCTCCGTCCCCGCCGGGCCAGGAGCCCGGGGACTGCGGATCTGCTTGCGGCTGTATGACTGCGGACATGGCTTCTCCCTGGGCAGCCGCCGCTCCGTCTCCCTTCACGAGTCAATTCGTGAACAGATCTTTTCGGAGCGGAAGTTGCCGGCGTCGAATGTCGGGTGCATGCGACGGTAGGGTTCCCGGAAGTTCGAAAGAAGGCGCGTACGTGTCAGCAATGACGCGTTCGGCAATCAAAATGACAATACGTAGATGAGCGTCACTCCCGCACTGCTGACCGGCGTGCGCCGGTATTCCGTCGCCCCGTTTCGCGAGCCGCCGGGCGTGCGCGTCGGACGGTCCACCACGGGGCGGCTCGTCCCCGGGCCGGTTCGCGCGGACGCAGCGCCGGCGACCGCTCGTCCGCGTCGGCTCCCGTGGCACGAGCGGGTACGAACACCGGGTGCGCCGTGGCGTATTGGCGGGGTCGTCCGGGCCTGAGCGGTTCTCAGGGATGCGGAGATGCGACCGCCGAGTCGTCGTCGAGGACGCGGCGGGCGGTCTCCGCGAAGTCCCTTACCTCGGTGGTGAACACCAGCCCGGCTTCGGCAACGGATTCGGCGGCGTCCGCGCACTCGCCGGACTCGGCGCCGAATCGCTCTCGCGCTCCGATGGAATTCCGCAAGGGCCTGATGCATCGGTGCGCGCACCTGATGAGTTCCTGTGAAGGGGAGACCACCGGCAGCGGCCCCTCAAGGAGCACTTGCACCCCGAGATGATCCAGCTTGTCGATTTCCTGGTGGAAGGCGCCCATGTCCATCGTGTGCGATTCCCGGTACCTTCCGAGGGCCCGCTCGATGGCTCGTGCCTGCGCGACGAAATCCGCGTACACCATACGGCGCGGCTCATGGCGCTCCCGAACACGGTCGACGCGCAATTGGCTCCTCAACTGCACTTCCTGGGAAGCGAGTTGGCTCCGAGCGGTCCTGGCTCCCCACAGCCCGGTGACGGCTGCGGCCCCACCCGTACCGAGTGCGCCGACGGTCGCTCCCAAGATCGCTGCTATGCCTGAGTCCACTTCGGCAGTCTGTCGTAACACCCTGCTCGGCGTGGAATACCGGGGAAGAACGTTCCGAACGGTTCACCTTCGGTCATGAGTCGGTCCGACCTTTGCTCACCCGGCCCGGAAGCGCGCTTGCCCCCGGTCGATTTGCGCGCCGGCAGGAGCCCTCGGCACGGGGCGATACGAGCGGCGGGACAGCGGGCCGGTATCCGCCGACCGGGCCACCTCGGCCAGGGCAGGCGGAAAGCGGCGGTCGTCGCCGGTCGTCTCGATCATCTGTGCAGGCTAACCGCCCCCACTGACACTGCGGGGCCGGCTTCCGGTGACACCATGGCTGTCGAGGACGCCGGGCACCTCGTACGGGTCGAGAACCGCACCTCCACGACGCCAACTCCCCCCGGTCGTAAGGAAACCTTGCGTGACCGGAGAATGTGCGACAACCGCCGGATCCTTAGGCGGCGAATCCCTCGACCATCCATGCCACCAAGGCGACGACTCCGTCCAATACGGCGATCGCGACGCCGGCGAAGGAGACCAGCGCCAGCCCATTGGTCACTCTGCCGAGCCATGACGCGCCGGGGCCTTTCCGGCCGTCATCCTTGCGCGAAACGGGCAGGAAGACGCAAAAGGCCAGGACGCTCAGGCAGAGCCCCACCTTCCAGACAGCGGACAGGACGGGCCAGAACCCCGTCGGCTGGTAAGTCTCCGCGTCCGCGCCTCGGCGCATCGCGATTTCGGCGCCGTCCGGGTAGTCGGCGGAGGCGTCTTCCAATTGCTGGTGGGACACGTCGCCCGGGTCGTCGTGCGCGGTGAAAGTACCGGTGCACACGTAGTGGGACCTGCGGTGACTGGTGTCCGTGTCATAGCACTGAGCCACCCTGAACGTGCCGGGAGTGCCGGAGAGCCCGGTGGCGAGGGCCAGATCCCCCGTGAAGGAGACGCCCCAAACAGTTGCCTCGAGCGCCATGAAGAGACCGAAGAGCCAGCCAGGGATGCGCCATCTGAGCTTGCGTTCCTGCTGTCGTACCGTACGGCCCTTGGCTTGCTTCGCCTTTCGCTCCTCGGTCTGTCGCTCTGACATATGCGGCTGAAGCTCCGTCGTCGCTGGGTGGGGGTGTCGGTAGGGGTGCCGGTGCACATTAGCCGGGAGCGCTGAGTGGTACCGGGGCGGGTGCCGGCGCCTGTTATCGACGAGAGGTCCGGCGGACGGGCCGGGCAATTCCTGCGGCCCGGCCAGGATCTCCCGGAGCGGCGTCCCCTACACGGACTCGGTCGCGACCGGTGCCGGGGGTCGCGCCTCGCCCCGGCGCTCGCGGATGTAAGGATGCCGTCATGAGTAACGACGTGTATTTCGACATCACCATCGACGGCGACCCGGCCGGGCGGATCGTCTTCACCCTGTTCGACGACGTGGTTCCCAGGACCGCGAAGAATTTCCGTGAGCTCGCCACCGGAGAGCACGGCTTCGGCTACGAGGGATCCGGCTTCCACCGTGTCATCCCCGACTTCATGCTCCAGGGCGGCGACTTCACCGCCGGCAACGGGACCGGCGGCAAGAGCATCTACGGCGAGAAGTTCCAGGACGAGAACTTCCAGCTCAAGCACACCAAGCCGGGTCAGCTGTCCATGGCGAACGCCGGCCCGCACACCAACGGCTCGCAGTTCTTCATCACCACCATCGTCACGGACTGGCTCGACAACAAGCACGTCGTCTTCGGCGAGGTCGTCGAGGGCATGGACATCGTCAGGAAGATCGAGTCCCTGGGCTCGCGCAGCGGCGGCACCAAGGCCGACATCGTCATCGCCAAGTCCGGGGTGGTCACGCAGTAACCAGCGCGCAGCCGGCGTCGGCAGACCTCATCGACGCCACGGTGACCCCAAGGGGCAACTGCGCCGCACACTCCGGCGGTCGCCCTGCTGCGGGGCGAGTGCGGCCTCCGTGCCCGCGCCCTGCTCGGCATGGCGATCAAGGCGGGCAGCCCCCGCCGGTCGCCGACACGGCCCCCTGGGCACCCGTTTTCCACCACGGTGAAGCGACACGAAGCGGCTCCCGGGTGACGGAACGGGATTCTGGTGTCGGCTCGGGCGGCCGCCGTATGTGCGGCGGCCCCCCGAGCCGGTACGGGCGGCAGTTGAGCACGGGTGCTCATACCTGCCTCGCCGTGCCCGGCGCACGATGCCCGCCCTGACACGGCGAAGCGCTACTGCCGCCGTCAACGCGCCACAGATGTCAGCCCCTGCGTGTGGCGTGGGTCAGCGCCCGTTCGCTCAGCAGGCCCTCGACGAGGTCGAGGAGGTCCAGCACGGCTTCGGCGATCGCGTCCGGCTTCTCGCCCGCGACGATGCGCCGATCTCGGCGTGGACCAGCGAGTGGAAAACCTTTACGCCGAAGAGAGCGGTCGGGTCGGCGGGAGCGACTGACACCGCCCCTCCCCCGCTTGCCGCCTCCTCGGCATCAGCGGCGGCGGATGGCCGACCTCCGAGCCGGAGCCGGTCCGGCCTGGGCCGTGCCTTGCGGATCAGCGCGGACCGCGACTGCGACGACACGGCATGGTGGCCGGATCGCCGACGACCGTGACGCGGATGCAGGAACCGTTTCGTACGGATGGCACAAGAATCGCGCTGCTCATTGCTTTCGGACGGGGCGTCAATTGCACTGGTGGGGTGGACACCTGGGCCAGGCCGAACAGCGAGTGCGGTCCGAGCTGGGCTACGACGACCGGGAAACCGGTGACGGCCCGTGCGGCCGCCGGCGCCCACCATGGCAGGGAGTGCCCGGACTTCGGCGTGGGCCGCGGAGCCGCCGTCGTCAGGCACCAGGCCGCGAAGAGCGCGGCCGGGGACCGTCCAGCGCGCCAGTCCGGTCCTGTCGTCGTGCCGGGCAGTGCGCCCTTCCGTGCGCCCGGCCCGGATGGATGGCGGGTGCGGGATTCGCCTCGACCGCCCGCCCTATGGGCCACCTCACACCACGTCGCCGGAACTCACCCGTCCAGTCGTCCGACTCCCTGAAGCGGCACGGCAGAGGACCGGGCCACATCACCTTCGAGCTGGGAGTACCCGCGTGACCACTGAGCAACGTCTCGCGTCGAGCGCTGCCGACGACGCCCCGGACGCCGTGGGCTCCGGTGCCGAGCGGGCGGCCGTACGACGGACCGGGTGGTCCGCCCTTCGGCCGCTGGTGTTGCGACTGCACTTCTATGCCGGTGTGCTCGTCGCGCCTCTTCTTCTGGTCACCGCGGTCACCGGGCTGTTGTACGCCGGGGCGTTCCAGGCGGAGAAGGTGGTCTATGCGCACGAGTTGACGGTCCCGGCCGGTGAGCACACGATGCCGCTGTCCCGGCAGGTGGCCGCCGCCCGCAAGGCACACCCGGAGGGCAAGATCGCCGCCGTACGCCCGGCACCGCAGCCGGGCGACACCACGCGCGTCCTGCTCGCCGACGTGCCGGGGGTGTCCGCCGAGCACCAGCTCGCCGTCTTCGTCGATCCGCACACCGGCAGCATCCGGGGAGCGCTGCCGACGTACGGCGCCACGGGTGCGCTGCCGCTGCGCACCTGGCTCGACGATCTCCATCGCAACCTGCACCTGGGCGAGAACGGCCGGCTCTACAGCGAACTGGCCGCCAGCTGGCTGTGGGTGGTCGCCGGCGGCGGTCTCGCGCTGTGGATCGGACGTAAGCGGACGAACCGCAAGCTGCGGGCTCTCACACTGCCGGACCGCACCGCCACCGGACGGCGCCGGACGCTGTCCTGGCACGGCGCCGTGGGGGTGTGGGCGGCGGTCGGCCTGTTCTTCCTGTCCGCGACCGGTCTGACCTGGTCCACATACGCCGGGGGGAACATCGACGCGCTCCGCCAGTCCCTGGGGCAGGCGACGCCGACCGTCTCCACGGCCGTGAGCGAGGACCATACCCACCACGGCGGCTCCGGCGGAATGGCGGGGATGCCCGACATGCCGGGGATGGACGGGAAGAAGGGCGGCGCGTCGAGCGGATCCGCGTCCGCGGACGTGGGCATCGACCAGGTGTTCGCGGCGGCCCGCGCGAAGGGTCTGTCCCACCCCGTCGAGATCGATCTGCCGACGGACAAGGGCACCGCGTATGTCGTCAAGCAGGTCCAGCGCAGCTGGCCCGAGAAGCAGGACGCGGTCGCAGTGGATCCCGGCACGGGAAAGGTCACCGACGTCTCGCGCTTCGCCGACCATCCCGTTCTGGCCAAGCTCACCCGCTACGGCATCGACCTGCACACCGGCACCCTGTTCGGGATCGTCAACCAGATCGCGCTGGCCGCGCTCGCCCTTGCGCTGATCTCCCTGATCGTCTGGGGCTACCGGATGTGGTGGCAGCGCCGTCCCACCCGCGACCGCGCGCTGTCGTTCGGACGGCCGGTTCAGCGTGGGGCGTGGCGGCAGATTCCGCTGCCCGTGCTGATTCCGCTCGCGCTCGTCGTCGGGGCGGTGGGCTGGGCGGTGCCGCTGCTCGGCATTTCGCTCGTCGCGTTCCTGGTCGTGGACATCGCGCTGGGCGTCATCGCACGCCGGCGGGCCCCCGCTGCTGCCCCCGTGGACTGACGGACCCCGGCGACCGGGGTCGCCGGGGAGCTGGTGACCGTGGCCACGTGGCGGGCACGTGGCGCTACCAGTAGTGCTTTCGACCGGCGACCGCGTGTCCCATCGAGCCGAGGAGCCACAGAATCGCGCCGATAACGGCGAGAATGATTCCGATGGTCCACAGGATGGAAATGCCGGTCAGGAATCCGACAATGAGAAGAATGACTCCGAGAACGACCACGATGCGCTCCGATCTCGTCAGAGTTTCCCTTCAACTTTGATCCTCGGAATCCGGCTCGGCAAGTCGTGGCAATGCCCCGACGGCTACCGTCCGGGCAGCTCAGGCGCCGTCCGCATGCCTCGCTGATTTCCCGGGGCCGATACCCGGCGTCGGCCCCGCGAGGGGCGTCTGCCCGCCGAGCCGGGGTGTCCCGGCGTATCCCTGTGCAGCCCGGCAGTGTGTGCGGGCGTGGGGGAATCGGCACGAGCGCGGGCGATGAGTATGCGGGCGGACGATCCAGGGGGACGATGGAAGGCACAGCACGCACCTGCCAGGAACAGGTCAGAGAGAGACACCTGGGCAGGCCGGGCCGCGGAACGGGGTGCGGGCACACCCCCACGTGGTCCGGCGGACGGAAGGAGTGCCGGGGTGAGCGCAGACGAGGTGCGTCCAGCCGGCGCCGGTGCACCGGCGGGTAAGTCGTCGCAGCCGAGCGGGCTGATGGACCTCCTCGCCGTCGCCGCGGTGCTGGTGGACGCCGACGGACGGATCGTCCTGTGGAGCCCGCAGGCCGAGGATCTGTACGGCTACTCCGCCGAGGAAGCGCTCGGGCAGTACGCTGCGCCGCTGCTCATCCACGAAGAGCACCGGGACCTGGTGATCAAGAAGTTCGCCGAGGTCATGGAGACCGGCCGGAGCTGGAGCGGCACATTCCCCGTCCGGCACAAGGACGGCACCGCACGGCTGGTGGAGCTGCGCAATATGCGGCTGCTGGACGACCTCGGCGATTTCTACGCCCTCGGGCTCGCCACCGACTCACCGACGCTTCGCGAGGTGGAGCGGGATGTCGCCCTGTCCACCCGGCTGATCTCCCAGTCGCCCATCGGGGTGGCGATTCTCGACACCGAGCTGCGTTATGTCGCCGTCAACCCCGCCCTGGAGCGGATGCACGGCATCCCCGCGAAGAATCACCTCGGCCGGCGCTATCGCGAGATCATGACCGCCGCGAAGTTCGAGGTGCCCGAGGCCGCGATGCGGGAGGTCCTCGAAACGGGGGTCCCCATGGTCGACCAGGCCACCGTCGTCGGGCGCAGCCCCTCCGACCCGGACCACCAGCGCGCCTGGTCCATTTCGCTGTACCGGCTGGAGGACCCACAAGGGCGGATTCTCGGGGTGGCCGACCTGGTGGTGGATGTCACCGACCGGTACCAGTCGGCCATGGAGGCCAGCGAGGCCCGGCGGCGCCTGGCCCTGATCGCGGACGGCTCCGCCCGGATCGGCACCACCCTGGAGGTGGGACAGACCGCGCGAGAGCTGGCCGAGGTCACCGTTCCCGAACTCGCCGACATGGGCACGGTCGATGTGCTCGACTCCATCCTGGGCGAGCACCGCCCGGCCCGCGGCGAAGGCCCCGCGCTCTTCCGCGCCCTCGCGGTGAAGGGCGCCTATCCCACCGAAGCCCTCCGGGCGGCCGACCCTCCCGGCGGGACCGCCTCTTACGATGCCGACCGGCTGGCCACCCAGTGCGTGCGCACCGGCCGCCCGATCCTGGTCTCCCACGCTGACGACGCGGACCTGGCGCGCATCGCCCGCGACGACCACGCCGCCACGCTGCTGGCCCGCGCCGGCGTGCACTCGTACTTGCTCGCCCCGCTCATCGCCCGCGGCCAGATCCTCGGCTGTCTGGGGCTCACCCGGGCCCGCAACCCGGTGCCCTTCGACGAGGACGATCTCGCGCTCGCCGTCGAGCTGGCCTCCCGCGCCGCCGTGTGCATCGACAACGCCCGCTCGCACCAGAGCGTGCGCAACGCCGCCGAGACCCTGCAGCGCAGCCTGCTCCCCGACCACCCGCCCCACCTTCCCGGTCTGCAGATCGCCTCCCGGTACCGGCCCGCGCAGGCCACGTATGAGATCGGCGGCGACTGGTACGACGTCCTCCCGCTCGAAGGGGACAAGACCGCACTCGTCGTGGGCGACGTCATGGGCAGCGGCATCGACGCCGCCGCCACCATGGGCCGCCTGCGCACCGCCACCAGCGCCTTCGCCGACCTCGATCTCGACCCGGCCCAGGTCCTCCAGCACCTCGACAAGATCACCTCGGGGCTGGAGCACTACATCGCCACCTGCGTCTACGCCACCTACGATCCACATCGCGGCGAATGCCACATCGCCACCGCCGGCCACCTGCCGCCCGTCCTGGTCCGCAGCGGCAAGCACCCCGAACTCCTCGACCTGCCCACCGGCACCCCGCTCGGAGTGGGCGGTGTCCCCTTCGAGACCAGCTCCTTCCGACTCGAACCCGGCGACCAACTGGTCCTGTACACCGATGGGTTGGTCGAAACCCGCAACCACCCCATCGACGAACGCCTCGAAACCCTGCGCCTCCTGCTCGACGGGCCCGACCGCGCCCTGGAGGAGACCTGCGACCGGCTCCTTCGCGAACTCCGGCGTCCCGACGACCCGGACGACGTCGCCCTGCTCATCGCCCGCACCCAGCCCTTCACCTCCGGCTCGTAGCGCCGTCGGCGACGTACCCCCGCCGATGAGCGGTCCGCTCGCGCTCGTATGCAATCCGTGCCGCCGGCTGCCGGGGCCCGATACCGGAATCAGGCCCCTCACGAACCCGTTGGGCGGGTTCCCGGCCGGCCCGTCACGGGGAGCGGGGCGGGCGCTCCTCCGCGCCCGCGCCCCGCTTGCGCAGCCCCCGGCCCCTGCGCCCAGGGCCTCGGCACGCAGGTAAAACCTTCCCCTCGCTCCCGTATGGCGCAGCTCTTTGCCGGTCGGCCGGCCCGGCCCGTGGAGCACGGCAAAGCGGCAGCTCAGGCGCCCTCGGTAAGGGGTTTTCCGAGCGGCGGACCACGGGCACCGTGCGGCCCCGGCGTGTTACGGCCAGGTTGACGGAGCGGCGTCCGAGGAACACGCTCGTTACATAGGTGCTCGATACAACTGACTCACTGCGGGGCGGTCGGGCAACCGGGCATCGGTGTGCCCGGCCGCGATGTCCGGCGGCCCCTGGGTCGGATCAGGAGGACATGGCATGTGTGGCATCACCGGCTGGATTTCCTTCGACCGTGATCTGCGCTCCGAGCAGGAGACCGTGGACGCGATGACCGAGACCATGTCCTGCCGCGGGCCCGACGACCGTGGCACGTGGGTGCAGGGTCCCGCCGCTCTCGGGCACCGCCGACTGGCGATCATCGACCTGCCCGGTGGACGTCAGCCGATGACCGCCGAGCGGGCGGACGGGACCCCGGTCGCCATCGTGTACTCCGGTGAGACCTACAACTTCGGCGAACTGCGCAAGGAACTCGCCTCCAGGGGCCACCGTTTCACGACCGACTCCGACACCGAGGTCGTGCTGCGCGGCTACCTCGAATGGGGCGAGGCCGTCGCCGAACGGCTCAACGGCATGTTCGCGTTCGCGGTCTGGGACGGGCAGCGCCAGCGGCTCGTCATGATCCGCGACCGGATGGGCATCAAGCCGTTCTACTACTACCCCACCCCGGACGGCGTGCTGTTCGGCTCCGAGCCGAAGGCGATCCTCGCCCATCCGCTCGCCGAGCGGAACGTCCGGCTCGACGGCCTCCGCGAGCTCTTCGCCTTCGTCAAGACGCCCGGCCACGCCATCTGGGAGGGCATGCACGAGGTGGAGCCCGGCACGGTGGTCACCGTGGACCGCAACGGGCTGCGCCGGCACGTCTACTGGTCGCTGCAGACCCGTGCGCACCACGATGACCAGGACACCTCGATCGCCCAGGTCCGTACGCTGCTCGACGACATCGTCCGCCGCCAGCTCGTCGCCGATGTGCCGCGCTGCACCCTGCTGTCGGGCGGCCTGGACTCCTCGGCGATGACCGCGCTGGCGGCCCGTCAGCTGGGCGAGGTGGACGAGACGGTACGGAGCTTCGCCGTCGATTTCGTCGGCCGGACCGAGCACTTCGTGGCCGACGAGCTGCGCGCCACCCCCGACACGCCCTATGTCCACGACGTGGCCCGCTCCTCCGGCACCGACCACCAGGACATCGTGCTGGACTCGGCCGAGCTGGCCGACCTCGATGTCCGCGCGAAGGTCATCCGTGCGCGGGACATCCCGATGGGCCTGGGCGACATGGACGCCTCGCTCTATCTGCTGTTCAAGGCGATCCGCCGGCACTCGACGGTCGCCCTGTCCGGCGAGTCGGCCGACGAGGTCTTCGGCGGTTACCAGCAGTTCTTCGACGAGGAGGCCCGCCGGGCCGACACCTTCCCCTGGCTCGTCCGCTTCAGGGAGCACTTCGGCGACGACGGCAACATCCTCAACGCCGGTGTCACCGACTCCCTCGACCTGGACTCCTACATCCAGGACGGTTACCGCGCCGCCGTCAAGGACGTCGAGCGTCTCGAAGGGGAGAGCGACTTCGAGTTCCGGATGCGCAAGATCTGCTATCTGCACCTGACGCGCTTCGTACGGATCCTGCTCGACCGCAAGGACCGCGCGAGCATGGCGGTCGGACTGGAGGTGCGGGTGCCGTTCTGCGACCACCGGCTGGTCGAGTACGTCTACAACACACCGTGGTCGCTGAAGTCCTTCGACGGACGGGAGAAGAGCCTGTTGCGCGAGGCCACGGCGGATGTGCTGCCGCAGTCGGTGTACGACCGGGTGAAGAGCCCCTACCCGTCGACACAGGACCCGCAGTACGCGGTCGCGCTCCAGCATCACGCCAAGGACCTGTTGTCGCGCCCCTCGCACCCCGTATTCGAACTCGTCGACCGCAACTGGCTGGAGCGTGCGGCGAACCACGATGCGCCCCAGATCACCCAGGCGTCCCGGCACGGCCTCGAACGGACCCTGGATCTGGCCTTGTGGCTGGACATGTACTCCCCGACGATTACGCTCACTTGATCTGAAACGGGCGGCGCGATGGGCTGAGCGATGACAATCGGTGATGACGAGGCGCTGCAACTGGTGATCTCCCTGCACCGGCTCACCCGGAGTCTGCGCAGGGCCGCCACCACGGGCAGCATCCATCTGACGCATATCGCCGTCCTGGCGCTGCTGACTCGGCAGGGCCCGGCCCGGGTCGGCGAGATCGCCCAGTGGGTGCCCTGCTCCCAGCCGACCGCCACCGCGGCCGTCATGGGGCTGGAGGAGGCGGGTCTGGTCCGCCGCGAGTGCGACCCGGCCGACAAGCGGGCCAGCCGTGTCCTGCTCACCGAGCGCGGCAGCGCCGCGCTGACCGACGTCGCACGCAGCGAAGCCGAGGTACTGGCCACCCGCCTCGCTTCGCTGCGGCCCGACGAGATCCGCCAACTCGCCGAGGTGGAACCGCTGCTGCGACGGCTCACGGACGCGGCGGACTGAGGCGCCACGCCCCGGGAGGACCATCGCGGGGCACGCGCCGCACCGTCGGCTACCCGGGGGGAGATTGCCGGCCGGGCTGAGTGGCGTCGTCACGTACGGGGCGACGCTGAGCAATACTCAGCCGACCGGACACGGCGACGCCGCCGGAAGCGGGGGCCCCGTCCACCCATGGAGCGCTGAGCAGATGACCGGCAACCCCGGCGAGACACCGGCTCCCCCGTCGGCCGGTACAGGCAACGGGCCCGTCGTCTCCCGCCAGGAGTTCGACGCACTCTTCGAGACGGTGCGTACGTGGGGCCGCTGGACCCCCGCCGACCGGGGCGCCTGGAACCGGGTGACCCCGGACCTCGTACGGCGGGCCACCGCCCTGGTCCGGTCCGGAACGGTCGTCCCGCTGGCGCGCCCCTGGAACACGACCCCCGGGCCGGACAACAGCAGGCCCGCCTTGCACTACATGTCCGACCTCGGCGACATCGAGCCCCCGGAACCCTCCACGCACAAGGACTTCATCGCCGCCGACTACCACGGCAAGACCGTCAGTCATCTGGACGCCCTGTCCCACGTCGCCTACCGCGGCCGGCTCTACGACGGCCGCACCGCGCGCGAGTGCGTCGACGCCGGCGGGGCCCGCTTCGGTGCCGTATCGGCGCTGGGCCCGCTCGTGACCAAGGGCGTGCTGCTCGACCTGCCCACCGTTGCCGGGTGCGCCTGGCTGGAACCCGGACGGGCTGTGCACGGCGCGGACATCGTGTCCGCGGAGCGGGCGCTCGATGTGACGATCGACGAGGGCGACGCGGTACTGCTGCGGTCCGGAAGCGTCCGGCGCCGCCGGGAACTGGGCGCCTGGAACCCCGACGAAGGGAGCGCGGGCTTCCACGTGGATGCCGTGCCCCTGCTGGCCGAGCGGGGTATCGCCCTGCTCGGCGGCGACGGCGACAGCGACGTACGGCCCTCGCCGGTCGACGGCCTGCACTCCCCGGTCCATGCCCTGGCGCTCGCCGCGATGGGAGTGCCGCTGCTGGACAACCTCGACCTCGAAGCGCTCTCCGCCGCGGCCGCGGAGACCGGCCGTTATGAGTTCCTCCTCGTGGTGGCCCCGCTCGACATCCCGGGCGGCACGGGCTCCCCCGTCAACCCGGTCGCGGTCCTGTGACGGCCGGGCCGCATCGCGGTGAGGCGGCCGGGAGCGGTCCGCACCGTTCCCGGCCGTGACCGTGTGTGACGACGGGAGCTCTCAGGCGCCTCTTCTCCGTCGGCGATCAGTACCGATATATGTGCAAAGCTCTACAATGAGACGGACGGTACGGCTGCTCCGATATACGGGTGGCCATAGCAGCACGTACCGATGTGGGAAGTGATTGGGATGGGGCTCGTGGGAGATGACATCGGCCCCGTGCTCGCCCGTGAGCAGTTTCTTCGCGGTGGGGCGGTCGAGGGAACCGTGCGAAGCCCGATCCTGAATTCGTGGCAGCGTTCCCGGTCCCTGGGTCTCGCACCGGAAGGCTGCGAGCTTCCTTACCGTCAGGATCTCGACCTGGACGGCCGCCTCGTCCGCGCCGCCACACCCGTACTGGACCGGCTGCAGTCCAGGTTCGCGGGCAGAAACATGAATGTGTCCCTCGCCGATGGGGACGGGGTCGTGCTGCAGCGCCGTTTCGGCGAAGCGTCTCTGGTCAGACATCTGGCCCCGATCCAGAGCGTTCCGGGTTTTGTGTTCGCCGAGGAGTTCGCGGGGACCAACGGAATCGGGCTGGCCCTCGCGGAGCGGCAGCTGATCAATGTTTACGGCGCCGAGCATTTCGCCGAACGCTCGCAGTCCAATGCGTGCGCGGCAATTCCCGTCCGGGACCCGCTCAGTGGACGCATCGAAGGCGTCCTCTGTCTCGGCTATCCGCCCGACGATGCGGATGTGGCGCTGAACCACGTGATCAGCAGGGCGGCCGGCGCCATCGAACGACGGCTGCTGGACCAGAGTTCGACACGAGAGCGCGCCTTGCTGCAGGCCTACTTCGACGCCAGGAGCCGTGCGCCGACCGGCGAGACGACGGGCAACGGTCAGCAGGGCGGGCTGGCCGAGAGCGGACTGGACTGGCGCGACGAGTTGATCCTCAAGGAGAAGGCCACCGAGCTGATCTCCTCGGCGCAGCGAGCCGCCGTCGAGGTGCCCCTGCCCGGCGCCCGGCGGATCACCCTGCTGAGCCGCCCGGTGACCAGCCCCTCCGGGGTGGAGGGCATCGTCATCGAGGCGGTCCTCCCCTCACCGCAGCAGCACCTCGCCGTCCTCGCCGAAACCGGCACCGCACCCGGCCCGCCGGTCCAGCAGGCCCTCGCCCCCGCCGTCCCGCTGCCCGGGCCCCTTCCGGGCACCGAACCGGGCCGGCCGGCCACCTCGCTCCGCCCGCCCGGCACACTCGGCACCGCCGAAAGTCCCGCCGGCAGTGCAACCAGTGGGCTGGTGCTGATCGGTGAACCGGGAGTGGGGACGTACGCCGTGGCGGCCCGGCGCCGCCTGGAGCTGCTGTCCGAGGCCAGCACCCGCATCGGCACCACTTTGGATGTGAGCCGTACCGCCCGGGAACTCGCCGAGATGGCTGTCCCGCGCCTGGCCGACTACGTCACCATCGACCTTCCCGAGGCGGTGCTGCGTGGCGAGGAGCCGACCGACCCCAGTACCGGCCTCTACCGCACGGTGGTCCACGGGATTCGCGATGACTGCCCCTTCTACCCTGCCGGTGAGCGGGTCGACCTGCGTCCCACGACGCCTCAGCTCCGTTGTCTGGCCGACCGGCAGCCCGTACTCGAACCCGACCTGGGGGCGGCCGCCGGCTGGATCGCCCAGGATCCCGCGCACGCCGAGCGCCTCCTCGCACACGACATCCATTCGCTCATCGCCGTCCCCCTCCTGGCCCGCGGCATCGCCCTGGGCACCGCGAGTTTCTACCGCTCGCGGGACCCCGCCCCCTTCGGGGACGACGACCGTTCACTGGCCCAGGAACTCGCCACCCGCGCCGCCATCTGCATCGACAACGCCCGCCGTTTCACCCGCGAGCACACCATGGTCCTTGCCCTGCAGCACAGCCTGCTGCCGCAGCGCTTCCCCGAGCAGAACGCCGTCGAGGTCGCCCACCGCTATATGCCCGCCGAGTCCGGGGTCGGCGGCGACTGGTTCGACGTCATTCCCCTCTCCGGCACCCGTGTCGCCCTCGTCGTCGGGGATGTCGTCGGCCATGGGCTGCACGCCGCCGCCACGATGGGCCGGCTGCGTACCGCCGCGCGCAACTTCGCCGAACTCGACCTCGGCCCGGACGAAGTCCTCACCCATCTCGACAATCTCGTGGCACGCCTCGACCGCGACGAGGGCACCGAGGACCCCTCCGCCGACAGCACCGGCATCATCGGCGCCACCTGCCTGTACGCCATCTACGACCCCACCACGCAGCAGTGTGTGATGGCCCGGTCCGGCCACCCGCCGCCCGCACTGGTCCGCCCCGACGGCACCGTCACCTTCCCCGACCTCCCGGCCGGCCCACCACTGGGCCTGGGCGGTCTCCCCTTCGAAACCGCCGAATTCCCGCTCCCCGAAGGCAGCCAGCTCGTCCTCTACACCGACGGCCTCATCGGTGGCCGCCACCGCGATTTCGATACGGCCCTCGACCAGTTGCGCCGAGCCCTGGCACACCCGACCCGCCCGCCCGAGGACACCTGTGAGGCAGTTGTCCGGGCCGTGGTGCCCCAGCACCCCGCCGACGACATCGCACTGCTCGTCGCCCGCACCCACGCCCTGGACTCCCACCGGATCGCCACCTGGGAGCTGCCCGCCGACCCGGCCCGCGTCTCCGGCATCCGCGCCGCCGTGACCCGCCAACTGGGCGAATGGGGGCTGCACGAGGTCGTCTTCGCCACCGAACTGCTGCTCAGCGAGCTGGTCACCAATGCCATCCGCTACGGCACCGCCCCCATCCAGGTACGCCTGCTCCACGACCGCACGCTGATCTGCGAGGTCTCCGACGCCAGCAGCACGGCCCCGCATCTGCGCCATGCGGCCACCACCGACGAGGGCGGCCGCGGACTGTTCCTCGTCGCACAGCTCACCCAGGCCTGGGGCACCCGCTACACCGCCGACGGCAAGGTCATCTGGGCCGAGTGCGCGCTGGAGGCGCCGACGGGAAGGTCGGACGCCGCCGAAGCGTTTTTCGACGACATCCCCGCCATCTGACAGCCCATCCGGCATCACGCCCAAAGCGGGCCGTAATATGACGGAATTGTGGTAACCGGTACGGGTGGTGCACCGCCCGACCGCCGAACGCGCCGTCCGCACCACCATGAAGCGCCCCTGCACCCGTGTCCCGTCAGCCGGGAAGAACCCAGCAGGACCAAGAGGCCGACCCCCGGAGAAGTCTGTGCATGACGCTCCTGACAGCAGCCCTCCCCCGCGCCATGCCGCTCAGCCTCTCGTCCGCGTACACGGCCTCAGCAAGCGGTTCGGCGGCACCCTCGCGCTGGACGCGGTCGACCTCGACATCCACCCCGGCCGTGTCCTCGCCCTGCTCGGCCCCAACGGTGCCGGAAAGTCCACCCTCATCAAGGTGCTCGCGGGCGTCCACCACGCGGACGAGGGCGAGGTGAGCGTTGCCGGGCACCCGCTCGGCACCGAAGCGGCCGCCCGCGCCATGTCCTTCATCCACCAGGACCTGGGACTGGTCGAATGGATGACGGTCGCCGAGAACATCGCCCTGGGCGCCGGCTATCCCCGCCGCGCTGGACTGCTGTCCTGGCGGATGATCCGCAGTCAGTGCGCGGCCGCCCTGGACATCGTGGCCGCGCATCTCGACCCGGCCACCCTCCTCGCCGACCTCCCGCGAGCCGAACGCTCCCTGGTGGCCATCGCCCGCGCACTGTCCACTCAGGCCGCACTCATCGTCCTTGACGAGCCGACCGCCAGCCTCCCGGCAGCGGACTGCGCCCGGCTGTTCGACGTCCTGCACACCCTGCGCGACCAGGGGCGCGCCATCGTCTATGTCACCCACCGGATCGACGAGGTGTACAAGGTCGCCGATGTCTTCGCCGTCCTGCGGGACGGGCACCTCATCAGCCAGGGACCGCTCGCCGGTTACCGTCCGGCCCGGCTGGTGCGCGACATCGTGGGCCACGAACCGGGCGGCTACCGGTTCGCCCCCGCCACGGGTCCGGCCGTACTGAGCCTCGACCACGTACGGACCGAGAACACCGCACCGGTCAGCCTGGAACTGCGCGCCGGTGAGATCCTCGGCATGGTGGGCCTGACCGGCGCCGGGCACATGGAACTGGGCCGCGCCCTCGCCGGCTCCCGGCCGGTCCCCGAAGGACGGGCCCTGCTCGACGGCCGGCCGTACGCACCGCACACGGTCACGGCCGCCGTCGGCTCCGGCGTCGGCTTCGTGACCAGCAACCGTCAGGAAGAGGGCTGTGCCGCCGAACTGACGGTACGGGAGAACTTCCTGGCCAACCCCCGGGCGGGCGGCGTGCCGTCCTGGCGCCCGCGCGGACTCCGGCGCGAGCGCGCCGAGACCGCTGCCCTGACCGAGCGGTTCTCGGTGTCCCCGCGGGACACCGAGGCGCCGATCGCCACCTTGTCCGGGGGAAACCAGCAGAAGGTCATGGTCGGCCGGTGGCTCACGACGAGCCGACGCCTGCTGATCCTCGAAGAGCCGACCGCCGGGGTGGATGTCGGCGCCAAAACGGCGCTCTACCGCCTGCTCCGGGATGCACTGGCCGAAGGCCTCGCCGTCCTGCTCCTCTCCACCGACTTCGAGGAGGTCGCCCACGTGTGCCATCGGGCCCTGGTATTCGTCCGCGGGGCGGTGACGGCGGAGCTGAGCGGCGAGGCCCTCACGGTCGCCGAACTCGCCCGTGCCTCCTCGGCGATGCCTGCGCTCACCGGGACGAGGAGACGATGACCCCCTCCCCCCTTCCCCCGCTGGGCCGCCGGTTCGGGCACCGTCTCGGCGCCTATGGCCTCCTGGTCCTCGCCGCCCTGCTCTTCCTGGCCTTCTCCCTCGCTCTGCCGGACACCTTTCCCACCCTGGACAACATCTCCGAGATCCTGTCCAATCAGTCGATCCCCGCCCTCCTCGCGCTCGGCGCCATGATCCCCATCGTCACCGCCAAGTTCGACCTGTCCATCGGCTACGGCCTCGGCCTCGCGCACGTCATGACGATGCAGCTCATCGCCAACGAAGCGTGGCCCTGGCCCCTCGCCTGCCTCGTGGTGGTCCTCGGCGGGGCTGTCGTCGGCATCTTCAACGGGGTCGTCGTCGAATTCGCGAAGATCGACTCCTTTATCGCCACGCTCGGCACCGGCAGCATTCTGTACGCCCTCACCGGCTGGATCACCAACGGGGCCCGGATCGTTCCCGGCCCTGACGGCCTGCCCGCGGCCTTCACCGATCTCTACGACTCCAGGTTCCTCGGCCTGCCGGTATCTGCCTTCTACGTCCTCGCCCTGACCGCCGTGCTGTGGCTGCTCCTGGAGCGGCTGCCGCTCGGCCGGTATCTGTACGTCATCGGCTCCAACCCCCGCGCCGCCGAGCTGGTCGGCATCCCCACCCGGCGCTACGTCATCTACGCCTTTGCCGGTTCGGGGCTGATCGTCGGTATCGCCGGTGTCCTGCTCGCCGCGCAGCAGCGGATCGGCAACCCCAGCGTCGGCCTGGACTATCTGCTGCCCGCATTCGTCGGTGCGCTGCTCGGGTCCACCGCGATCAAGCCCGGCCGCCCCAACGCCCTGGGCACCCTGGTCGCCGTCATCATCCTCGCCATCGGCCTCGCCGGTATCGGCCAGCTCGGCGCCCAGTTCTGGGTCACCCCGCTGTTCAACGGCGCCACCCTGCTCATCGCCGTCGGCATGGCCGGCTATGCCGCCCGGCGCCAGCTGCGCCAACGCCGGACGGCACCTCCCCGGCCCCGCCATGACGTGCACCACGTCAGCTCGTGACCTTCGGCCGTCACCACCGTGTCGTCCCTCCGCAAGGAGCGCCCGTGCACCCGCACCGCAAGACCGCCCTCGGCAGCGCAGTCGTCCTGGCCGCGGTGGCGGTCACCGTCCTCGCCGGCTGCGAGCGCGGCACGTCGACCGGCGCCGGGCCCTCCTCGCCGCGGCCGGCGATGACCGGCTGCGCCGCCGTCCTGGCCACGGCTCAGGCTGCCGTGGAACGGGCCGAAAAGCCTCACACCACGTGGGACGGCCCCACCACCGGCCCCAAGGCGGTCTCCGGCAAACGAATCGTCTATGTCGCGCAGACCATGACCAATCCCGGCGTCGCAGGCGCCGCCAAGGGCGTGCAGGAAGCGGCGAAGACCATCGGCTGGCACGTCCGGGTGATCGACGGTCAGGGCACTCCCGCCGGAATCCAGGCGGCCTTCAGCCAGGCCATCGCCCTCCGCCCCTCGGGCCTGGTCATCGGCGGTTTCGACCCCCACCTGACGTCACAGCAGGTCGCCAAGGCCAACGCCGAACACATCCCGCTCATCGGCTGGCACGCGGTCGACTCCCCCGGCCCTAGCAAGGACCCCGCACTCTTCAGCAACATCACCACCAGGGTCCAGGATGTCGCGAAGATCAGCGCGGACTGGATCATCACGCACTCCCACGGTCACGCGGGAGTCGTCGTCTTCACCGATGCCTCGATCCCGTTCGCCAGAAACAAGTCCGAACTGATCAAGAAACAACTCGCCACCTGCGCCGGTGTGAAGCTGCTGGCGGAGGAGAACATCCCGATCTCGGACACCAGCAGCCGCACCCCCCAGGAAGTCTCCTCGCTCCTCTCCCGCTTCCCGGACACCTGGACCCACTCCGTAGCCATCAACGACGTGTACTTCGCCGACGCCGCCCCCGCCCTGCGCGCGGCACGCAAGAAGGGCGGCGGCACCCCCTACAACATCGGCGCGGGCGACGGCGACCCCTCCGCCTTCCAACGCATCAACAACAAACAGTTCCAGGCAGCCACCGTCCCCGAGCCCTTCTCCCAACAGGGCTGGCAAATCCTCGACGAATTCAACCGCGCCTTCTCCCGCAGACCCGCCAGCGGCTACGTCGCCCCCGTACACATCTCCACCGCCGCCAACAGCCGCGGAGCCACGACATGGAACCCGCCCGGCTACCGCGCGGCCTACCGGAAAATCTGGGGCAGGTGACGACGGGCATCGTGAATCCACCAAGTCGTGGGCCGACCTGCTCCGTTCAGGCAAGCGCCGAGGGATGCGCGCCCCGGTGCTCGCGGTCAGCGGCGGCGCCCTCGGATTTGGGGGCCGCACTGCGCGAGGTGCTCCCCGACAGCCGGGAGCAGCGGTGCTGGTTCCACAAGTTCGCCAGCGTGCTCAACGGCAGGTCACCAACGGACCCGGCTCCCGCACCGCAGGCATCGCCAACGGCCAGCTGGTCGAACGGCCCGACGGATCAAGAGGCGATCAGCCCCAAGCCGCGTGACCAGAGCGGCCATGAGACCGGTCGGCACGTCGGTCGGCGGGAACTTCCGGTCAGGTTCGCCTGCTTGACCGGGTGTGGGGTGCATGGATGGACTCAGACATGCAGGGTGGGCCGGTAGATGAGCTCTTGGATGTGGCCATCGAGCGTCCGGTGCTCGATCAGCTCGAGGTCGAAGTCGGCCGCACCCTGGAAGATCGGGTCCAGCCCGGTCTGACCGGTGATCACAGGGAAGAGCGTCACCTGGACGCGATCGACCAGGCCGGCGGCCATCAGCGCCCGGTTCATCGACAGGCTGCCGTGCGAGCGCAACGGCACCTCGGACTCCTCTTTGAGCCGAGCGACGACGTCCACAGCGTCGCCGCTCACGACCTTCGCATCGGGCCAGTCCAGGGATCCCTCCAAACTGGTCGACACCACCGTTGCCGGCAGGCTCCTCATACGTGTGACCCATGGGTCACGCACCTCGGACTCCTCGGTGCTGGAGGCCAGCATCCGCGCGAACGCCCGATACGTATTGGCCCCGAAGACCATCCGCTGCTCCTCGCGGTACAGGGCAAGGCGGTGGTCGAGGAGCTCGGGGCCTTGCTTGCCCCAGTAGCCGGTCCAGCTGCCGCTGGCGGCGCCGAACCCGTCGAGGCTGGAAAAGACGTCGAATGTGTAGGTGGCGGTCATGATGCTCTCCTCGAATGCGGTCGATCGCACGTTGGGGATACAGACTGACAACCAAGGCGAGACTCATCGCCCTTGAACTCCTGGGCTTCGGCCGCCCGGATGCGGCCCCATGGGCTTTACCACGGCCGATGAAGCTGGAAGGTCAGGCAACACGGCGGGCGAGAAGAGCGCGGCCAGCCGATCCACAGGTCTTGACTATTCCTCTAGCCACGCCCGCATTCCCGAATCACCGCCTGCCGTCTCGGTCGACCTGCAGCTCGTGGGCCGGCCGACACGGCACACACGATTCGACGCCCGCGGACAGAGCCTCGATCGCGTCGGGCCGAGTGATCCGACGGTGCCGTGCGCCGCTGACCGAGCACTCACCGTGCTGCACGGCGACCGGACGGGGGTCCGCCCCGACATCCATCTGCAGCGTCCACGCAGCCGGCGCGCGGACTGATGCCGTGCGGCGAGATGCTTCCCCTTGCTCGACCTCGGCCATTTGGCGCCGCACGCGATCCAGCTCCAGTCCCAGCCGCAGGTACGTCGCTATCGCCTGCAGCCTCGGCAGCCCAGAAGGTAATTCGCTCACGCAATCTATTACAGGCACTCTTTCGGCCGCCGTCCGCAAGGCCCAAGCCGAGCACCCTGTGCCACCGAACCTTGATCATTGCCACCGAACCTTGATCGTCGCCACCGGACCTTGACGATCATGGGGTTTGCGCCATCGATTCCCAGTGACGCCCGGCAAGCCGCGAGAGCGGTGGGAGGCGTGAGCTCGTAGCACCGGCGTCGCGCAACGGGGCCCAGCGGGCGTTGAGACGGCAGCGGCGAGCACGAGGACGGCCCGGGTATCACGCTTACCCTCGGCACGCTTGCGCTCGCTGAGGGCGTCGCAGGTTTCCGCCGACCTTGCCGGAGTCGCGCGCAACAGGTGCGACACCACCAAAACCGACGAGCCGGTCCGGGACGGGCGGCCGACTCTGATCCGCCAGAGCGCTACGTCCCCTTTACGTAGATATTCTGTGGAGTGTGATCGAGTCTGGACGGCCGCGGCTCCGTCGTCGCCACGCCCGGGGGAGCCTTGTGCGGCTGTCGCCGGTCATCCTGACCGTCGTCATCGCCGGCCTGGCATATGCCACTCCCCCGGAATTGGCCTTCAGCCGCCTCCTGCCCGCGGCGCCGGCCCTCGCCGCCGCTATGTGGCCGGTGCTCCCCACCGTGCTACTGGGGACGGTCTGCCTTTTTCTGATGATTGGCCTCAGCGTCGTGTTCCCCGGTCTGGGGACGTGGTGGACAGCTGCGGGGATCATCGCGGTCACCGTGGCGGCCGCGTACGGAAGTCATGTCCGCCTCCAGCGGGAGCGGACCCTCTTTCATGTGCGGCTCGTCGCCGATGCGGCGCAGCAGGTGGTGCTGAGTCCGATGCCGCGCCGCTTCGGGAGCGTCGAGATCGAGTCGCTGTATCTCGCGGCCGCGGCGGAGGCCCGTATCGGCGGGGACTTCTACGAGGTGGTCGATACGCGATACGGGGTCAGGCTGCTCATCGGTGATGTGCGGGGCAAGGGCCTGCCGGCAGTAGGAGCGGCTGCGGCGATCGTCAACTCCTTTCGGGAGGCGGCCTACAGCGAGGCCGACATGGTCAGCGTCGCGCGCCGGCTGGACGCCAGCAGCACCCGTTACAACGCCGCCTTTCCGCCCGAGGGGACGATGGAGCGCTTCGCCACCGCCCTTCTTGTCGAGATCCCGCACGGGGGCAGGCGTATCGAGATCCTCAACTGCGGACACCCCCCGCCACTGCTCCTGAACCGCGGGGAACTCCGTGCCCTCGAGCCCACCACCCCCTCGCCGCTGCTCAACCTCGCGGAGCTGATCGGCGATCACTACACCATCGACACCTTCGACTTCGCCCCCGGCGACCTGCTGCTCCTCTATACCGACGGGGTCGCCGAGGCCCGCGCCCGCGACGGCGGGTTCTTCCCGCTGGCGGCCTGGATGCGCCAACAACCCCTGACGCCACCCCACGAACTGCTCACGGCTCTTCACCGCGACCTGCTCCGCTACAGCAGGGGACGCCTGGACGACGACATCGCCGCCCTCGCAGTGCGCCTGTGTGAACCGTCGGAGTGAGCCCGGCCCCAGATCGCGGCCTGTGATGCCTCAATGAGCCGCCCCGTCCCGGCCGGGGCGGCGGCGAGCTGGGCGGCCTGGGAGCGCAGTTCCGCTGCCCGCAGGCCGACGGCTTCGAAACGCAGTTCGGCACCAATCGCCTGGGCCACTTCACTCCGACCGGCCCGCTCCTGCCGGCCCTGCCGACTACGCCCGGCGGCCGCGTCATCACCGTCTCCAGCGGAGGGTCTTCACCCCGCCCAGGCAGCCGCGCGGGCCGGAGACACGAACTACAAGAGGTTGCTGGGCGATCAGTTCCAGATCCGCCTGAGCCAGAGCTCACGCGCCACATTCCTGGTCCTGGACGACGGAGGAGGCAACGGAAGGGTCGAGATGCTCCAACTCGCCGGGCATACGTAACAGGTCTCGAGAGCCAAGACGAGCCCTCGCCCCTGCCCTGAGTCGGGCAGGGGCCCACTCGTACTCCCGTCAGGGGACGAGGCCAAGGGCTGGACGGTACCGAGACCTGATCGTAAAGAGCCGGCTGAGGCGATGAAGTACTCACGAGAGGCGATCGCCTCGATCGAGCGGGGAAGACACTTTCCGCAGGGGCGCCACGTCGAGCTCGCGGAGGACGTACCGGACGCGTCCGGCGGCGTCGGTCGAGCGCCGGACCGTCGGCTCAGCCCGGGGCCAGGCCGACATCGGCGGACGGGTCAGCCGAGACGGAACCGTTGGTGACTCTTGTTTCTCTTCGGCCGGCGACCGACGTCTCATCCGCGCTCGCGAAGGTACGCCTCCAGTTCTGCGGCCCCGTTCAGCATCGCCCGCCCGCGGGCGGACAGCCGACCGTGCCAGTCGCACAGTGCGGCCTCCAACGGCTCAACACCGCCGGCCGCCCGCACCTGGGCGATCAGCGGGGCGATCTGCTCCAGCAGGTAGCCGCCCCGCCTGAGCTGGTGGGCCAGCCGGGCGTCCCGTACGTCGGCCTCGTCGTAGACGCGGTACCCGGTCCGCGGGTCGCGGCGCGGGCGCACCAGCCCGGCGCGCTCCCATTTGCGCAGCGTCGCGGGCCGGATTCCGAGCTTGCCCGCCAGCGGCCCGATGAACGTGCCGCCGAGCCCGGACACCGCGCCAGGCTCTGACCCCACACCGGGCTCGGGCGCCGTGGTGGGCTCCAGGTCGCGGATGGCGCTCTCCACGGCCTGGAGGGTCCGCCGGTCGTCGAGGAGCTGGGCGTGGCTCTCGTCGATGAGGCGGAACGCCTCATCGACCGCACTTCGGTTCACGGCCCGCATGATCGACGTCGCCGCCTGGTGGCCGTGGCCGGGCACCAGGGCAAGAAACGCGCGCAGGGCCCCCGCGTGCAGCGAGGTATAGGTGCGGTAGCCGTGGGGTGTGCGACCGGCGGCCGGAAGGATGCCGGCCTCCTCGTAGTTCCTGATCGCCTGCGTGGACAGACCGTGCCCGCGCGCCAGATCAACCGGCCTGAGCCGATCACCGCTTTGAAGGTTTCTCCCCATGGAGCAGACGATATCGCGCGAAAGTTTCCACCGGAGGTTCAACGATAGCGTTGAAGGCATGGCTACTGACATCAAGGACACCACCCATGCCGTCGAGGCCGCCGCCGTCATGAGGCTGCTCCCGGCCCGGCCCCGGCTGCTCGCCCTGGGCGAGCCCACCCACGGCGAGGACGCTCTGCTCGACCTGCGCAACGAGCTCTTCCGGCATCTTGTCGAGCAGGAGGGCTACCGGACGATCGCGATCGAGAGCGACTGCATAAGGGGCCTGGTCGTCGACCACTACGTCACCTCGGGCACGGGCACCCTCGACGAAGTCCTGGAGCAGGGAATCAGCCACGGCTGGGGCACCTCCGCGGCCAACCGCGAGCTCGTGCGCTGGATGCGCGCCTACAACGACGGCCGGCCCGCGTCCGAGCGGCTCCGCTTCGCCGGGTTCGACGGCCCGCTGGAGATCACCCACGCCGCGAGCCCCCGGCAGGCACTCACCGCACTCCACGGCTACCTCGCGGCCCGGGTGGACGCGGACCTGCTCCCCTGCACCGCGGACACACTCGACCGTCTGCTCGGCGCCGACGACCGGTGGACCGATCCCGCCGCGATGATGGACCCGTCCCAGTCCGTGGGGCAGTCGGCCGAGGCCGGCCAACTGCGGCTGCTCGCCGACGATCTGGTGGCACTGCTCGACCAGCAGACGCCGCACCTGCTCGTGACGACCTCGCCGGACGACTGGGACCGCGTGCGCCTGTACGGGCGCACCGCGACCGGCCTGCTGCGCTACCACCACTGGATGGCCGACACCTCACCGGCCCGCATGACGCGGCTGTGCGCGCTGCGGGATGTGATGATGGCCCACAACCTCCTTGCCGTCGCCGCTCGGGGCCCGTCACTCGTCCACGCCCACAACTCCCATCTCCAGCGGGAGAAGAGCACGATGCAAACGTGGCAGGGGCCGGTGGAGTGGTGGAGCGCCGGTGCACTCGTGAGCGCCCAGCTCGGCGAGGAGTACGCCTTCGTGGCCACGGCCCTCGGCACGATCCGGCACCAGGGAGTGGACACGCCGCCGGCGGACACCGTCGAAGGACTCCTGTACGCGCTCCCGGAGGACCGCTGCGTCATCGACGCCCCGCGGCTGGCCACCACCCTCGGCGACACACGGCCCGCGACCCGCGTATCCCCCTGGTTCGGCTACGCCCCGCTTGACCCGGCCCACCTGGCGGACAGCGACGGCGTGGTGTTCGTCAAGGACGTCCCGCAGAGTTAGCCCCACCATCAGCGGCCCGGCCTGCCGGGGCGCCTGGGATGCGCGGGAGGCGTACCAGGGGTGGAGGAACATCGACGTCAAACCCTGCGCCAAGCCGTCCCGGGCCCGATGCCGCAGATATCAGCTACGCCCGCCGGTTCGCGATGTCCCGCCGCCGGCTGACTGCACCGCGGCGGCGCCCGATTCGAGCCCTCGCGAATTCGCCGGATCCGCTGCGGTGACTCGAATCCTCTCGTGCTCGCCACGCCCCTTCACGGCTGCTGACCTGCGACTTTGCGGGAGTTGAGGGTTGAATGGTGTGCGCGGGACGGCTACGGAGCCCGTTTTCGCGGGAACTTGAATCCGTCTCGCGACGCTGCGGGGCCCCGGCCGGCCGGGGCCCCGTAGTCGCGGGCGTGGCCCGCACCCCGTGGTGCTTCTCGGCGCCGGCCCGGTGCTCGTCGGCGAGGGACGGCTCGGCGACGATCAGCTCCCCGCAGACCTGGACGGCGGCTTCGTTCAGGTCCGCTGCGGCCGTCTGGTTGGCGGCCGGCCGGAGCCGGCCGCCGCGGTCGCTCGGGTCCTTGAGGCGCTCGTACTCCTCGTCGTTGCGCTGCTTGTCGCGCGCCAGCTCGACCGGCGGGCGTGCAGCTGCTGCCCGTGCGTGCGCCGGGTGCCCTCGTACGCGGCGGAGCCGGGGTGCCGGGTGGCGTCCGGACCGGCGGAGATCGCGTCACGGAGTGCGGGGTCGGATTTGGCGTACTGCCGGTCCAGGAAATTGACGATCTTCATGGTGGGCCGGGCCTCGGCGCCCACTCGGCCCAGGCGGGCCCAGAGCTGCACGTCGCCGGACCAGCGCTCGTGGACGGACTGCCGCGTGGTGCCGGCGACGCGGGCAATCCGTTCCCAGGTGGCGCCGCCTTCGCGTTCGGCGATGACGGCGCAGTCCACCAGGCGCCGGGCCAGGTATTCCAGGTCAAGTGCCTGGCGGAGCATGTCCCCGGCGGCGTGGGGTCTGGGGTCGATGGCATGAGATTGCGTGCCTTGTTGCCGCAGCGCCAGGCGGCCTGGGCGACGCTGATGCGGGCTTTGTCGCGGGGGGACAAGCTCCGTGGTGCGGTGCGGTGCGGTGCGGTGCGGTCCGGGGCCGGGGTGCCCGTCGTCATGCGCGTCGGGGCAGCCCTGACGGATCGGTGCCGACAGACGTCTCGTCAGGCTCACCCTGACGGATCCTCGGACGGCGAGTGCTCTCCGCGCAGGCGGAGGTGAGCCGGGGGCACCGTGCCTATCGGTCCTGCGACGTACGTGCTCCCCGCGCGGCTCCGCGCCCAAGATCGTCAGTATTCGACGCGGGAGGTGGCAGGCACGTCGAGATCTTCCTCCAGGTCGGCTTCGAGGAAGCTGTTCCGGTAGACCGGCTCGATGAAGACGTTGCTGTAGTCGGGCTTCGCAGGACGAGGGAGATTGGCAGCGAGCCTGTTGTGCGGCTGCGATGTTGAGGGGTGCATGAGATTCCTTGATGTTTGACGGGCGTAAACGGTGGTCGGGCTGTGATGGGTCGTACGGGCAGGCCGGAGTCGACGAACTTCTGGATGCGGCGCGGGCCGGCCATAACGTCGGGGGCCGATGCCGCGGCCCAGATGTGGGCGAGGTTCAGCTCCGCCGACGTAGCCGCTAAGACGGTGCTGTTGGGCCCGTCCGGTGTGGTGTCGTACCGGGTGTCAGTGTCGGCGAGGGGCTGTGCATCGCTCCAGACCCGCGATTCGATGATCATGACACGTGGATCGGGCTCAGCGGAAGTTGTCGGGTGACGCGTGGGGTGAGCCGCCCTTCGTTTGTATTGGCGGACCGCAGGCCCTGCGCCCTCGGCGTGAGCGGAGGTGAGTAGGCCGTCGCCGGGGGCTGAGTGCGCGTGCTGGGATGCTCACCGCCCCCGGGGGTAGCTCTTTCCCCTGTTGGTCGGCCGCTCTGCTGCCCTCATGCGTAGGGTAAGGGCACGCCTCAAGCATCTGCAACGAGGAAAACGTTCCCATCTACGCGCTTGATCGGGCTCGGTGAAAGTGCTTCACCAGCGTTCTACCGACCTGAAGACATTTCCACCTCGCCCGGGCGGCCGGCTCGCCGGGGCCACTCGCGTCGAAGCGCCATCGCGGCCCGCACGTCTTCCCGGATGTCCCGGGTGCATGAGTGGTCGGCGACTGGGTGATCGGCGGACGGTCAGTGAGTCGCGCGAATGCGTACCCAGCACGGCACATCCCGGTTCTGGCTGGTGTCTCGCCCCGGGATGTGCCCTGACAGGGCCGGTTAGTCGACGAGGGCGAGCTCCGGCTCGACCGCCGGCTTGTCGATCTTGCGCCGCCCGAGCACTCCTGACAGTCCGATGAGCAGGCCGATGGCCGAGAGGATGGTGATCGTGATCAGTGCCGGGGTGAAGCCGGCGAGCAGGGCGTCGGGACCGGTCCTGCCTTCGCCTCCGGCGGTGAGGACGGCCGTGACGATGGCGAGTCCGATCGCGCCGCCGACCTGCGTGGAGGTGTTCAACAGGCCGCCGGCCAGGCCCTGCTCATGGTCCGGGATCCCGGCGGTGGCCTGGATGTTGAAGGACGCGAAGGCCAGGGTGAACCCGATGCCGAGCAGGACCATGCTGGGCAGCACACCGACGACGTATGGGGCGTCCCGGTCGATGGCGACGAAGAGTACGTAGGCGAGGAGGTGAGCGATGACGCCGCCCGCGATGGTGCGCGAAGTGCCGAGCCGTGCTATCAGAGGCTCCATCTGCGGCGAGCCGAAGGCCACGATCAGCGCGGCCGGAAGGAAGCCGAGCGCGGTCTGGAACGCCGACCATTGCAGCACCGACTGGAAATAGAGCATGGCCACGAACTGGAAGCCGATATAGCCGCCGAAGAATACCGATATGCCCAGGTTGGCCCGTGCCAGTGAGCCCGAGCGGAGGATTCCGAGGCGGACCAGCGGATGCGCACTGCGGCGTTCGATCACGATGAAGGCGAGCAGGAGCACCGCGGCGATCCCGAACTGGATCAGCGTGTTCGGCGCGGCCCAGCCGGACTCCGGCGCCTCCACGACGGTGTAGACGAGCAGCAGCATCGCACCGACCGAGGTGATCGCGCCGGGGATGTCGTAGCCGCCGGAGGCGCGGGGGCCGTCCTTGGGGAGCAGGCGGTTGGCCGCGATCCATGCGATCACCGCGATCGGGACCGGCAGGAAGAACGTCCATCGCCAGCCAACCTGGGTCAGCAGGCCGGAGAGCACCAAGCCGGCCGAGTAGCCGCTGGCTCCGAAGACGGAGAAGACACCCAGCGCCTTGTTGCGCGCCGGGCCTTCGGCGAACGTGGTGGTGACGATCGACAGTGCGGCAGGCGCGGTGAACGCCGCCGCCATGCCCTTGAGTATGCGGGTGGCGATGAGCAGGGCTCCGTCGTCGACCAGACCGCCGAGCACGGAGGCGGCAGCGAACACGGCTACCGCGGCCAGGAACACCCGGCGGCGTCCGAGCAGGTCGGCGGCGCGTCCGCCAAGCAGCAGCAGTCCGCCGTAGCTGAGGACATAGCCGCTGACGATCCACTGCAGCGCACTGGTGGACAGACCCAGGTCTGCCTGGATGGAGGGAAGGGCGACGCCCACCATCGAGACATCGAGCGCGTCGAGGCCGATGACGAGGGAGACCGTGAGCAGCACTCCCCAGAGTTTGGCGTTCCACGTGGAGGTGGAGGCGGACAGGGGCGCGGAGGAAGTCATGCCGCGACTCTCACATGCACACGCATCGAATGCAAGCGCATTTAATCTCCGCGCATCAAATGCTGGCGCATGTTATCTTGGCTCCATGATCGGTGGCTCAGAGCAGGAATTGGTCGACGAGTGGCATGGGCTTCTCGCCCGTCACGCCACCGTGCACAACGCTCTCGAGCACGAGTTGCAGGCGCAGCACGGCCTTAGCGTCAGCGAGTTCGAGGCACTCGAGCTCCTCGCCTCCTCCGACCACGGCAAGTGCCGGGGCCAGGACCTCACCCACGCGGTACACCTGAGCCAGAGCGCCGCATCCCGCCTGGTCGCCAGGCTGGAACGAGGCGGCCTCGTCGAACGAGCCATGTGTGACCTCGACCGCCGCGGCATCTTCGTCGTCCTCACCGACAACGGCCACCAGCGCTACAGCGACGCGAAACCGACCCACCGCTCCGTACTTGCGCGGACACTCCGCGAAGACAACTGACCAGCCCCCGCAGCAAGTTGATGCCCGGTTAGCGGCCGTTCCTGCGCAGCCGGGAGCGCGCCGACGAGCCCTGTTGGACCCGCGCCGGGATCTCCTCGTCGGGCAGTCCCGACGCGCGCAGAGCCTGCAGCACCTCTTCCATGACCAGCCGGGAACCGGTAGCCGTCCATGGCGGGCCCAGACGTCGACCGCGTCGTCACACCGGTTGAGTTCGCTCCAGACGTGGAGGACGGTGCGGCGGAGGCCGTCGGCGGTGAGGTGGTTGCCGGTGTGCGCCGTGAAGCCGCGCGCGTCGAGCTCCACGGGGTCGATGTCGGTGAACTCGACCAGAAGGGCGCCGGTGCGGCGGTCGCTTGACCCTGCACCGCGGTGCAGGGTGCACCTTTGCCGACATGACACACCCGCCACGTCCAAACCGCCGCCCGGGGACCGACCCCGTCCGGATCGGCGCCTTGTACGACCTCGCCGTCGCGCCCGTGTTCGCGACCCCCTGGACCGCCCGGCTCGCCATCGACGGATTCCGCGCCGTGCACACCGCCCTCGACCTGCCGGGACGCGCCCCCGGCGAGTTCGGGCCGGAGCACCTGTTGTTCGTCACGTTCTTCGGCGTCCTAGTGACGATGTGGGCGGTGGTGCGCCTGGTGCGTGGCAATGTCGTGACCGCCGTCGCCGACACCGCTGGACGGGCGGCCTTCGCCTTGCTGATGATGTATGCCCTGGCCACCGGCGCGACGCCCGTGCTGGTGGTCTTCCTCGTGGTCGAGATCGGCTTCCTGCTCGCGCAGGGGTGGCAGCTGATCCGGGCACGGCGAGCAAGCGCCCTCCGCCCCCGGGAGACCGTGACTTCATGACACCGACCGATGCCGCCCGCGCTGCCGGCGTGCCGTTGAGCACTCTGCGCTACTACGAGCGGCGTGGGTTCCTCTCCCCCGAGCGGGACCCACGCTCCGGCTACCGCCGCTACTCGGAGGACGACGTCCGCCGCGTCCGCTTTGTGCAGAGGGCGCACCAGCTGGGGTTCGGGATGGGGGACGTCGAGGCCTTCCTCGCGCTTTCGGAGAAGGGCCTCGTCCCGTCCTCGCGCCTGCGCACCGTCGTCGACGCCAAGCTCGCGGACCTCGACGCACGCATCGTCGACCTCGCGCGGATGCGTGCGGCCCTCGCGGCACTGGCCGACGGTGCCACGGACGGCGGCTGCGCATGCCCCGTCGAGGCGGCGCTGACCGGGGCGGGACCGGGTGCCGGGGCTGCACCGACCGGTGATCACGGCGTGCTGCGGTGAGGGTCAGGGTCGTGGCGGGCGTCGTGGAGGTGGCGGGCCGGCCGGCCTGCGGCCCCGGAGTCACACGGTCAGCAACTGTTGACGAGGCCCGATGGCGCGCTCGCCCACCGCGCGCAGGGCCGCCCAGATCGTGGCCTGGTTGACCGTGACGACGGGCTTGCCGAATTCCTCCTCCAACGGGGCGATGAGGTCGTAGGTCGGCAGCGCCGTGCAGCTGATGAACACGGCGTCGGCCCGCGGGTGGACACCGGCCCGGACCGCCGCGGTCACCTGCTCGTAGGACACGTCGTAGATCTCGTGGACGGAGCCCAGGCCGAGGTCGGTGAGGGACAGCACCTCCAGTCCCTCACCCGTCAGGTACTCGTGCAACCGCCTGCCCACAGGCGGCTCGTAGGGGTGCACCACGGCGATGCGCCGCGCCTCCAACGCGCGCAGAGCCGCCACCACCGACCCGGCCGAGGTCAGCGCCTGCGGGGCACCTGCGGTGCGCATCGCCTTGCGAAGTGCCCGTTCGCCGGCGGCTCCCCCGACAAAACTGCACGCCGTGCAAAGGTAGGTGACGACCTGGGAGCCGATCGCGCAGACCTCACGGGTGGGCCGGTCCACGCACCCAGGGCGGTTGAGGGACGAGACCAGTTCGAGGTTGTCGGAGAACGTCACAGGGTCGGTGCGCGCGATGAACAGTGACGCCGTCTCCGGCGCCCAGCGCCAGATCTCCCGGTCCCGGTCGAAGTCGAACGAAGCAACCACCCCCACCCTGGACCGGGGGCGCGAAACATGCGCACCCTGCGGGTTGTTCGGGTCTGTCGCATCCGACATTGTCACTCCCACACGTTGTGCCGCTGATCCATTCGCAGGAGGGCGGCGGGCCGGAGAAGAGCGCCGGTCCACCGTCCTGTCCTCTGCGCGGCTCTCGAAGCGGTCGCCCGGCTGCCGCGCGCTTGCCACGACACAACCGTCGGCTCCCTTCCGCTTCCGGCCCGTACCACCCTGGCGAGGGCCGCATGACGTACCACTGCCCGGCGGGAGCGAGCACCCGCCGAGTCTTCCGCGGCCGATGGTCTCGCTGCCGTCCCTTTACGTGGACGCTTCGCCGGGCAGCGAAACGCTTCCAGCTTCAGCCGTACCGCCGCCGCGCGGAGGGTCAAGCGCGCGATGAGCAACCCTTGACTGAAGGTTGACCGCTTGGGTGGCGAGCCCTTGACGGGATGCGAACTACGTTCCCTGCATGCCTCTACGAACCCCGGCCCTGCCCGTGCTCCCGTACCGCAAGCCGACCCGGGGCCGGGACTACTGGGTGCTGGACGGCGTACTGCCGGACCCGGACGTCGTGCGGGAACGTTGTCTGGCCAAGAGCGACTGGACCGAGGGCTACCCCCACAAGCCCGAGAGCTGGCCGGGCCTGCGCACCATGCCGGCGCTCGAACCCGGCGAACTGGCCCATGTCGAGAAGCTGGTGAGAAGGACGACCGGCACCGCGAAGATCTGGGCCGAACGCCCCGCGGGCGGCGGTACGTTCAACCACAACTGCGTCCAGGTCGTCGGCGAGGGCGAGTGTGAGCCCCGCCCCCACACCGATTCCCGCAGCCTCTGCCGGTACGCGGCCGTGCTCTACCTCAACCCCCTGGTTCCCACGGACTGCGGAACCAGCTTCTACCGGCAGAGCCTGCCGGGCGGCACCCTCGGCGGCAACCAGGTGGCTCCGCCGCACAACAACCTGGTCGACGCCCTCGGCACCCGCTTCGTCACGCCGGACTCCTTCACCGAGGACGTCCGCATCCCGCACCGCGCCAACCGCCTGCTCCTCTACTCCGCCAACCTGATTTCCACACGGCGACCCGTTACTGGGGCACCACCCTGCGGGAGAAACGGATGACGGCGGTCTTCTTCTGGATGGCCTGACACATCCAGAGGGCGCACCATTGGCCCGAAGGCCCCTCCGAGAGGCAAAGACGCCATGGGGCTGTCCACCCCCGGATCGGGATGGGCCGCCCACCGGTTTCACGGCAAGTAGCCCATTGTGGCGGTATTCACAGCAACCGAATTGACGACGATTCCCCGAAAGCCAGGTGCGTGAACAGCATGCGTCCCGGGGGCGGTGGGACCGACTGCGGCAGCGGGGTGTGTGGCCGCCGCCGGGGCTCCAGAGACCATGATCCTTCAGTCGTCGGACTGGTCTCCGGCGACCTCGTCCAGGAGGTGAGGCCCGTTGTTGCGCACGTTGTTGACCGCGGTGGACACCGCCCGGGCGCCCAGGTGTCCTGCGGCCGGAGCCGTCAGCAGGGCGCGCAGTTCACCGGCGTCGTGGTGGGCGGGGTCGAGCCAGGCGCTCCAGTCGGCGGGGGCGATGGCCAGCGGCATGCGGGGGTGGACGCGTCCGGCGGCGTCGGTGGCGTCGGTGGTGATGATCGTGCAGGTGGTCCACCACGCCCCCGGCGCATCGTCGTCGGAGACGTCGGGGTCACGCCAGAACTCGTAGAGGCCGGCGAGTGCCATGGCCTGGCCGTCCTCGGGACTGATGAAGTACGGCTGCTTGCGGGCCTTGGCCGTCCCGGTCGCGGCGATGGCCTGCCATTCGTAGAAGCCGTCCGCCGGCAGCAGGCACCTGCGCTTGGCGAAGGCGCGGCGGTAGGCCGGCTTCTCCGCGACCGTCTCCACCCTGGCGTTGATCATCTTCGCGCCGACGCTCAGGCTCTTCGCCCACGACGGCACCAGCCCCCAGCGCAGCGGCCGCAGCTGCCGGGTGACCTCGCCGGTGTCGTGCTCGACGCGCTCCAGCACCGACCACACACCATCGGTGGGAGCCACGTTCCAGCTCGGGTCGAGAACCTGGTCAGGGTCCCAGCGCGTGACGTCGAACAGGTCGACCAGATCCTGAGGACGGCGGGTGGAGACGTATCGACCGCACATGCCCCCACCCTGCCACGCGCCGGCCGCCGGCCGGCACCCGTGCCTCTGCCTGTGCCGTACAAGGGGGCCTCCCAGCCCGCCGGCACCTCAGTCGGCAGGGCCACAACCACGTCACGGGTGCCCGCTGACCAGCCAGTGCAGGCGTGACGGCGGGCGGCCGGCCGTGAGGTCGGCGGAAGGGGAGCCTGCAAGGCCGGCGCAACGGTGCCTACTACATCGGCCACCTCTTCGTTGACTATCAGGCGGTTCCCGGGGCTCCCGGTACTGGTCCGGAGAAGGAGCACATCAAGGCCATCCCCGCCCGGGTCTACGTCCAGTCCCCCAAGACCAGCACTCCGGTCACCTACTTCGAGTACCAGGAGATGATCCTCGCCCGACCAAGGCCAAGTGGCCTGCGGGGACTGCTCGTCGTGCGTGCGGGCGGTCGATGCCGAGAACGCCGTCGGCTCGGCGCTTGAGGAACTGCTCGGATACTGGCCGGACGTGCTGAAGTGGAGAATCCGGAAGCGATCGCCCTTTCGGGTGATCTCGCACTCGGAGCGTTGCCTACGCCGTCACCGGAATGGGTTACTGGGTGCGTCCGATTCCGGTGGGCCGCCCATCCTCTCCGGGGGAGTGGAGGCGTCCTGCCCTTGTCGGAGCCTCGTCATGACGAGTCGTCCGAGCGCGCTCCTCCGTTGAGGCATGCAGGTAACGGCCGTGTCGGCGCCCCAGCGTGCGCCAAATGGTGCGGCAGGCCCGCGAGCTGGTCTGGAGCCGTCATGCATGCTGTCCGTCCTGTTCGCCCCGCGCACCTCACCGGCCCGCGCCACACGGTCGGGAGGGCGCGCCCGCTCCCGTCCCGGCCCGTCCCGCCTCCCTTGGTCCGGTGCCCCGCGGGAGCCGTCGATGCGGTCATCGGAAGCATGACGCGAGCGAGGGCGGTCTCATGCTGACACCGGAGCGCCCGAATCGGCCCTTTCTGATCACCGACCGGGACGGGAACTGCATCGCCGTCATCGACCCGGCCTCCCACAAGGTCGTGCCCCTCTTGAGCGCCCCGGTCCCGCTCGTGGCGCAGGAGGCAGGGGACAACCTGGTGCTCCGCACCACAGTGGCCCGCGCCGACCTGCCGAGAGCGCTGGACAGCGGCATGCTGCTGCACGCCCTGCCCGGCGCACTGTCGCGCGCAACCGGCACACCGGGGCTGTTACGGCGGACCGGCCTCGCCGGCCGGGCAGGCGAGGCCGGACTGCAGGGCCTCTCCGGGGTCTTCCCCGACCAGGGCTCCTACAGCGGCGGCACCCTGGTGACGATCGTCGGGCGTCACTTCACCGGCGCCACCGCGGTGTACTTCGGCACCCGGCGGTCGGCCGGCTTCTCCGTCCTCGACGACCGGACCATCGTCGCGGTGACCCCCGCGGGCAGCGGGGCGGTCCCGGTCACCGTCACCACACCCGGCGGCAGCGCCCGCATCGGGTACTTCTTCTACCTGTACTGGCCCGTCATTTCGCGGCTCATTCCCTCCGCCGGCCCGGTCGGCGGGGGCAATGTGGTGGAGCTGGTGGGCGCCAACCTGAGCACCGCGCTGCTGGTGCACTTCGGTGACGCGATCGCCTTCCCCACCGCGGTCTCCGAGGGGCAGTTGCTGGTGACCGCTCCCCCCGTAGTGGGGCCCGGGACTGTCCCGGTCTACGTCACCACCGTCGGCGGGGTGAGCAACCAACTGCTCTACACCTATGCCGCGGCCCCATCGGTGACCGGTGTCAGCCCGAGCACCGGGCCGATCGCGGGCGGTACCACCCTGGTGGTGAGCGGCACCGTCCTCAGCCGGGTCACCGCCGTCACCGTCGGCGGGGTGCCCGCGGTCTCGTTCCGTGCGTACTCCGACACCCTGCTGGTGGTGGTGACGCCGCCGGGAACGCCGGGTCCGGCCGACCTCGTCATCACCACCCCGGGCGGCAGCGTGACCGTGTCCGGTAGCTTCGGCTATCAGGCGCCCACGGAGACGGCCATCAGCTCCGCGCCGGACCCCTCCGTCGTGGGGGAAACGGTCACCTTCACCGTGGTGGTGACGGGGGTTCCGCCCACGACCGGCACCCCGACCGGCACCGTCACCTTCGACTTCGGCGACGGATCGGCACCCGTGCCGGCTGCCCTCACCGGTGGCACGGCGTCGGTCGGCCACGTCTACACCGCTCCGTCCGAGACCCCCTACGAGGTCACCGTCTCCTACGGCGGCGACGTCTTCTTCACACCGTCCAGCCGGGCGGACTCCCAGGTGGTCGAGGCGGCCTCGACCACCACCACCGTGCTGTCCTCCCCCGACCCCTCGCCGGCCGGGCAGGCCGTCACCCTCGTCGCCCGGGTCGCCCCCGTACCGCCGGGGGACGGGGCGCCGACCGGCACGGTGACCTTCGACTTCGGCGACGGCACCCCCACCGGCACCGCCCCGCTGGCGGGCGGTGCCGCAACGGTCACCCACGCCTACACCGACGCCGCCGAGGCCCCCTACGCGATCACCGCCGTCTACAGCGGTGACGGCAGCTTCACCGCCTCGACGGGCACCGACACCCAGACCGTCCAACAGGCCACCTCCGCCACCGATGTGAGCCTGGCGCCGAACCCGTCGGTGGCCGGTCAACCGGTCACCGTCACCGCGACGGTCACCACCATCCCGCCCGGGGCGGGCACCCCCACCGGCGCCGTCACCTTCGACTTCGGGGACGGCACGACGCCGGTCACCGTCCCGCCGGCAGACGGGGTGGCGGCCGTGGACCACGCCTACGCCGACGCGGCCGAAGCCTCGTACACCGTCACCGCCGGCTACAACGGCGACGGGAACATCGCGCCCTCGACGGGGACGGCCGCACAGACGGTCGGTCAGGCCGCGTCCACGACGGCCGTCACGGCCTCGCCCGATTCCGCGGCGGTGGGTGAGCCGGTGACGTTCGCCGCGACGGTCACCACCCTCCCGCCCGGCGCGGGCACCCCCACCGGCACCGTCACCTTCGACTTCGGCGACGGCACCACGCCGGTCACCGTCCCCCTCACCGACGGGGCCGCCGCCACCCCGCACGCCTACACCGGCGCCGCGCAGAGCCCGTACACGGTCACCGTCGCCTACAGCGGCGACGCCGACGTCATCGCGTCCACCGGGACCGTCGCCCAGACCGTGCAGCCGGCGGGCACCGCCACCGACCTGACCTCCGCGCCCGACCCCTCCACGGTGGGGCAGCAGGTGACGTTCGGTGCGACGGTCACCACCGTCCCGCCCGGCGCGGGCACCCCCACCGGCACCGTCACCTTCGACTTCGGCGACGGCACCCCAACCGGCACCGCGGCGCTCACCGACGGCGTCGCCGAGACCACCCACCTCTACACCGACGCGGCCGAAACCCCCTACGCGGTCACCGCCACCTACAACGGCGGCGCCGACTTCACCGCGTCCACCGGCACCGGGGACCAGACCGTGCAGCCGGCCGACACCACCACCGACCTGACCTCGGCGCCCGATCCCTCCACGGTGGGGCAGGCGACGACCTTCGTCGCCAAGGTCACCCCCGAGGCGCCGGCCGACGGTTCGCCGACGGGCACCATGACCTTCGAGTTCAGCGATGCCGGCCCGACGGTCACGGTGCCCGTCGAGGGCGGCACGGCGACGGTCAGCCACACCAATCCGGAGGTGTCGGGGAGTCCGTACACGGTCGCCGCGGCCTACAGCGGCGACGACAACTTCAACCCCTCGGCCGGGACGGAGAGTCAGGTGGTCGCCAAGGCCGTCTCGATGACGATCGTGAGCACCACACCGTCCCCCTCGGTCACCGGGCAGTCCGTCACCTTCAGCGCCACCGTGGAGGGCGTCCCGGCTTCCTCGGTCACCCCGACGGGGACCGTCACCTTCGACTTCGGCGACGGCACGACGCCGGTCACCGTCCCGCTCGGCGGCGGCACCGCCGACACCACCCACACCTACGACAACGCCTCACAGAGCCCGTACGCGGTCACCGTCACCTACGGCGGCGACAGCAACTTCACCGATTCCAACGGAAGTTCACTGCACAGCGTCGAGCAGGCGGCCACGGTCACCACGGTCACCGCAGCGCCGGACCCGTCCGTGACCGGCGAGGCGGTGACGGTCACCGTGACCCCCGTCGCGCCCGGGGCCGGCGTCCCGACCGGCGAGGCCACCTTCGACTTCGGCGACGGCAGTCCGATCCTCACCGCCCGGCTCGTCGACGGCTCGGCCACCGTCGCCCACGCCTACACCAGCGCCTCCGGCAGCCCCTACACGATCTCCGCCCACTACAGCGGGGACGGCAACTTCGCTCCGTCCGACGACGCCATCGTGCACACCGTCGCACCGGCCGAGACCACCACCACGGTGATCTCGTCGGCCACGCCCTCCGCGGTGGGCCAGACCGTGACGCTGATCGCGCGGGTGACGCCCCTTCCGCCGGGTGCCGGCACCCCGACGGGGACGGTCACCTTCGACTTCGGGGACGGCTCCCCGACCGTCACCGCACCGGTCTTGGACAACCTGGTGACGGCGACCCACGCCTACTCCAGCACCGCGGGCAGCCCCTACACCGTCACCGCGTCCTACTCCGGCGACGGGGACTTCGCGGCGTCCGTCGGAACTTCCGTGCAGAGCGTGGCGATGAGCGTGTCGACCACCTCGACGACGGTGAGCTCGGCACCCGACCCGTCCGTCGTCGGCGAGGCGGTCACCTTCACCGCGGCGGTCGTGGTCGTCCCGCCGGCATCGGGCACCCCGACCGGCAGCGTCACCTTCGAGTTCGGCGACGGCTCCCCGCCGGTCACGGTGCCGCTGACCGGCGGTGCGGCAACGGCCACCCACACCTACACCGCCGCCGGCCCCTCCTCGGTGACCGCGGTCTACAGCGGCGACGCCGACTTCGCGGGGTCGTCCGGGCTGGACGGCCAGACCGTCGAGCAGGCCGGTTCGACGACGACGCTGGTCTCCGCACCGGACCCCTCGGTGACCGGCGAACCGGTCACCTTCACGGCCACCGTCGCGTCCGACGCGGCCGGCGCCGGCACCCCCGCCGGATACGTCACCTTCGACTTCGGCGACGGCTCGGCGACCGTCCTGGTCCCGGTCGACGACGGGGCCGCGATCGCCGTCCACCCGTACACCGCCACCACCGGCAGCCCCTACACCGTCAGCGCCGCCTACAACGGCGATGCGAACTTCACCGGTTCCTCGGACACCGACACTCAGACCATGAACCCCGCCGCCACGTCCACCGTGGTGGTCGCCTCACCCCAGCCGTCGTCAGTCGGGCGGCCGGTCACCCTGACCGCGGCGATCGCCACGGTGTCCCCGGCAACGGGGGAGCCGACCGGCACGGTCACCTTCGACTTCGGCGACGGCTCCCCGACCGTGACCACCGACGCGGTCGCGGGACTGGCTACGGTGGTGCACGCGTACACCACCACGGGCGGCAGCCCCTACACCGCGACGGTCTCCTACAACGGCAACGCCGACTTCAGCGCCTCCACGGGCAGCACGACGCAGCCCGTGGTGCAGACCGCGACCGTGCTCACGGTCACCACCGATGGGGGTCCGTCGGTGGTGGGCGAACCGGTGACCGTCGCGGTGACGGCCGCCGCGCTGCCGCCGGGAGCGGGGGTGCCCGACGGCACGGTCACCGTCGACTTCGGCGACGGCACGGCCCCGGCGACGGTGGCACTGACCGGCGGGGCCGCTCTGCTCGCCCACGCCTACACCACCGGCCTGGGCAGCCCCTACGCGATCAACGCTGTTTACAACGGCAGCGACGATTTCACCACCGCGGTGGCCACCGCCACCCAGACGGTGCTGCCGGACGCCACGACGACCACGGTGACCGGCGCACCGGAACCGTCCGTGGCCGGTCAACCGGTCGTCTTCACCACGACGGTGACACCGGCGGAGCCGGGTGCCGGGGCACCGACGGGCACCATGACATTCGACTTCGGCGACGGCACCGGCCCGGTGGCCGCGCCGGTGGTGGCCGGGGTGGCCACTGCTGAGCATGCCTTCGTCGGCACCTCCGGCAGCCCCTACGCCATCACCGCGACCTACGGCGGCGACGCCGACTTCACCGCCTCCGCCGGCACCACCCACCACTCCGTGGACCGGTCGGCGTCCGACGTGGTGATCACGGTGGCGCCCGACACGTCGGTGTCGGGCCAGCCGGTGTCCGTGACCGCGACGGTCTCCGCGACCGCACCGGGCACCGGTACGCCGACCGGCACCGTCACCGTGGACTTCGGGGACGGCACGGCACCGGTCGCGGTGCCGCTCGCCGGCGGGGCGGCGACCGTGACCCACGCCTGGGCCGGCGCCGCCGGCAGCCCGTACGTCCTCACCGCGGCGTACAGCGGGGACGCCGACTTCGGGCCCACTTCGGCAACCGGCTCGCACACCGTCACCGCGGCCGCGAGCACCACCTCCGTCAGCTCCGTCCCGGACCCCGCGGTGCCGGGCCAGCCGGTCACCGTCACCGCGACGGTCTCCGCGGTCGCCCCCGGGGCCGGCACCCCGACCGGCACCGTCACCTTCGACTTCGGCGACGGCACCCCGTCGGTGACCACCCCCGTGACGGACGGCACCGCCACCGTCACCCACGCCTGGCCCGGCGCCGCCGGCAGCCCCTACACCCTGACCACCACGTACCACGGCGACTTCGGCTTCGCCCCCTCCGGCTGCACCACCACCCAGACCGTCGGCCCTGGCGCGAGCACCACCGCCGTCAGCCGCCTTCCGGAGCCGTCGGTGACGGGCGAGCAGGTGACGTTCTTCGCTCGGGTGACGCCGGACGCCCCGGGGGACGGCACCCCGACCGGGACGGTGACCTTCGACTTCGGCGACGGCACCGCACCGGTCGTCGCGACCGTGGCCCAGGGCCTGGCGACGACCGTGCACACCTTCACCGGGGCGGCCGGCCCGTACACGGTCACCGCCGGCTACAGCGGCGACGACGACTTCATCGCCTCGGTGGGGTTCGGAACCCACACCGTGCAGCCGGCGTCGACGACGACAGCGGTGGACTCCTCGCCCGACCCGTCGGCGACCGGGCAGGCGGTGACCGTGACCGCCACGGTCGCGGCGGTGGCACCGGGCGCCGGGACGCCGACCGGCACCGTGACATTCGACTTCGGCGACGGCACCGACCCGGTGGCGGTACCGCTGGCCGAGGGCATCGCGACCGCCCCCCACACCTGGGCCGGCACCGTCGGCAGCCCCTTCCCCGTCATGGCCTCCTACAGCGGCGACCCAGGGTTCTCCGCGTCCGCGGGGACCGGCAGCCACACCGTCACCCCGGCGACGACCAGCACCACCCTCACCTCCTCGCCCGACCCCTCGGTGCCGGGCCAATTCGTCGACCTCACCGCCACGGTGGCACCCGTCACCCCGGGGGCGGGCACCCCCACCGGCACCGTGACGTTCGACTTCGGCGACGGGGCCGCACCGGTCACCGTGCCCCTGATCAACGGCGCCGCGACCACCCCCCACACCTGGACCACCACCGCCGGCAGCCCCTACCCCCTCACCGCCGCCTACAACGGCGACGGCGACTTCGCCCCGTCCACCGGCACCGCCACCCAGACCGTGGGCCCGGTCGCCACGGCGATGACGCTGGCCTCCTCCCCGGAACCGTCCGCTGCCGGGCAGAACGTCACCTTCACCGCGCGCGTCTTTGCGGTTCCTCCGGGCGCGGGCACCCCCACCGGGACGGTCACCTTCGACTTCGGCGACGGCAGCGCACCGGTCACCGCTCCGGTCCTGGGCGGGATCGCGACGACCGACCACGCCTATGCGACCACGGCGGGCAGCCCCTACACCGCCACCGCCACCTACAGCGGGGACGCCGACTTCACCACCGCCACCGCCACCGTCCCGCACACCGTGACGGCCATCGCCGCCACCACCGCGACGACGGTGACCTCCTCGCCCGACCCCACGGTGACCGGCCAGCCGGTGACCGTCACCGCCGCAGTGGTCCCCACGCCGTCCGGCGCCGGCGTGCCCACCGGCACCGTCACCTTCGACTTCGGGGACGGGGCGGCGGCCATCACGGCGCCGCTGTCCGGCGGCGCGGTGACCGTCGCGCACACCTACACCGGCGCGACCGGCAGCCCCTACAGCATCACCGCCAACTACAGCGGGGACGCCAACTTCGGCTCCTCCGCGGGCGGTGACACCCAGACCGTGCTGCCGGCGGCGACCGTCACCACACTGGTCACCGCCCCGGACCCATCGGTGACCGGCCAGCCGGTGACCCTGACCGCGACGGTGGCGCCGGTCGGTCCGGGGGCCGGGGTGCCGACCGGCACGGTCACCTTCGACTTCGGGGACGGGGCGCCGACCGCATCGGCGCCAATCTCCGGCGGGGTGGCCCGGATCAGCCACGCGTACACCAGCGCGGGCGGGCCGTACACCGCGACCGCGAGCTACGACGGGGACGCCAGCTTCACCGCGTCGAGCGGCACCGACACCCAGACCGTCGGCAAGGCCGCCACGACCACCGCCGTGGTCTCCTCCCCCGACCCCACCGTGGTCGGCCAACCCACCACCCTCACCGCCACCGTGGCCTCGGCCGCCCCCGGAGCGGGCACCCCCACCGGCACCGTCACCTTCACCTTCGGCGACGGCAGCCCCACGGTGACCGCGCCCCTCAGCAACGGCCTCGCCACCACCACCCACATCTACACCGACACCTCCGGCAGCCCGTACACCCTCACCGGCACCTACAACGGCGACACCCACTACACGACGTCGAGCGGCACCGACACCCAGAGCGTCAGCAAGGCCACCACCACGACCGCCGTGGCCTCCTCCCCCGACCCCACTGTCGCCGGCCAACCCACCACCCTCACCGCCACCGTGGCCTCGGTCGCCCCCGGGGCGGGAACCCCCACCGGCACCGTCACCTTCACCTTCGGCGACGGCACCAGCGCAACCACCGCCACCCTCTCCGGCGGCACCGCCACCGTCACCCACACCTACGCCGGCAC